>NZ_DASRVN010000297.1:0-9956 GCF_035655035.1 Kribbella sp. | reverse complement strand
GACCAGCAGCTCGTCCTCACGCTCGGCGTACTTCCAGGACCGCTGGTTGCGCCCGATCAGGATCCACGCCCAGACGAAGACCAGGGCGATCACCACCACCGCGAGCACGCCGTACAGCCAGCCAACCGTCAGCCCGAGCGCGAGCAGCGCCGCGATCGCGGCCAGCCCCGCCATGATCGCCGCGTTCAGCCGGCGCAACGTAGCCAGCTTCGGCGAGACCGGCGTCCAACTGACATCCGAGGGTGCGAAGAGGTCATCCACGCCCCCAGCCTGTCACGATAGGGGGTATGAGCACGGAAAGAGTGGTCGGAGTCGGGGCGGGTGCTGCCGGATTCGAGCGGGGTGGCACCGGGGCCGGCTCGGAGTTGGCGACCACGGACATGGTGCTCAACATCGGTCCGCAGCATCCGGCGACGCACGGGGTGCTGCGGTTGCGGCTGACCCTGGACGGTGAGCGGATCGTCGGGTGCGAGCCGATCATCGGCTACATGCACCGCGGCGCCGAGAAGCTCTTCGAGGTCCGCGACTACCGGCAGATCATCGTGCTGGCGAACCGGCACGACTGGCTGTCCGCGTTCGCGAACGAGCTCGGCGTGGTGCTGGCCGTCGAGCGAATGATGAACCTCGAGGTCCCCGAGCGCGCCGTCTGGCTGCGCACCCTGCTGGCCGAGCTGAACCGGGTGCTGAACCACCTGATGTTCCTCGGCTCGTACCCGCTCGAGCTGGGCGCGATCACGCCGGTGTTCTACGCGTTCCGCGAGCGCGAGACCATCCAGGCGGTGATGGAGGAGCTGTCCGGCGGCCGGATGCACTACATGTTCAACCGGATCGGCGGCCTGAAGGAGGACCTGCCGAACGGCTGGCTCGGCCGCGCGAGCGCCGCCTCCGCCGCGGTCCGCAAGCGGCTGCCCGACATCGAGGAGATCATCCTCGGCAACGAAATCTTCCGCGCCCGGACGGTCGGCGTCGGCAAGCTCGCCCCCGAACTGATCGCGCAGTACGGCGTCTCCGGCCCGATCGCCCGTGCCTCCGGGGTGGACGCGGACCTGCGCCGCGACGAGCCCTACCTGGCGTACGGCGACCTGCAGGACGTGCTGCGGGTGGTGACCCGTCCGGAGGGCGACTGCTTCGCGCGGTTCGCCGTACTGCTGGAACAGGTGAAGGTGTCGCTCGACCTGGTCGACGCCTGCCTCGACAAGCTGATGACGCTGCCGGCCGGACCGGTGAACGTCCGGCTGCCGAAGATCCTCAAGGTCCCCGAGGGCCAGACGTACGCGTGGACCGAGAGCCCGCTCGGCATCAACGGGTACTACCTGGTCTCTCGCGGCGACAAGACCCCGTGGCGGCTGAAGCTTCGCTCGGCCAGCTTCAACAACATCTCCGCCCTGCCCGCGCTACTCCCCGGCACCATCATCCCGGACATGATCGCGATCCTGGGCAGCATGTTCTTCGTGGTCGGCGACATCGACAAGTAGGTCGAGCAGCTGGTCCTTCAGGTGCGGGCTGACCGCGAAGACGCCGCGCGACTCGGGCGCGTGGTCGGTGCCGTCGAGGTCGAGGACCGTGACGCCCGCCTCGCGGCAGATCGACACGCCGGCCATCGTGTCCCAGGGCTTGTTCGAGAACATGATCAGCGCGTCGAAGTACCCGTGCGCCGTCCAGGTCAGCGCGGTGGCCGCCGTACCGATCATCCGCAGCCGCTGGACCCGCGGGAACAGCTGCTGGGTGAGCGCGACCCGGGCGGTGTTCGCCTGCTCCGCGTTCGGGCCGACCGCATAGTCGCCCACGGCAACCAATGCCTCGGACAGCTCGGCGCACTCGCTGCCCCGGATCGGCGTCCCGTTGCAGGTCGCGCCCAGTCCCTCGGCCGCGACGTACGTCGTGTTCAGCGCCGGGTGGTCGATCACGCCGGCGACTGCCCGGCCCTCGTGGATCAGGCCCAGCGAGATCGCCCACAGCGGTACGCCGTGGATGAAGTTGACCGTCCCGTCGACCGGGTCCAGCACCCAGCGCGTCCCGTCGGTCGCGCCGCCCTCCTCCTCGCCGAGGACGCCGATGTCCGGCGTCTCGCGTTCGAGGAACGCCCGGACCTCGCGCTCGACGGCGAAGTCCACCTCGGACGCCATGTCCCGGTCGCCCTTGGAGGTCAGCACCCCCGGGGCCATCGACTCGGTGACGGCCCGCCCGCGGGCGACGGCGGCTTCGGCAACCTTCAGCAGTTCGGCGAGATCCACACGGCCGAACCTACAGGGTGCTCAGGAGGCGGCGAGGCCCCGGAGCTTGAGGTCCACCACGGTCGGGGCGTCGGCCTGGGAGTGCTTGTCCCCCGCGGCGACGACGGTCGCGACCTCCTCGTCGATCTTGTCCAGGCGCTGGTCGATCTTGTCCAGCCGGCGCTGCATGAGGTCGACGAACTCCGCGTTCTCGACCACGCGCGCGCTGGTGATCCGCGAGTACTCCTGCGCGACCTGGGCGCGCTCGTCGGAATGGGCCAGCCGCTCGACCAGCAACTGGTGCCGGAACAGGACCGCGCCCGCGACCGCGACCAGCGCGGCGGCGATCGCAGCGGCCCGGAGAATCCAGGCGTTCTGCGAGAACAGCGCGATACTCACACCCAGACAGACAACGATCAGCGATGCGTTGGCAACGGTGAGAACTGTGGTCCTGGTTCGACGGCGGCTACCCCTTGACCCCATGGGTCGCCATGTTAGGCGCTCTCGTCGGGGTCATCGGGAATACGACACGCCCGTTCGAGCAACAATCCGGCCGTGACGACCAGCACCGAGATCACCGCCGCAGCACCGGCCATGATCACTCTGTTACGAGGTCCTGAGGAACCCATCGCCTGCACGAAGCTTAACGCGAACCCTGCGTAAACACCGGTGCACAACGCGCCGACAAAAGCGCTCGCCTTCCCGATCATCAACAGGAACACCGCCCGCGACGGTTCCATCCGTTCCCGGCGTACCTGGATCCGCTGATGGGTGTTGCGGGCGGCGACGAACAGCAGCGCGGCCAGGAACAGCCAGGCGATCAGGGTCAGCAACGACACCGTCGGGGCGACCCCACCGCTGGACTCGACCACCTTCACCAGCGTCAGGCCGATCGCGAGGCCGAGGACGGCGATCGCGACCAGCAGCCGGCGCGACGTCGGCCGCACCGAGCCCTCGGGCGGCTCCTGCTGAGGCGCCCGGCCGGGCTCGGTACCGCCGGACACCACTACTGCAGCTCGATGTCGAGCTTGGTCACACCGTCGGTACCGACCTTGGCGAGCAGCTCCGCCACCGGGCCGTGACCCGGCAGTACGGCGTCCCGCTCGATGTCGAGCCAGGGCGCCAGCACGAACGCGCGCTCGTGCGCCCGCGGATGCGGGATCGTCAGCTCCTCGGTCTCGATGGTCTTCTGCCCGTAGGTGATCAGGTCGATGTCCAGGGTCCGCGGCGCGCCCGGCACGCTGCGCTCGCGGCCGAACGCCTCCTCGACCGCGTGCGCCCGCTCCAGCAGCAGGTCGACGCCGAGCGTGGTGTCGGCGAGCAGCACGATGTTCAGGTACGGACCGGACTCGTCCGGGCCGCCGACAGGCTGGGTCTCGTACACCGGCGAGACCTCGACCACGACGACGTCCGGGGTGTCCCGCAGCGCGTCCACCGCGCCCTGCAGGTTGGCCTCCCGGTCGCCGAGATTGCTGCCGAGCGACAGGATCAGCTGGCGGATCGGCTTGAGGCCTCCGCTCAAGGTGTCCGCGTCGATGACGTGGGGGCTAGGGGTCTCAGTCACGAGGATTCTCCGGCTCTGCGCTGCACGGTCAGGACAACGTCGTCGAACGGCACCGTGATCGGCGCCGAGGGTTTGTGGATGGTCACGGCCGTCGCTGTCACCCGTTCGTCGGCAAGACAGACAGCGGCGATGCGCTGGGCGAGGGTCTCGATCAGGTCCACCGGGTCGGTCTCGATCGCGGTGTGCACCTGCTCGGCGAGCACCCCGTAGTTCACGGTGTCGGCCAGGTCGTCGGAGGCGGCAGCGGGCCGGGTGTCCAGCTCCAGCCGGACGTCCACGACGAACTCCTGCCCGTCGGCCCGCTCGTGGTCGAACACCCCGTGGCGCCCGAACCCGCGGATGCCCCGGATCTCGATCACGTCAGGCGGAAACATGGGACCACTCATTCCGCCTCCTCCGATTGGCCCCCAGACGACAGTACCGGGGAGGCATGGTGGATCCACAACCGCCAGCCGGCGGAAGTTCTGCGGAAAACGTTGGTCGCGAGCGCCTTCCCACCAGCGAACCCCTCCTCCGGCGCACCCTCACCAGAGGACAGGACATTCTCCGTACACGTGACGTATGCCACGTCTTCATCCACCCGCACCTGGACGTCGGTCAGGAAGAACTGGATGTACGGCGTGTTCGCGAAGATCATCGCCCAGGCCCGCATCATCTCGGCGTACCCGGAGATCGCCGCGTTGCCCGGATGGATGCAGACCGGATCCGGATCCGGCAGCCAGACGGCCGCCATCAGATCCAGGTCGCCGGCCTCGAACGCGTTGTAGAAGGCGGTGTTCGCATTCAGTACGGCGTCCTCGACGGTAGCACTGGCAGACTTCTTCGGTGCAGCATCGCCTCCGGTGCCCTGCCGTGGTGCATCCGTCATACCGTTCCCCATCTCTTCGCCACCCGGACCGCGTCCACGTTCGGTGCCACCGCGTGCGCCCGGACACACCAGGCACCCGCGGCGGCGGCCAGGGCGGATACGGCCACGCTCGCGTCGTCTCGTCGTACGGCCGGTCTGGGTTCACCGGTCTGCTCGTCGGCGAGCAGCCTACCGAGGAACGTCTTCCGGGACGCACCGATCAGCAACGGTCTTTCCAGTACGGCGAATTCCCGCAACCGGCGAAGAATCTCCCAGTTGTGCTCCGCGTTCTTCGCGAACCCGAGCCCGGGGTCGAGCGCGACCCGGTTCAGGTCGATGCCGGCCGCGCTCAGCACCTCGAGGCGCTCGGCGAGCTCGGCGATCACCTCCGCAACCACGTCGGCGTACTGCGCCTTGTTCTGCATGTCGAGCGAGTGCCCGCGCCAATGCATGCACAGGTACGGCGCGCCGCGGTCGGCGATCAGCGGGAGCATGTCCGGATCGGCCAGGCCGCCGGACACGTCGTTGATCATCGTGGCGCCGGCGTCCAGCACCAGCTCCGCGACCGGGGCCCGCATGGTGTCGACCGAGATGATCGCGCCCTCCGCGGCGAGCGCCTCGACGACCGGGATCACCCGGCGGAGCTCCTCCTCCTGCGACGGCCGCACGGCCCGCGGGCGGGTCGACTCACCGCCGACGTCGAGCAGGTCGGCGCCCTCGGCCAGCAACTCCCGGCCGTGCTTGATCGCGGCGGCCGGCTCGAACCACTCGCCACCGTCGGAGAACGAGTCCGGTGTCACGTTCACCACGCCCATGACCAGGCACCGGTCCAGCACCGGCAACCCGTCGACGTGACCCCACGGCTCAGTTCTCACCCACACACCGTAGTAGCCCGCACCCCCAAGGCCTACAGAGAGGTCAGTTGGCGAGGATCAGCCGGGACTTGGTGGACTGCAGGACCACGCCGATCGGCTGCGAGTACGACTCGTTCGTCTGGCCGTACTTCTCCAGGCACTGGCCGTCGATCAGGGCCGCCCCGCTGGTGATGCCCTGCGCGTAGTTGCCGGTCATGTTGGCGCCGCCGGAGTCGCCCGCCTCGACGCACGCGGTGTGCTGGAACAGGCCCCGGACCACCCGGTTGTTGCCGTAGTTGACGGTCACGTTCCGGGCGACGATCCGGCCGCAGGTCCAGCCGGTGCTCTTCCCGGACTTGCACAGCGTCGAGCCGATGGTGGCGTCCGCGATCCCCTTGACCGCGACGTTGCCGTTGCCCCAGCCCTCGACGTACCCCTGCTGGTCCCAGCCCTCGATCACGCCGACCGAGCCGAAGTCGCTGCCCGGGAAGATCGAGGTGTAGGTGTTGCCGAGGATGTACCCGTTCCGCGAGAACGACGGCTTGCCGGACGTGCAGTGCCCGGCGGTCAGGAAGATCCGGGCGCCCTGGCGGGTCTGGGCGTTGAAGCCGAGCGAGCAGACGTACCCGGTGTTCTTGTCGACCTGGACGCCGCCGCGCAGGCTGAAGTCGTCCGCGGTGGTCCGGATCGTGCCGGCGACCCGGCGGACCGTCACCTGGTCGCCGTTCGCCTCCGCGCGGGACAGGAACCGGTCGGTGATCGAGTCGTGCGCGTTCTTCGGCACCGACACGACGACGGTCCCGGTGATCGGGTCGACGTACCAGGACCGCACCTTGCCGGCGCTGGACGTGGTGGCGACGTGGTTCAGCTCGTCCTGTACGGCGTTCAGCTGGCGGGCCGTGTACTTGACCAGCCGCGGGATCGCGCCGATCTGGCGGACCAGCTCGGCGGTCGACAGGTTCGAAACCGCGACGACCAGCTCGCCGGCGTCGTCGTAGTAGCTGCCCACGACCCCCGAGTCCGAGCCGAGCTCCGCCTCCAGCGTCTCCGCGACCAGTGGGTCGACGGTGAGATTCGCGGGCTTCGCGGTCTTGACCCGCGTGTCCGCGGTGGCCCAGTTCGCCGCCGCCAGCCCGGTGGCCGTCAGGGCGACGACCCCGGCGAGTGCGGCGCCGATCCGGAAACGCCCCGACATCCTGTCCTCCTCACACCGGCACCTGGTCCCCGTTGGCCAAGCACCACTACGGAAAGTAAACGCTCAGCGACAGAATGTCCATAGTCCCGCACTCTCAAACTTCAACGACCGCAGGGGGTCACGGGCTACGGGGGGGTCACCCGACGATCAGGCTCATCGCTTCCGCGCGGGTGCTGGGGTTGCGGAGCTGGCCGCGGACGGCGGAGGTGATGGTCTTGGCGCCCGGTTTCCGGACGCCGCGCATCGTCATGCACAGGTGCTCGCACTCGATCACGACGATCACGCCGCGCGGCTTGAGGATCTCCACCAGCGACTCGGCGATCTGGGTGGTCAGCCGCTCCTGGACCTGCGGGCGTTTCGCGTACACGTCGACCAGCCGGGCGAGCTTCGACAGCCCGGTGACCCGCCCGTCCCGGCTCGGGATGTACCCGACGTGCGCGACCC
This sequence comes from Kribbella sp., assembly GCF_035655035.1. Taxonomy (GTDB): domain Bacteria; phylum Actinomycetota; class Actinomycetes; order Propionibacteriales; family Kribbellaceae; genus Kribbella. Next base: position 2,839 of record NZ_DASRVN010000297.1, on the reverse strand, counting down.
CCGTGAACGGCACCAGATGGTGCTCGCACAGGCTCCACACCTCGATGTCCTTCACCAGCACCATCTCGTCGTGCTCGAGCGCGAACGTGGTGGTCAGCACGTCCTCGGCGCCCTGCCCGAGCCCGGCGGTGATCTCGGCGTACGACCGGGCCACCCGCGCCGGGGTGTCCCGCAGCCCCTCCCGGTCCGGGTCCTCGCCGATCGCGAACAACAGCTCGCGGACCGCCCGCTCGGCGCGCGCATGGTCGAACTTCGGTGACGTCACCCTGGAACGCTACCTGCCGGGCACACGAAAACGCCGCCACCCGATCCGGGTGGCGGCGTTCGCGACGACGCTTACTGGTGGCTCGGCGGGGTCGGGCCGCTGCCGTAGTCCGGCGGGCGGATCGCCTCGTCCGGGCCGACCGAACCGCCCGGCAGCACGTCGGACAGCGAGCCCTCGTGGCCGTTCTGCCCGTTCTGCTCCGCGGGGGTCGGGACCGGCATCACCGGCGGCTGGTCGGACGGCACCCGGGTGGAAGAGCCGGTCCAGGCCGGCCGCCGCTCGCGCATGATCACCGGCTCGAAGATCCGGGCGATCTGGTGCTTGTCCAGGGTCTCCTTCTCCAGCAGCTCCTCGACCAGGTGGTCCAGGACCGACCGGTTCTCGACCAGGATGTCGAAGGCCTCCTGGTGCGCGTTCAGGATCAGCTTGCCGACCTCCTCGTCGACCGCCGCGGCGACCTCCTCGGAGTAGTTCCGCTGGCTGCCGAAGTCGCGGCCGAGGAACGGCTCGCTGCCGTCCTGACCGAACTTGATCGCGCCCAGCCGCTCGGTCATCCCGTACTGCGTGACCATCGCGCGGGCCAGCCCGCTGGCCTTCTCGATGTCGTTGCTGGCACCCGTGGTCGGGTCGTGGAAGACCATCTCCTCGGCCGCCCGGCCGCCGAGCATGTAGGCCAGCTTGTCCAGCATCTCGGAGCGGGTGGTGGAGTACTTGTCCTCGTCCGGCATCACCATCGTGTAGCCGAGCGCGCGGCCGCGCGGCAGGATCGTGACCTTCTGCACCGGGTCGGAGTGCGGCAGCGCCGCGGCGACCAGGGCGTGACCGCCCTCGTGGTACGCGGTGAGCACCTTCTCCTTGTCCGACATCAGCCGGGTCCGGCGCTGCGGACCGGCGATCACGCGGTCGATGGCCTCGTCCAGAGCGCGGTTGTCGATCAGCTGCGCGTTCGACCGGGCGGTCAGCAGGGCCGCCTCGTTCAGCACGTTGGCCAGGTCGGCACCGGTCATGCCCGGCGTCCGGCGGGCGACCGCGGTGAGGTCGACGTCCTGCGCCATCGGCTTGCCCCGGGCGTGCACCTTGAGGATCTGCGTCCGGCCCGGCAGGTCCGGCGCGTCGACGGCGATCTGCCGGTCGAACCGACCCGGCCGCAGCAGCGCCGGGTCCAGCACGTCCGGCCGGTTGGTGGCTGCGATCAGGATCACACCGCCACGGACGTCGAAGCCGTCCATCTCGACCAGCAGCTGGTTCAGCGTCTGCTCGCGCTCGTCGTGGCCGCCGCCGAGACCCGCGCCACGGTGCCGGCCGACGGCGTCGATCTCGTCGATGAACACGATCGCCGGGGCGTTCGTCTTGGCCTGCTCGAACAGGTCCCGGACCCGGGAGGCACCGACACCGACGAACATCTCGACGAAGTCCGAACCGGAGATCGAGTAGAACGGCACCCCGGCCTCACCGGCGACCGCACGAGCCAGCAGCGTCTTGCCGGTACCGGGCTGGCCGTAGAGCAGCACGCCCTTCGGGATCTTCGCCCCGACCGCCTGGAACTTGCCGGGCTCCTGCAGGAACTCCTTGATCTCGCCGAGCTCCTCGATCGCCTCGTCGACACCGGCGACGTCGGAGAACGTGGTCTTCGGGGTGTCCTTGGTGACCAGCTTCGCCTTCGACTTGGCGAAGCTCATCACTCGCGAGCCGCCGCCCTGCATCGAGTTCATCAGGAAGATGAACACCACCGCGATCAGCAGGAACGGGATCAGCGTGGAGAACACCTGGCCGATGAAGCTCGGCTTCGGGTTCTCAACGTCGTACTTCTCGATCTTGCCGTCCTGGTACAGGCTCTGGATGTCGCTGCCCAGGCTCTGGCCCTGGCCGTCGACGTAGTGCGCCTGGATCTTGGTGCCGTCGGTCTTCTCGACCTGGATCTCTTCGTCCGGGTTGTTCAGCGTCACGGACTTGATCGTCTTGTCGCTCGACGACTTCGCCTGCTGGATCAGCTGGACGACCTGGCCGGTGGACTCGGTCTTGTACCCGGACGAGCCGGTCAGGAGCTGCCCGATCACCAGTACGCCCAGGAAGGCGACGACGATCCAGAACAGGGGTCCGCGGAAGATGCGCTTCACGTCCATGATCGGGGCCGAGGCCCCGTCCCTCCTAGCTCGGCAGGCCCGGGTATGCGGGCTTGTGACGGTAACACCAGTCCAAGTGTCTCGTGTCGCACAAGACAACACACCACGAGGGTCACGAAAGGACGGGTGCGACCCGTTGTACAGGCTGCCGCCAAGTCTGCCCGGTAGCGGGGCTCAGGAGTAGACGTGCGGCGCCAGTGTCGCGACGCAGCGCAGGTTCCGGTACTTCTCCGCGTAGTCGAGCCCGTACCCGACGACGAACTCGTCCGGCAGGTCGAATCCGACGTACTTCACCGGGACCGCCATCTTTGCGGCCGCGTCCGGCTTCCGGAACGCGGTGCAGATCTCCACCGAGGCCGGGCCGCGGGACTGCAGGTTGCTGACCAGCCAGGTGAGCGTCAGGCCGGTGTCGATGATGTCCTCGACGATCAGCACGTGCCGGCCGCTGATG
>NZ_DASRVN010000296.1:0-7157 GCF_035655035.1 Kribbella sp. | reverse complement strand
ACGGCGTCCCGCAGTACCAACTCCCCCGCCCCGAGCCGCCGCCGCAACATCCGCCCGAACGCGCCCGTGTCACCCCCACCGCCGGACCCGAGCAACGTAACCCCGACAACCAGCGCCTCCAGGTCCTGCTCGCGGACCACTGTGGTCATGCACCGATCCTGCCACTGCGGACCTCCCTCACTGACCAAACGCGCCAACCGGCCCAGTCCGGGGGTTGCGTGAGCGTGGCGGCCGCCCGGTCCGAACAGTTGGTCAGTGCGGAACGTCCGGGTTGGAACCCCGGCCCGCCGTGGAGGGGTCAGCGCGGCGGGCCGGGGGTCAGGGGGTGAGGGCGTGGGAGACGGCAGCGGGCGTCTCGGCGCGGTCCTCGACCGGGTTGAACGAGACGTCCAGCCCGAAGCACGACGGGCCGAAGACGGCCAGCGCTTCCGGCGTACGCATCAGGTCCGGCGTCGAGATGCCCACGACCGTGACGCGTTGGCCGTAGCGCAGGCCCTCGGTGGTGATCGGCTCCGCGGTGTCGGCCTCCAGGACGCAGATCAGGTCCGGCACCGTGCACACCACCTCGCCGTCGACCTCCGCGACCAGGTTCTCGTTCTGGAAGCGGAGCTCCAGCTGCGACGTCCCGTCGTACGACGTGAACCGAGCCCGGCCACGTGCGAAGCCCTCGAGCGTACGGCGTTCCACGTCGACCACCTTGCCGCGGAACAGCACCCGGAGGTGGCTGTACAGCGTCGGCGCCAGCGCCTCCCGGATCGCCTCGACCGGATCCGCGTGCGCCGCCCGCGCCTCCCGCACCGCGCGCCCGATCGACAACCCGAGCGACAACGTCCGCGGTACGGCGGTCCGCTTCACCTCGGCACCCGTCATCGAATACTCCGCGATGTGCGCGACCCCGCCCAGCCGGATCGTGATCCCCCGCGCCAGCCACTCCATCTGCTTGTTGTCGGTACCGGTGTCGATCACCACGGTCTCGTCGTGCTCGCCGGCGATCGCCATCGGCGACCCCGGTACGCCGTACACCGAGAACGTCTCCATCTGCAGCTCCGGGAACGCCCGGCCCATCCCGTCCGCGTCGACCACCGGCAGCCCGGTCCGGGCCGCGACCAGCAGCGGGATCATCGAGTTGATGCCGCCGCACTCGATCGGCATCGTGGCGTCGGCGCGGCGGCCGAGGTGCTTCTCCAGCGCCCGCAGCGCGCCGACCGGTTCGCTGCCGCGCGGGATCTTCTCCACGATCACGGTCGGCGCGCCCATCTGCGCGGTCGGGATCACGAACGCGTCGTCGCCGAGTTCGTCCGGATCGAGTACGGTCACCGGCCCGTGTTCGCGGATCGCCTGTTCGACCAGCAGCCGCCCGATCAACGGGTCGCCGCCACCGCCGGTCCCGAGGATCGCCGCGCCGCGGGCGAGGTCGCGCAGGTGCTCGATGCCGAGTTGCCAGCTCATACGGTCTCCAAGGCGCGGATCGGGTCGAGGTCGTAGCCGAAGTACCGCGGGCCGACCAGCTCGATGCCCTCCGGGGAGTGCCAGCGTTCGTCGGCGGGCGCGGCGAGCACGCTGACCCGGTGGCCGTACCGCAGCGCCTCGGTGGTGATCGGTTCACCGGACTCGGTGTCGAGCACGATGATCAGGTCCGGCGTGGTCGCCACCGCCGTACCGTCGAGCTCCGCGACCAGATGCTCGTTCTGGAAGCGGAGCGTCAGCAGCCGTCCGTGCGAGGCGTCCAGCCCGTCGACGGCGGCGTCACCGCGGGCGAAGCCGGTCGTCGTACGGCGTTGTACGTCGACGACCTTGCCCACGTGCAGGAGACGGCCGCCGAGCTCGTCCACGACCGCCGAGACCGGATCGGTGTGCGCGCGTCGCGCCCGTTCGATCGCCTGGCCGATCGTGACGCACTTGCTGAGCGTGCCGACGACGTACGACCTGCGCACCTCGGCGCCGGTCATCGCGTAGAGCGACACGATCGACGAGCAACCCATGTCGATGGCGGTCGAGCGGGCCAGGCGTTCGGCCCATTCGTTGGTGATCGTGTCGAAGACGCCGCGGTTGCCCTTCTCGTCGACGATCGCCATCGGCGTCGCCTCGATCCCGGCGAGCGTCGGCAGCACCATCTGCAGCTCGGGAAACGCCCGGCCCATCCCGTCGCCGTCCACCAGGGGCAGCCCGAGTTGGGCGGCGGCGATCACCGGGACGGTCGAGTTCACGCCGCCGGCCTCGATGCAGGCCAGGTGGGTCGGCGTCTTCCCGACGTACTTCGCCAGCGTCTGCACGGCGACCGAGATCTGGTCGGCGGACGGCAGCTTCTCCACCATAACCGTTGGTGCGCCCATCATCGCTACCGGCAGTACGCAGGCGTCGTCCGGAAGGTCGCCGACGGCAACGATCTCCACCGGCCCGTGCTCCTTCAACGCCTGCTGGGCCAGCAACCGCCCGATGTGCGGATCCCCACCGCCCCCGGTCCCCAGCACGGCGGCACCCCGGGCAAGCGCCCCCAGGTCTTCAGCACGAAGTTTCATCGCAACCACTCCACCCCGGATCCCGGGCCCATCACAATCACGGTCTCCGCCGGCTGCGCCGCGGGGCGGCGGCCTTGCCGCCCCGTTGTGATGGCCTGGCGATCCGCCTCCGGGCTGCCGGCGCTCATGACGCGGCCCCCAGTCGCAGGTCGCCGACCGCCTTGCAGCGGATGCGGGTGGCGTTGCCGGGCAGGTACGGGATCGGTACCTCGTCGAAGTCCACGATCCGCACCGCCGCCGGGTCGGCGCCGGCAGCAATCGCGCGGTCGACCGCCTCCTGGCGGGCCTCGTCGACGACCGCGTCGCGGCGGCCCGGGTCGACCGCGTAGACCCGATCGACCTCACCGCCGACCTGCGCGATCGCGGCGCCGATCGCGTTCGCGACCGCGAAGTTCTCCGGCCGGTGTACGGCGAGGCTGCCGGGCAGGTCGTCCGGGAGCAGGATCGACCCGCCGCCGACCGCCACCACCGGCAGCGGATCCGGCGACGTACGCATCCGCTCCACCGCGTCCGCGATATCCGCCGCGACCCGCGCGAGCGCGGCCTTCACCAGGGTCGGATCGAGATCGGCCACCGCCTCCGTGTCGCCCACCTCGGCCCGCCCGGCCGCCACCGCGATGTCCGTCGCGGTCAGCGTCCGGCCGCCGAAGACCAGCGCCTCCTCGGTCAGCCGGTAACCCACCGACCGCGGGCCGACCGTCACCTGACCGTTGCCGTCGGCCACCAAACTGCCGCCGCCGATCCCGATGCTGAGTACGTCGGGCATCCGGAAGTTCGTCCGGACGCCGGCCACGTCGACCTCGGTCGTCGCCTCCCGCGGGAAGCCGTGCGTGAGTACGCCGACGTCGCTCGTCGTACCGCCGACGTCGACCACCGCGCAGGTGTCGAGCCCGGACAGCAGGGCGGCACCGCGCATCGAGTTCGTCGGGCCGGACGCGAACGTGGCGACCGGGTACCGGCGGGCGAAGTCGACGTCCATCAGCGTGCCGTCGTTCTGGCTCAGGTACAGCGGCGCGGAGATGCCGTGGCCGGCGACCGCGCCGGACAGGCCGTCGACGATGCTCGCGGCGAGTTCGCGGAGCGCGGCGTTGATGATGGTCGCGTTCTCGCGTTCCAGCAGGCCGATCCGGCCGATCTCGTGGGACAGCGAGATCGCCACGTCGTCGCCGAGCTCGGCGCGCAGGATCTCGGCGGCGCGCAGCTCGAACTCGTTGCTCACCGGCGAGAACACCGACGAGATCGCCACCGACCGGACGCCGTGCTGCTGCATGTCCGCGGCGTGCCGGCGCAGTTCGTCCTCGTCCAGCTCCGCGATGTGCCGGCCGTCGAACTCGTGCCCGCCGTGCGCCAGGTAGCTGCGCCCGCTGATCGCCTCGACCAGCCGCTCCGGCCAGTCGACCAGCGGGGGCAGGGACGCCGTCGCCGGGAGCCCGAGCCGCAGCGCCGCGGTCGGAGCCAGCCGGCGGGCCTCGACCAGCGCGTTGATGAAGTGCGTGGTGCCGATCATCACGGCCTGCACCTGCGCCGGGTCGAACGATCGCTCCGCCTGCAGCCGGTCCAGGGTGTCGATGATGCCGGCCGTCACGTCCGCACTGGTCGCGGACTTGTTCGCCGCCAGCACGGCGGTCCCGTCGAGCAGCACGGCGTCGGTATTCGTACCCCCGACATCGATACCGATACGCATTCCATTTCCTCCCGTTGGACGGATCAGTTGGTTGCAGGTACGGCGTTGACGCCGGTGGTGGGTTCTGGGTTCATGGTGTGGCTGGTGCCGAGGCCGCGGATCAGGCCGAGTTTGCCGGCGACGACGTACGCGAGGAATCCGACCAGCAGCGAGTTGATGCTCGGCAGACCCACGGTGACGTACTTGCCGATCAGCGCGGCGCCGACCCAGATCACGATCGTCGCCGGTACCCAGGTCGGCGCGGTCGCCGGCAGCGTGCCCTCGGCCCGGGTCGCCTCCAGGTCGGGGCGCCAGCGCTTCACCACGAAGTACTCCGCGACCATGATCCCGGCGATCGGCGGGAACGCGACCCCGAGCACGATCAGGAACTCGGTGAACTTGTCCAGGATCCCACCGGCCGCGAGCACACTGCCGAGCACACCGACGACCAGCGTGACCACGGCCCGGTTGACCCGCCGGCCGAAGACGGTGCCGATGAAGTTCACGACGCCGAGGCCGGAGCTGTACAGGTTCCAGTCGTTGATCTTGATCGTGCCGAGGATGATCACCAGCGTGCCGACCCAGCCGACCGACGAGGTGACGATCGTGATCACGTTGGCCGAACCAACGGCATGCGCGAGCAGTACGCCGACCAGCCCGATCACGTACTCGCCGAGCGTGATGCCCAGCACCGTCTGCTTGACCACGTCGCCGACGCTGCGGTTGTAGCGGGTCATGTCCGGCGTGATCACCGCGCCGACGATGAACCCGCCGGCGACCAGCGTCGTACCGGCCAGCAGGCTCAGGTGCGGACCCGGCGGCGCCGACCTGACCAGCGAGCCGAGGCTGTGGTCGGACAGCTCACTGATGATCGACCAGCCGACCAGCAGCAGGAACGCCGGGACGGTCACGTACGCGACCCAGGCCATCGAATGGAAGCCGCGCAGTACGACGAGCGTGACCGCGAGCCCGAAGACCAGCGACCAGCCCCAGGTCGGGAGTACGCCGATCAACTGGCTCAGGCCGGCCGCGGACACCGCGGACTGGATCCCGAACCACCCGATCAGGCTGATCCCGATCGCCAGCCCGATCAGCGACGACCCCGCCTGGCCGAACCCGGTCCAGCGCGCGATCACCGACGTCTGCAACCCTTCGCGGGCGCCGATCACGCCGATCAGGATCGCCACCAGCTCGAGGATCACCGCGCCGAGCGTCAGCGCCCAGAACGCGTGCCAGAAGCTCATCCCGAACCCGAGCGTCGCACCGAGCAGGAACTGGCTGAGCGCCGAGATCTGCCCGAACCGCTGGGTCGCGACGGACCACCACGAGTAGCGCGCATGCTCCGGGACCCGGGCGAGCGCGTAGTCGTCAGCACCAACAGAAGAACCGGCCATGGTGGGACCTCCAGCTCTGGGATTTCACCGAACGTACGTCGGCTGGCGGCCTACTTCATTGTCCAGTCTGCACACCCAGCGCGTAGTCACTGTGCAGATCGCCCAGGTCTGTACTGTTGCCGCGATGGCCGGACGCGCACACGACTGCGGAGCGCGACCGCCTCGCCCCCTCGCCGTACTCACCGTGCTCACCGGGGTGTTCGCGATGCACGGCCTGACCTCACACCACGACGCCGCCATGCTCCCCCAGGCGATGCCGATGCAGTACGCCGCCCCGGCCGTGACACCCATCGCAACACCCCCCACGCGGGTGCCACCAGCGTGCAGGTTGGCGCCGGTGACGAGATGGCAGGGATGGGTGACGTGTGTCTTGCGGTGCTGACCGGGCTGGTACTGCTGCTCGCCTTGCTGCTCGGGCTGCGCAGTCTGCTCGTGTGGCGTGCCGTCGGCGTACCCGTCGACGGACGCACCCGAGCGTTGGGTCAGCGGTCCCCGCCGCGGTTGTCGGTGCCGTCGTTGGGTGTACTGCGGATATAGGCCGACGTGCGCCTCGTTCCGCCGTACCCAGCAATCGCCAACACACCAAGGAATGTGATGACGCACGTCTACCGTACGACCGCGGCCTCGGCCGCCCTTCTCGCCGCCGTCCTCGGCATCTCCGCCTGCGGCTCGGACACCGGCAGTACCTCGAGTCCCTCGAGTACGCCGAGTACGCCGACCGCGCCGGCCTCCACGCCCGTTGCCGGGTTCAACGACGCGGACGTGATGTTCGCGACGCAGCTGATCCCGCATCATCAGCAGGCCGTCGAAATGGCCGACTCGGCGTTGCGGCAGGCAACGACCGCGCAGGTGAAGAGCCTCGCGACCGCGATCAAGGCCGCGCAGGCACCGGAGATCGAGCAACTCTCCGGCTGGCTGACCACGTGGGGCAAGCCGGTACCGACGCCCGGCATGCACAGCGGTCACACGATGACCGGCATGATGAGCCCACAGGAGATGGACGACCTGTCCAAGGCCACCGGCAGCATGTACGACCGGATGTGGACCACGATGATGATCAAGCACCACCAGGGCGCGATCACCATGTCCAAAACCGAACAGGCCAACGGCAAGGACGCTGCCGCGATAACCCTCGCCAAGAAGATCCAGACAGCCCAATCCACCGAGATCGCTACCATGCAACGTCTCCTCGGCCGGCTGCCTGCCGCGTAGACCTCGCCTTTCCGGAAGGAAATCGTCGCTCCGTGACGGATTCCTTCCGGAAAGCCAGGCGGGCCGCCAACTGATCCGGAACCCGTCCCGCCGCCCAAGCTGCTCGACACGATGCGCAACCGGGCGCGACGTACGCCGTACATGCCCTCAACGCCGCAGGCGCCGTACGATCGAAAGCGCGCCTGGTGGCGGTGACGCTGGACGGGCTAGGCGGCGAGGCGTCGGGGTGAGAGGTCGAGGCGGCGGAGCAGCTGGGCGTTGAGCGCGACCACGATCGTCGAGATCGACATCAGCACTGCTCCGACGGCCGGCGAGACGACGACCCCGGCGAAGGCCAGTACGCCGGCCGCCAGCGGGACGGTGATCACG
>NZ_DASRVN010000295.1:0-5249 GCF_035655035.1 Kribbella sp. | reverse complement strand
GCGGGGGGCTGGTCGACGGGGACGTCGATCAGGGTCGGTTCCTCGTCGGGGTTGGGCACCGAGTGGACCCGGCGCGGGGAAGGGTCGGACTCGCGCAAGGTGCGGTCGGACTCGCGTGAGGTTCGGTCGGACTCGCGCAGGGAGCGGTCGGACTCGCGCGGCCCCCGGGAGACCTCGCGGGGGTAGTCGTCGCGGTAGCCCTGGGACTCCTCGCGGGAAACCGGGTGGTTTCGGCGGCGCAGCGCGACGGTGTCCTCGAAGCCGGCCTCGTAGCTGTCGGCGCCGTGGTCGGGGGCGATCAGCGGGTCGATGTCCGCGACCGCGGCCAGCCGCCGCTCACCAGGCTGCGGCTGGACGGGGGTCGGCAGCACCTGCGCCTGTTCGCCGACCAGCCAGCGGGCCTCGTCGTCGTCGGGTACGACGTACCGCCCGGGAGCGTCGTACGCGAACATGCCGATCTTCTCGTCCTTCTGCTCCTCGCCGGAGTCCTCGGAGTCGTCGGACTCGACGAAGTACGAGACGCGCACCGCCCACCGGCCGTCCTCGCGGCGCCAGGCGTCCCACTCGGCCGAGGCCGGGTCGACGTGCCGCAGCCGCAGCCGGTCGGTGACCCAGGCGCCGAGGTTCCGGGCCGGGGCGTCGCCGCCGCCGCGGCGCCGGACGGAGGCGCGCTGCGCGAGCGTCGCGATGTGGTCCCGCTCGGCCAGGACCGGGCCGGCGAACGCCATCACGCGTTCCATCGGCATCTGGGCGACCGCCGCGACGGCCTCGGGACTTTCGCCGGCGCGGATACGAGCCTGGATGTCTCGTGGGCGCAGCGCGCTCTCCATTTGAATCTCCAGCTGGCCGAGTCGGGCACGGTCGCCGCGGAGGGCCGCACGCAACCGGTCGTCGACCGGAACGGCGAACTCCTCGCCCGTCTCTGCCAGCGCCAGGATGAGTTGCGTCCCATCCTGGCTCAGACCGACGAGCCTCGCCTCGCGCATTGACCTTGTTCTCCTGTGCGGTTCTAGACAGTCTCTCCCGGACGCTGGGCCTGACCAAGACCGGCGCGCCGTGCCGCCCGGTCATTGTGGAGGTTACGTCACGAAAACACATCTTGCCTGGTCACCAGGGTCCTCCTGGTCACACCAGTCACATTAGTCACAACACGGCGTGACCGCCGACCAAGGGGTCAGCCGCCGAACGCCGATCGCACCGACAGCGCCCGCTTCACGTCGTCCACGCCGTCGGCCACGGACCGCCGGATCCCGGCCGCGACGGACTCGTCCGCGACGAGCGCGCTGCCGCGGTCGACGACACGCTGCTCAACTGCGTACCGCGGGAACGCGAGCTGTGCGCTGCGCGCCACGACCCACCCGGATCGGAGCTTCTCGGTGCCGCCGATCTCGGCGAAGTACCGGTCGACGTACGGCGCGGTCAGCTCGGCCTGCGCCGGGTGCCAGAACCCTTCGCAGGCGGCGTACAGCTCGTAGTTCGCGAGGTCGGCGTCGGTGGTGATCTGCCCCCAGGCGCGCTCCTTCGCCTCGGCGGTCGGCAGCGCGGCGCGGCAGCGGGTCGCGTGCACGACGCCTTCGGAGGAGGAGTCGCGTCGCAGTTCGGCGTCGATCTCGGCCTCGCCGATCGCGCCGAGCCGCGCGAGCTGCAGGGTGACCAGCCAGCGCAGGTCGGCATCCATCGTGACGCCGTCCGGTACGCCGTCACCGGCGAGCCAGCCCTTCAGCCGATCGACGTCATCGGTGAACCGGACGAACCCGCGCGCCAACGACAACTGCACGCTGCTCCCGACCTCGACGGTCTCCAAGCGGGCACGCAGTACGTCGGCCAGTTGCCCGCGATACGGCTCGTACGGGAGGTAGACGCCGAGCAGGTGGCTGACCGACCAGTTCAGCAGGGTCCCGACCGCGATGTCGCTGGTCTCCGTCGGCAGCATCCCGAGGACGACGTCGAACCCGGCCTTCGGGTCGAGTTCGGCGTCGGCGACAGCGTCCCGGACGCTGTTCAGTACGACGGCCCGCGTCACGCCGTCGGTGATCTTCGGGAGTACGGCGGCCAGGTTCGCGAGGCTGTCCGCGTCGAGCCGGATCTTCGCCCAGCTGTCGTCGCCGGCGTCCGGGATCACCACGGCGACCGACGGGTCCAGGTCGACGTCCACCTCGTCGGCGTCGACCAGTACGTCGACCGCGGTCCGGCCGCCGTCCGCGTCGTACCCGGCGACGATGAGCTTGTGCGGCCGGGTGGCCGGGTACGCCGCGGGAGCCTTCCGGTGCAGCTTGATGCCGCCCGCCGTACGGACGACGGTCAGCGTGTCGAGGCCCGGGGTCCGCAGCCAGGCCTGGGCCCAGTCGTCGAGCCCGGTCGCGCCGGCCTCTGTCCACTTGCCGACCAGGTCGGCGAAGGTCGCGTTGCCGAACTCGTGGGCCGCGATGTGCGCGTTGATGCCGGCCAGGAACACGTCGTCACCGAGGTACGCCGCGAGCTGCTTGAGGGTCGCCGCGCCCTTCGCGTAGGAGATGCCGTCGAAGTCGTCGAGCGAAGAGGCGGCGTCCTTGACCGCGTCGGCCGCGACCGGGTGCGTCGACGACCGCTGGTCGGCCTGCAGGCCCCACCACTTGCGCATGTAGGCGAAGTCGAGCCAGTTGTCGGAGTACCGGGTGGCGGCGGTCGCGACCCGGTGCGCCATGTACTCGGCGAACGACTCGTTCAGCCAGAGGTCGTTCCACCACTTCATCGTCACGGTGTCGCCGAACCACTGGTGCGCCATCTCGTGCACGATGGTCCGGGCCCGCTGGCTGCGCTCGCCGTCGGTCGCCGCGGACCGGAACACCATCGAGTCGCGGAACGTCACGCAGCCCGGGTTCTCCATCGCGCCGGCGTTGAACTCCGGGACGAACGCCTGGTGGTACTCGCCGAACGGGTACCGGTAGCCGAACATCCGGTGGTACTCGTCGAACGACTGCTTGGTGACCTCGAAGATGTCCGCGGCCTCGCGGTCGAGCGCGTCCTTCAGCGACTGCCGGGAGACGACGCTGAGGTTGATGCCGTCGTGGTGATCGGTGACCTGGTGGTACGGGCCGGCGACCACGGTGACGAAGTACGTCGACAGCGGCTTGGTCTCGGCGAGCTCCCACCGGCCGGGGGAGACCTGCGTGGCCGCGCCGTTGCCGAGCACGAGCCACTCCTGCGGCGCCGTGACCTTGAACCGGTACGGCGCCTTGAGGTCGGGCTGGTCGAAGCACGCGAAGATCCGCGGGCCGGCGTCCAGGAACGACATCGCGTACGTGTAGGCGAGGCCGTCGGCGGCGTCGACCGCGCGGTGCAGTCCCTCACCGTCGTGCGAGTACGCCATGGTGGCGACCACGACCAGCTCGTTCTCGGCCTGCAGGTCCGTCAGCTCGAGCCGTCCGTCGTTCAGGCCGGCCACGTCGACGGCCGAACCGTTGAGCGTCACCGAGATCAGCTCGTCAGGCTTGGCGTCCACCCAACTGCCCGATGACGACGCCGTGAACCTGATCGTCGTGGTGGATCCGAACGTCCGCTCGCCCTGGGTGAGGTCGAGGTCGACGTCGTACGACTGGACGGAGAGCGCGGCGGCCCGAGTACGGGCGCCGTCGACGGTGAGACTCGGCATGAGGGCCACTGTATGCGGTGACTAGGCTGAGCCCCATGGGCAATATGGAGTACCGCCAGCTGGGTGACTCGGGTCTGACCGTCAGCGTCGTCGGACTGGGCTGCAACAACTTCGGGCGCCGGCTGGACGCGAGCCGGACCGAGGCTGTTGTGAACGCCGCGATCGACGCCGGGATCACGCTGTTCGACACCGCGGACATCTACCGCGGCGAGCACGGATTCAGCGAGGAGCTGCTCGGCAAGGCGCTCGGGTCGCGCCGCGACGAGGTCGTGATCGCGACCAAGTTCGGCGGCGACATGGGCGGTGCGAACGGCCCGGACTGGGGCGTGCGTGGCTCCCGGCGGTACATCCGCAAGGCGGTCGAGTCCAGCCTGCGGCGGCTCGGTACCGACTGGATCGACCTGTACCAGCTGCATTTCCCGGACCCGGTGACGCCGATCGAGGAGACCTTGGCGGCCCTGTCCGAGTTGGTTGCCGAGGGCAAGGTGCGGTACATCGGCAGCTCCCAGTTCGCGGGCTGGCAGGTGGTGGACGCGGACTGGACGGCCCGGTCGAACGGCCTGGAGCGCTTCGTCAGCGCCCAGAACCAGTACTCCCTGCTCGAGCGCGACGTCGAGGACGAGCTGGTGCCGGCCTGTGAGCACCTCGGGATCGGCCTGCTGCCGTTCTTCCCGCTCGCCTCCGGTCTGCTGACCGGCAAGTACAAGCGCGGTACGTCGGCACCCGAGGGCACCCGGCTGGCGACGCAGCCCGAGCGGCTGGCGCGGGCGGACTTCGACAAGATCGAGGCGCTGGACACGTTCGCGGCCGAGCGCGGGCTGACGATGATCGACGTGGCGATCGGCGGTCTGGCCGCGCAGCCCGCGGTCGCGTCGGTGATCGCGGGTGCGACGAAGCCCGAGCAGATCACGCAGAACGTCGCCGCCGGCACCTGGGACCCGACCCCCGCCGACCTCGCCGCGCTGGACGAGCTGACGTGACACTGATCCTCCTACCGCCCTCGGAAGGCAAGACCGGGCGGTCGCGCGGGCGCCCCGTGGACCTGGAGACGCTGTCGTTCCCGGAGCTGAACCCGGTCCGCGAGCAGGTGCTCGAGACACTCGCGAAGGTGTCCGCGTCCGCCGACGCGCACGACGTACTCGAGGTCGGCGCGTCGCTGCACGACGAGGTCGAGCGCAACATCCTGTGGCGCACCGAGCCGGCCGTCCCGGTCTCCGAGCTGTACTCGGGCGTCCTGTACGACGCCCTCGGCTACGCCACGCTCTCCCCGGGGACCAAGCGCCGGGCCGCGAACCGGCTGCTCGTCGTCTCGGCCGCGTGGGGCGCGCTCCGCCCGGCCGACCGCGTCCCGCCGTACCGGCTGTCGATGGGTACGACGCTGCCGGGCCACGGATCGCTCGCCTCCGTCTGGCGGGAACCGCTCGGCGCCGCCCTGGCCGACGTCGACGGCGTGATCGTCGACTGCCGGTCCTCGACGTACGTCGCCGCGTGGCGGCCGAGTGGTGCGCAGGCGGACAAGTGGGTGTCGGTGAACGTGGTCCGCGAGCGCGACGGCGTACGGACGGTCGTGTCGCACAACGCCAAGCACACCCGCGGTCTGGTCGCGCGGCATCTACTG
>NZ_DASRVN010000294.1:0-19322 GCF_035655035.1 Kribbella sp. | reverse complement strand
AGGACCGGCTTCGGTCGCCTCGGTGTCGATCGGCGGTACGACGCCGTGCCGGCGGACCAGGATCACGTGCAGCACCACGATGACGCCGACGACGAACGGCAGCAGGGCGATGTGCCACATGAGCATCTGGCCGGGGTTCAGCACGTTGAACCAGGCGCCGACGCCGACCGAGTTGAGGCCGTCCTTGGCCTGCGTGCTGATCCACTGCGAGTCGAAGTTCGACTGCGAGAGGTACCCGGTGAACGCCGTACCGATGGAGCCGGCGAAGCACAGCACGCCGGTGATCCAGGTCAGCGCCCGCTTGCCCCGCCAGGCGGCCATGAAGAACTTGCCCCACAGGTGGATCACCATGAACGCGAAGAACAGCTCCACGCTCCACAGGTGTAGCGAGTTCACGAAGTGCCCGGTCGACGAGGTGTGCCACCAGGCGGGTCCGCCCAAGGCCAGGACGGCGCCGGAGGCGAGCACGATCAGCAGGGCTGCCAGGGTGAGTACGCCGAAGACGTAGATCCACGAGCTCACGTATACGGGCTGGCGGTCGGGGAGCAGCTGTCCGGGTGGGACCGTCCGGCCGAGCCGCTCGCGCAGGCGGACCGTCCAGTTGCGCCGGGCAGGCTGGTCGTGTGCCGCCGTACGGCTGGCGATCGAGGTCATGGCCGGTCCCGATCGTCGTCGTCGCCGTGCCGGAACGGTACGGCGATCGCGAGCGCGAACACCACGATCATCGCAAGGATGATGACCAGGTTGGTCACCGAGATCTGGATGACTCCCCAGTGGATGTAGCTTCCGGCCATCATTCCTCCTCTGAACGCTTTCTCCCACCGTCGGCGCGGCCGGGGCGCGTGCGCAGAGTCCTTGGACTCTGGCGTCGGGGACCAAAGTCGTCGCGGCTCTCAGGAGCCCCACAGGTGTAGGGTCCGGTGCTATGAGTTCGCTCGACTCCTGGGCTCTCGGCGGCCACACGGCAGACGGCGTGACGCACCCGACGTACCGCAAGGGCGCCGGACCGGGCGTGATCGTGATCCACGAGATCCCCGGTATCACTCCGGCGGTGCTCGAGTTCGCCGAAGAGGTGGTGGCTCGTGGCTTCACGGTGGTGATGCCGTCGCTGTTCGGCCGGCCGGGCGCTCCGGCCACGGTGCTGGAGTCGGTGCGGACCATCGCGGGGATCTGCGTCAGCCGGGAGTTCACGATGTTCGCCATGGGGCGGACGACGCCGGTCGCCGGATGGCTGCGTTCGCTGGCTCGCGAGCTGCACGACGAGCTGGGTGGGCCGGGCGTCGGCGCGGTCGGCATGTGTATGACGGGCGGCTTCGCACTCGCGATGCTGGCCGACGCACCCGTAGTGGCACCGGTCCTGGCCCAGCCTGCCTCGCCCGCTCCGGTCGGTGCGGCGCGCAAGGCCGACCTGGGGCTCAGCCCGGCCGACCTGGCGTCGGTGAAGGCGAAGGCCGCCGCGGGATGCCAGGTGCTCGGCCTGCGCTACCAGGACGATCCAGCCGTCGGCACACGTTTCGACACCCTGCGCCGGGAGCTCGGCGCGAACTTCATCGCGGTGGAGTTCCCCGGCCGGAAACACTCCACCTTGACCGAGCACCGCCGGCAGGAGGGCGTAGACCGCGTCCTGGCGTTCTTCGAGGAGAAGCTGACCACGCGCTGAGGGCAACCACCCCGGCCAGCCGGTCTTGCCGGTCGACGACCGGCAGGATGGTGATCTGGTTCCGGCCGAGCAGCCGCAGGGCCTCACTCACCGGAGTCTCACCGAGCACGGTGATCGCGAGCGTCGGCGAGCCGCGCCACGTCGTCCGGCACAGGTTAGTCCTGCTGCCGGCTCGTCGTCGGGGCCTACCACCATGCCCGGGCGGCGGCCGTCTTCCTCGGCACCGTGACCCGGGGTGTCCTGCACCACGCGGCGTGCCCGCTGGCCGTCGTACCCGTGTAAGGGAGAACGATCAGTACCTGGAACCGGGCGCCAAGCTGGCCACGCCGCCGGGGCTGGTCACCGTCGCCGGAGGCGGTCGAGCCAGGTGCCCTGACGTTCGGTCTTCGGATGGCCGGGGCACCATTGGTCGGCGGGGACCATCGCCTTGACCTGCCCGACGTGCTGGCCGCAGCCGGCCCAGGTGGTCTTGGAACAGGTCTTGCAGGTGACGGGTCGGCACATGGTGATTCTCCTTCTGGGGATGGGATGTACGGGCCGGTCAGGCTTCCGCGCCGACCAGCTGGAGGCCGGCCTTCGCGGCGTTCTCGAACTGGTCGTCGACGGCAACGATTGTGCGGCCGGCCGCGTGCAGGAACGATGCGGCGATCGAGGCGCGGAACCCGGCGGCACAGTGGACCCACACCTCGCCGGGCGGCACGTCGGCAAGCCGCTGCGGCAGTTCGTGGACGGGAACGTTGACCGCGCCAACGATCCGCGCGGCGCGGTGTTCCTCGGTTCGGCGTACGTCGAGAACGACGACGTTGCGATGGTGCCGGACGAGTTCGAGGTCGGCGAAGGTGGCGGTCGGAAAGGAGACCGGCGCGTCCGGGCTCCACCGCTCGGGTCCGCCGGTGGCGTGCGCGGCGGGGCGGTCGATGCCGATGCGTACGAGCTCGCGCTGGGCCTGGCTGACGTCCGCGGCGGTCTCGCCGAGCAACGTCAGCGGCGTACCCCAGGGGATGAGCCAGCCGAGGTACGTCGAGAACGCCCCGTCGAGGCCGAAGTTGAGGGTGCCGGGTGCGTGCCCCGCCGCGAAGGCGGTCCGGGTCCGCAGATCGACGACCCATTCGCCGGCCTCGATCCGGCGGCGGAGTTCGGCCGCGTCCGCGCGCTCGGGCAGCGAGAGGTCGGCCGCGGCAGGACCGGCCGAGTTGGCGGCAGCCATGTGTGCGTAGTACGCGGGCCAGGCTCCGAGGCCGTCCAGCAGGTCGCGGACGTAGTCCGTTTCATCGCTGGTCAGGACGGGGTTGGTGCGCTTCTCCTGCCCGATGGTCGATTCGGCGGCCGCGGACTGAGTCGCCGAGCAGAACGAGCCGAAACCGTGGGTGGGAAAGATCTTCGTCACGTCAGGCAGCGTCCGGGCGAGCCGCTGTGCGGACCGGTACTGGTGATGTACGAGCGTGTCGGTGTGATCCGGGCCGAGGAGGTCGGGTCTTCCGGTCGCGCCGTACAACAGCGATCCGCCGCTGAAGACAGCGATCGGCTGCTCGTCGTCGGTGAGTGCGTAGGACAAGTGGGTGAAGGTGTGGCCGGGCGTGTGGATGGCCCGGATCCGCATCCGGTCGCCGATCCGCACGGTGTCGCCGTCGCGCAGCGGCGTACGTTCGAAGGTCACCTCGTCGTCGGCGTTGACGAGGTACTCGGCGCCGGTGGCCCGGGCGAGGGCGAGGCCGCCGGTGACGTAGTCGTTGTGGATATGGGTCTCGAAGACGTGCGTCAGCCGGACATCCTCGTCCTGGAGCAGCTGCAGGATCCGGTCGATGTCGCGCTGCGGATCGACGACGAACGCCACTTCGCCGTCGTGCACGAGGTAGCTGCGGTCACCGAGCGACGGGGTCTCGACGGTCCGGACGGTCAGGCTCGGAGTTCGTCGCGTGCGGTGATCGGTCATCGTGTCCTCACTGGATGGCTCGAAGTGTCCGGGAGATATCCCCCTAGGGGGTTCGAGAACGACCGTAACATATCCCCCTGGGGGGATGTAGACTCGGTGCTGGTGGCGCCCGGTCGGACGCCGTCATCGACCGAACGGGAAGGGCTTCGATGGACTTCGAGCCGGACGAGATCAAGCCGATCGTCACCCGGATGAAGCGCGCGCACGGACATCTCGGCAGCGTGATCCGGATGATGGAGGAGGGCGCGGACTGCGAATCGGTCCTCACGCAGTTGGCCGCGGTGAACAAGGCTCTCTCGCGCGCCGGGTACGCGATCGTGAGCACCGGCCTGCAGCACTGCCTCGCCGACGAGAACAGCGACGTCGACACGGCCAAGCTGGAGAAACTGTTCCTCGCCCTGGCCTGACCGAACGCGGCCATTGCCTGGTCTCTCCCGAAGCAGCGTCGTATCAGTGGGTTTGATCCGGTTGTGGGTGTCTCCAAGGTGGGCGCGTACAGCTCGTCCTCACCGGGATCGCCTCCGATCGGAGGTCTTGGGTCTGGGGATGGAGACCACGGTCCAGGCCAGGACGAACAGCACCACCAGAGTGACTCGAAGGCCTTCGGGCCAACCGCTGGTCCAGACGGCCGTGGCCAGGACCTGGGGGAAGAACACGAGCCAGACGAGGATCTCGACCACGATCGGCAGGTCGCGGATCCAGGCAGCGAGGTCGTCGAGCCGGCCCTGTTGCATCAGCACGAAGAACACGATCCACAGTCCGGTCATCCACGTGAACCAGCCTCTGGAGGATGGCGGCGCCCCACGAACCTTCGGTGCGGAATCGCGGGTCGATGACTTGCTCATGATCCCCTCCCTTCCGGTATCTCGAGCATCCGCGCGGACGGACCGCGACACATCGGGCGTTGGTCCTGCTTCGCACAGGCCGATGCACCCTGCGGACGCAGGCGAGGCGCGGCTACGGAGACGCGGTCAGCCGCCCGTTGCGGCGGCTGGGATGACGGCTACGGGGCAGTCGGCGTGGTGGAGGACGGTTTGGCTGACGGAGCCGAGGAGCATGCCGGTGAAGCCGCCGCGGCCGCGGGCGCCGAGGACGATCAGGCTCGCGTCGGCGGACAGGCGCAGGATGTGTTCGGCGGGGTGGCCGGTGATCTGGATCAGTTCGGCGTCGTGGCCGCCGCGCTCGTGGACGGCGGCGCGGAGCTCGGCCTCGGTGATCCGGTGCAGGTCGGTACCGGCGGGCTGGGCGGCGACGACGCGTACGGCGAGGTCGTGCCGGCGCGCGTAGCCGAGCCCGAAGTCAAGCGCGGTGTCGCTCGCCGGCGAACCGTCGTACCCGATCACCACCCGCACGCCGGCCATGCTGCCGAGATCCGGCCGTACGACGACCACCGGGCAGCGCGCGTTCGCCGCCAGGTCGAGGCCCGTGGAGCCGACCAGCGCTCCCATCATGAGACCGAGACCGCGGCTGCCGATCACCACGACGGCCGCCGAGCTGGACGCCTTGACCAGCGCCGAGGAGGGCGAGCCGCTCTCGATCCGGGAGTCGATGACGATCCTGGGCTGCAGTCCGCGGGCCTGCGCGACCGCCTTGTAGATGACGTCCCCGGCCCGGGACGGCGAGTCACCGGGCGGTACGGCGTACACGACGTGCAGCGGGCTCCGCAGCGCGGCCGCCTCGATGGCGCCCCACCGGACCGCGACGTCCGCCGCTGGCGATCCGTCGACACCGACGACTACGGGCTTGTGTTTCATACCGGCTCCTTGGCGGTGCTGCAGGGGTGGATCCCATCGCCCGCGACCAGCAGTTCACGCGGGCGGCGGACGAAGCGGGCGGCGGGCGCGCCGTCGACCTCGAACAGGCCGTGGATGGCGTGCCCGCGCCGTGCGGCGCGGCCGGTGTCGATCACCAGTTGCCGGACCCACGGCGCCGCCGTGATCTGTGCGCCCACGGTGTACCTCCCGATCTCAGCATGCACCGATCAGCCGGCCCGTCGCATCGGCCGATCGGTTCTCACCACGCGGGACCTTGGACCCTGCGGCGGACGAACTTCATGCCTGCGCAACACCGGGGCAATCGGGGCCGGGGACCCTGGAACCATGGATTCGTTGCGTACGACGCTGACCGGCGGTACGGCGTGCGAAGTGTGCGGGCGGTTACCGCATCCGCGGCGGCTGCGCCTGACGCTGGCGAAGCTGGTGGCGGTCGCGCCCGTGGAGCTGGCGCTGCATGCGGTGGTGCTCGCCGCGCATCCGCCGTACCTGATCTCCGTCGCTGTGCTCGCGAGCGTGACGACCGCGCTGGTCATCTGGGTGGTAGAACCGTCAACCATGCGGCTGCTGCGCTCCTGGTTGCATGCGCCGAAGGTGCGGCCGCAGCAGGGGATCGGGACGTTGTGGCGGATCCGTGTGACGCTCGACGATCGAGCCGGTTCGTTGGAGAGCGTGACCCGGCGGCTCGCCGTCCTGGACGCGAACATCCTGGGGCTGCACGTGCATCCGGTCGACGACGGTGTGCGGGACGAGCTGGTGGTGTCGGCACCGGACGAGCTGACGGCGGCCGACCTCGAGGCGGCAGTTGAGACTGGAGGCGGACGTGACACCCGCGTCTGGCCGACCACGGCGTTGGCGTTGGTCGACGGGCAGACCAAGGCGCTGAGCCTGTCGGCACGAGTCGTCGCGGACCCGGCCGAGCTGCCCCACGCGGTCGCCGAACTCCTCGGCGCTCAGCTGGTCACGGACCGCTCGGCTCTGGCCGGGCAGCTGCCCGGGGACGTGCTGAAGGTGCCGTCTCCGTGGACGGGGCTGTTCGTGTTCACCCGGCCGGGCGAGCCCTTCACACCGGCCGAGTCGGCCCGCGCACACCGCCTGGCCGAGTTGGCCGAAGCAGCCCAAACCATCACCCGCTGACCCCGCACTCAGCGGCGCAGCTGGGCGGCGTGGTCGGGGACCTGGGTCTGCATGTCGCGGGGTGGGCGTTCGTAGCCCTTGGACGGTGGGCGTGGGGGGAGTTCTAGCGGGAGTCGCTGGACCTCGTGGTACGGGATGGTGGACAGCAGGTGGGCGATCATGTTGATCCGGGCGGAGCGCTTGTCCTCGCTCTCCACGACGTACCACGGTGCCTCGGGGATGTCGGTGTGGACGAACATCTCGTCCTTGGCGCGTGAGTAGTCCTCCCACCGAGTGATCGACTCCAGGTCCATCGGCGACAGTTTCCATCGGCGCATCGGGTCCTCCAGGCGGCTGCGGAAGCGGTTCTCCTGTTCGCTGTCGCTGACCGAGAACCAGTACTTGCGGAGCAGTACGCCGTCCTCGACCAGCAGGCGTTCGAAGATCGGGCACTGGTGCAGGAACCGGGCGTACTCGGTGTTGGTGCAGAAGCCCATCACGCGTTCGACGCCGGCCCGGTTGTACCAGCTGCGGTCGAACAGGACGATCTCCCCGGCTGCGGGTAGGTGTTCGACGTACCGCTGGAAGTACCACTGCGTCCGCTCCCGCTCGGTCGGCGCGGGCAGGGCGGCGATCCGGGCGACGCGCGGGTTCAGGTACTGCGTGACCCGTTTGATCGTGCTGCCCTTCCCGGCCGCGTCCCGGCCCTCGAACACGATCACGACCCGCGCCTTCTCGACCCGCACCCACTCCTGCAGCTTCACCAGCTCCGCCTGCAGCCGCAGCAGTTCCTTCTCGTAGGCCTTCTTGGGCAACTTCGTCATTCCCCAACGATGCCGCAGCTGTCGCCCACATCACAGCGGTCACAGGCCGGCCGGGTCTGTCGGCCCTACGAGCGTCGCCTGGCCGGTGGTCCGCGCCACGACGGGACCTTCGGCTCTGACCGCGGCCGGTCCACCGGGCGAGCCTGAGGAGCGAAGGGCTTTCGAAGGAGAGGCCGCCATGAGCATCAGGAGCCAGCGGTACGGCGAGCTGTGGCTTTTCATGCTGGCCGCCGGATCGGCCGCGGGCGTCGCGGCGTCGCTGCGCTAGGAGGAGCCATGAACAGCGAGTACGTCGTACAACTGAACGACGCGGCCAAGGCGGCGCTCGATCCGTCGCAGGTTGGACTGAAGGTGGCCCGGCTGGCGGAGCTGGCGCGGCAGGGAATCCGGGTGCCGGCGGGGTTTGCGGTGACGGCTGCGGCGTACCGCGAGTTCGTCCGGGACGCGCGGCTGGGTCCGGCGATCGCTCAGGCGATCCGTAGGTTCCGGGCGGGTCGCGAGCTGGCCGTAGCGGCGGCGGAGATCCGCTCGGCGTTCCGTGACGAGTCGGTGCCGGCGTCCGTGGCCGACGAGATCCTGGCCGCGTACGACGAACTGGGCGGCGACGGTACGGACGTCGCGGTTCGGTGCAGCCCGGTGACGGTGGCCGACGGCCTGCAGGATGAGGTGTTCCTGCACCTCACCACCGCGGCGGACGTTCTCGCGGCCTGCCGGCGGTGTTTCGCGTCGCTCTACAACCCCGTTGCTGTCGGCAACCGTGAGGCCGAGGGGCTCGACCAGCTGAAGGCCGTGATGCCGGTCGCCGTGCAGCGGATGGTGCCGGCCGACCTCGGAGGCACCGGTACGGCCCGTGGCGAGAGCGCGTTCGTCCGGGTCCGCGCCACCTGGGGCCTCGGCGATGCACCGACGGCCGGCGCCGACCAGTACTCGGTGCATCCCGGCGATCGCCCGTTGATCGTGCGGCACTGCGGGAACAAACCCGCGAAGAAGGTGTACGCCTATCCGCGCGGCACCCGGACCGTTCCCACCACACCGCAAGAACAAGCCGCGCTGGTGCTGTCCGACAACGACCTTCAGACGCTCGCCCGCTGGTCGGTGCTCGCGGACAAGCACTTCCGCCGCCCGACGACACTCGACTGGGCAAAGGACGGCCGGACCGGCGAGCTCTTCGTGGTCGAGGTCCGACCCGGCCCGATCCCGACGACGACGATCCGGTACCGGGATCTCAGCACCCGCGAAATTGCCAAGGAGTACCGATGATCCTGCCGTTCGACCGAGGGCCCGAGCACCTCAGCGGATGAAGGGAACGCGGTAATGAGGAAGTACATCCCGGTGGGCGCGGCTGCACGCTGTCCGAGGCGGCGCTGACCGGGCAGGTGCAACGCCGGAGTGCGGTGGCACGTGCCGAGGAGATCGTCGGCGGTATCGACGGTGCCGTCGGGATTCGCATCTCAGAAGTCCGCGTGGTGGACGACGGCGACCGGGCAGTGGGAGTGGTACAGCAGGCCGCGCGCGACGGATCCCATGCGGAGTTCGGAGAACGCCGTACGGCCGAAGCCGCCGACCACGACGAGGTCCGCGTTCTGGGACTCGCGGGCCAGGACGAGGACCGGGTAGTCGACGACTCCGTGGCTGGTGACGGTGATGTCGGGGTATTTCGCGGTCCAGCCTTCGAGGGTCTGCGTGAGGAGTTCGTCGGCGGTCTCGATCCAGGGGCGTGCGGGGTCGAACCAGCTGTGCGGGTCCGGGTAGGTCTGGCGGACCTCGATCGCGTGGACGCCGACGAGGCCGGCGCCGGTTTGCTCGGCGAGTTCGAAGGCGAACCGGAGCGCGTCCTGGCCGTCGACGGAGCCGTCGACGCCGACTACGTACCGGTTGTGGGCGGGTGCCGTGGGGTCCCAGGTGTCCGGTACGACGATCAGCGGCACCGTGGTGGCGAGCGCCGTACACATCTGGGAGGTCGAGCCGAGGACGAGCTCGGCGAAACCGCCCATGCCGCGGCGGCCGACGACCAGGGCCTGGGACCGCTCGGCGAGCTCGAGCAGGATCCGTGCCGGGTGGCCGTGCCGTACTTCGAGGGTCGCGGCCCGGAAGCCGATCCGCTCGAGCTCCGTGAGGGCGTCGCCGAGTACTTCGCTGCCGTCGTCCGGCTCGGTCGGCGGTGGTCCGAGGGGAGCGTTGTCGTTGTCGACGACGTACACCGCGTGCAGCGGCGCCTGAAGTACGGCGGCGTAGCCCACCGCCCAGGTCAGCGCGATCAGGCCGTCGCGGGATCCGTCGATCCCTACCAGGACAGGCAGTTCGGTGGACATGGGACCTCCCGGGGCTCGTACTCCTTGCAGTCCAGTCAATCCGTGGGTGCCTGCGGTCGGCAGGGCCGAAGGTCCCGCCGACCGGTGGTCTTCGGCCGCTCCGACGGACACCCGGGCGGCTCAGGGTCGAAGGTGGAAAGTCTCGTCCAGGGAGGTTCGAAGATGTTGGCATTGGTCTACAACGGTCCGGGGCAGCGGAGCTGGCGCGAGGTGCCGGATCCGGTGATCCAGGATCGCGAGGACGCGGTCGTTCGCGTCGACGCGGTGACGATCTGCGGAACGGATCTGCACATCCTGAAGGGCGACGTACCGGCGGTGCGGCCGGGCCGGATCCTCGGCCACGAGGCGGTCGGCACGATCACTGAGGTCGGCAGCGGCGTCCGGGGCGTGGCGGTGGGCGACCGGGTGCTGATCTCCTGCATCACGGCGTGCGGCCGGTGTGAGTACTGCCGGCAGGGCCATTACGGCCAGTGCCTGGGTGGCGGCGGCTGGATCCTCGGTCACCTGATCGACGGCACGCAGGCCGAGCTGGTCCGGGTCCCGTTCGCGGATCGGTCGGTGTACAGGCTGCCGGACAGCGTCAGCAACGAGGAGGCGGTGCTGCTGGCCGACATCTTGCCGACGTCGTACGAGGTCGGCGTACTCAACGGGAAGGTCTCCCCGGGCGACACCGTGGTGATTGTCGGCGCGGGTCCGATCGCGCTGGCGGCGTTGGCGACCAGCAAGCTGTTCACGCCGTCGCGGGTGGTGGTCGTCGACGCGGCCGACTCCCGCCGGAAGGCCGCGCTGGAACGCGGCGCCGACCTGGCTCTCGGTCCGGACGAGGACGTGGAGGCGAAGGTCCGCGAGCTGACCGGTGGGCTCGGTGCCGACGTGGCGATCGAGGCGGTCGGCGTACCGGCGACCTTCGAGCTCTGCACGCGTCTTGTCCGTCCGGGCGGCACGGTGGCGAATGTCGGCGTCCACGGCGCGCCGGCGACGCTGCACCTCGAGGACTTGTGGATCAAGAACGTGACCATCACGACCGGCCTGGTCGACACGTTCTCGACGCCGCGGTTGCTGTCGATGCTCGCGGCCGGCCGGTTGCAGCTGCCCGGCCTGATCACCCACCGCTTCGGTCTCGACGAGATGCAGGACGCGTACGACGTGTTCTCCGACCCGGCCACCACGGGCGCGCTGAAGGTCGCCCTGTTCGGCGAGAAGGGATTCGAGTAACGATCGAAGGCCGCGGCCCACGACGACCTGTCGTGGACCGCGGGCTGGCGCCTGCGTGCCGACGGGCTTACGTCCTGGAGTGAAGGGCCGTTCGGCTCGGATGGATCGGGTGCCAACGACTCTGACCGGCCTCGGTCCGAGAAACGACGATCGAGGTGTCGGAATCGAACGAAAGGACGACACCATGACCACCACCCCGCACCGGACGCAACGGCAGCACCTGCCGGCTCCCGTGATGGCACCTGACGGCGATCGGCACCCGATCATCACCACCGCGGCCGGCCGTGCGCTCGCCGTGCTGCGGATCGTCTACGGGCTCACGTTCCTGTGGGCGTTCCTCGACAAGCTGTTCGGATTCGGCTACGCGACCAAGTCCGGCAAGAGCTGGCTCGACGGCGCCGACGTGACCGCCGGATTCCTGAAGGGCTCGATGGGCCCGATGAGCAGCTTCTACCACTCGATCGCGGGTGACTGGTGGGTCACGCCGCTGTTCATGATCGCACTGGTCGGCATCGGTCTCGCGCTGACGCTCGGTATCGGGATGCGGGTCGCGGCGGTCAGCGGCGTACTGCTGTATCTGCTGATGTGGTCCGCGAACCTGCCGCCGCAGACCAACCCGGTACTCGACGACCACATCCTTGGCGCCGTCACCGTAGTCGTCCTGGCACTGGTTGCTGCCGGCAACGTGTGGGGCTTCGGCAAGGTGTGCAGCGGCCTCGCGATCGTCCGCAAGTACCCGTGGTTGCAGTGAGCAACATGCGTGTCAAGCCGGTCATCCGCCTGGGGATCGTCAGTCCGTGGCGTGAAACCGGCGCCCTGGAGTAGGCGTCCTGTACCACGCGACGTGCCCGCTGGCCGTCGTTCCTGCGTAATGCTGAGGTGAGCGTGATGAGTGACTGGAACCGGACCGGACCCGTCGTGGTCGAGGTCGACGGAAGCGCGGAGAACCACCGCGTGGTGGACTACGCGTCCGCCGAAGCGCTGCGGGTGGGTGCGGAGCTGGTGCTCGTCGCTCCGTACCCCGCGCACGGTTCGTACTCGCCGATGATGCCGGGTTACGCGCCAAGGTCGCCGGCCGAGCGGGCCGACGACGCGGTGCGTGCCGCGGTCGCGCACGTACGTCATCGCGACGGGTACGCGACCGCGCTGGTCGCGGTCACCGAGGAGGGATCGCGGCTCAGGGCCCTCGCCCACGCGGCGCGGAAGGCCCGGATGCTGGTGGTCGGAAGATCCCGTAGCCGTGGCCCGCAACGGTTGGTCCACACCCAGACCAACCTGACACTTGCGGCTCGGGCCGGCTGCCCCGTCGTCGTCGTACCACTGTCCTGGAAGCCGGGCGTGCTCGACCGGAAGGTTGCCGTGGGCATCGACGGTACGGCGTTGTCGACCGAGGCGCTGGAGTTCGCCTTCGGCGTCGCGGCCGGGCGGGAGGGTGACCTGATCGTTGTTCATGCCGGAGTGCCCGCGGAGCGGCCGTTCGTCGACGAGGATCCGGAGTGTTCGTGGATCAGCCGGGCGGACTACGTGCTGTCGGAGAACCTCGCGCGATGGACCAGCCGGTTCCCGATGGTGAAGGTGACTCGGTTTCTCAGCAGCCGGCCGCCGGCGGCCGCACTGGTGCACGAGAGCGCCGAGGTCGGCCTGGTCGTCGTCGGCGCGCACAGTGGCCCGTTGCTGATCGACCCGGTGGCGCGGCGTTCGATGGCCGCGATGACGTGTCCGGTCGCGATCGTTCCACACCACCTGACCGATACCGAGCGGGCGCGCTCGCACCCGCAGACCGCCGTATCGACGTACTGATCGGAGGCAACACCATGGCGGCGCGGTCCGCGGCGAAACTCCTGCGCCGGATGGGTCTGCGGCTACTGGGCACCGAGAGCCTCTTCGTGAACGAGACCACCGGCCCGATCCGGGACGTCGAGCTCGACCGCGCGCACCGCTGGGGCGAGGACCTCGGCCGCCTCCACGAACACGAACTGGAGCTCTGAACACCCACCTTCCCGACTGCAGTCACCGGGCACCGGCGCGGCCAAAGGTCCCGGTGGGGGCGGGACCGTGGTCCCTGGCGGGTAGCGTCGTACGGCGGGATGCTGGTGCGAGCGACGCGCCGAGGTGGGAGGGAGACGGTGATGGGGATCAGGGTGTTCCTGCTCGACGATCACGAGGTGGTGCGGCTGGGGCTGCATCAGTTGCTGGACGCGGAGCCGGACATCGAGGTGGTCGGTGATGCGGGGACGGCGGCGGAGGCGATCGCGCGGATCCCCGCCGTACGCCCCGATGTCGCCGTCCTGGACGTCCGGCTGCCGGACGGTGACGGGATCACGGTGTGTCGCGAGGTGCGCTCGCAGATGGACGAGCCGCCGGCCTGCCTGATGCTGACGTCGTTCTCCGACGACGAGGCACTGTTCACCGCGATCATGGCCGGCGCCGCCGGGTACCTGCTGAAGCAGATCCACGGGCAGGCGTTGGTTGACGCCGTACGGCGGCTCGCGGCCGGTGAGTCGCTCCTCGATCCGAGCATGACCGCGAAGGTCCTGGAACGCCTGCGTCATCCGGCTGAGGCCGAGGACCCGCGGTACGCCTCGCTGACCGAGCAGGAACGCCGCATCCTCGCCGAGATCGCCGAGGGCAAGACCAACCGCCAGATAGCCCAATCGCTCTACCTCGCCGAGAAGACCGTCAAGAACTACGTCTCCTCACTATTCCGCAAACTCAACCTCGAACGCCGCACCGAAGCCGCCGTCTTCGCTATCGAACACACGAAGAAGCACCCGCCGCGGTAACTCAGCCGAGGTAGTGGCCGGCTGGGTGGTGGGGGAGTGGCTTGGGTGATGGGCGGTGCCAGGTGCTGCGTTGGGTGGCTTCGATGGCGGCGCTGATGTCTGCGGACCACCTGCGGATCTTGTCCCAGTCGCGGACGTCACCGGCGAGGTTGCCGGTCGCGAGGTGGCGGGCCAGGAAGCCTTGGGCGGTGGCCTGTTCGAGGCGGCCGGGGAACGTGACGGCGGGTGTTGCGCCGATCTCGTGGGCGAGGTGGCGGACGGCCGGCGGCATTGCCTGGTCCTCGTCCTTGTCGGGGCCGACCGGTCCGCTGTGGAAGAGCCAGACCTGACGTTGGCGCAGCTCCTCGACGTGGTGCCGGAGGAACAGTACGGCCTCCCGGCGCCACCGCCGGATGTAGATCGCGCTGCCGAGGACGACCGCGTCGTACGGCGTGATGTCCTTGACGCGCGCGACGTCGACGACGTCGGCATCGTGCCCGTGCGCGCGGAGCTCTGCACCGATCGCCTCGGCGATACCGGCGGTCGCGCCCATCTTGCTGGCATACGCGACGAGTACCTTCTTCGACATCGCAGCCTCCTTCGACTCAGTCCCAGCACACCACCCGGCATCACGTCGTCGGCAGTGCCGAACGGCCCTCCCGCATAGGACCTTCGATCAGGAGGCTGGTTGGACGGTTGGCTCGAAGTGGACGGCTACGCGGGTGAGGGCGTGCAGGGCGGCGATCGTTTCCGCGATCCTGCGGTGCGAGTCGGCGGGATGCACGGTTCGGTAGAGGTGGTTGCGGAGATCTTCGAGGTTGTCGAGCAGACGCTCGATCTCGTCGACGACGATCCGGTCGCCGGGGCGTTGCGCGGTGAGCGCAGGGATGATGCGTCCGCGGAAGGCGATCAGCGTGTGCTGGGCCTCGACGAGCCGGCGCTCCTCGAGGAACCAGCTGTCGGCCTGGCTGGTCTCGGCGATGTCCTCGAGGTCGGCCTGCCAGCGGTCGACCTCCTCGCGCAGTGTGGTCATGGCTGCTCCTCGGGCAGGAACTCGGCGAGAGGCCGGCGGGCGGTGCCCTGGTGGCGTCGGCTCTGGCCGAAACGGATGATCATGTGGGCGTGGCCCGGCCGTCCGGTGAGGCGCTGCACCGTGCGGCGCAGGTCGTCGTACTCGAGCGGCTGGTTGAGGAACGACGCGCTGACGCCGGCCCGGGTCGCGGTCAGCAGTACCCGCTCGAGCGCGGAACCGGCCGCGACCTGATCGGCGGGCGTGTCGAAGTCGGTGGAGAGTACGGCGAGATCGGGGTGCTCCTCGAACGACCGCTCGGTCCGGAGCCGGTCGATCGGCCGGGTGCCCATGTCGCGGACGGCCGCGGGGTAGCTGGTCGATCGCGGCCCGAGCGCCGAGCTGGGTACGCCGTCCGCCGAGCGCTCGCCGCCGACCCAGCGGCTGCGTTCGGCCCGCCGGTGCCAGTCGTGGATCTCGCGCAGGTCGGTGTCGACAATCAGATTGAGCACAATCCGAAGGTCGTCCGCGCCCAGCCAGGTGAGCCCGGCGCCCTCGGCATAGGCCGCCTGCATGAGCGCGACACGGACGTTCTCGGCGATCGGGACGGCGCCGGACGGCTCCCGGTCGGTGTGCCGGTACGGGATCTGCCGGGCCAGGTCCGCCAGCTCGTCGTTCCGGGCGGCGGTCGGCTCGATCACGATCCGCGCGAGCAGGTCGGGTTCTTCACTCGGGTACGGCGCCAGCCCGAACCAGGCGCCGTACCCGAGGGTCTCGGCCGCGCACCGGAGGTTGAAGGCGGCGGCACCGGCGGCGATCCGCATCGCGCGGCCGGTCGGGTCCTCGGCGGGGAGGGCACGCGATCCGTCCAGGTAGACGTCGATCACGTGGCCCTCGACCTCGAACCGCCACGGCTGGGTGTTGTGCATGCTCGGCGCGGCGATGGCCGCCGTGAGCAGGACCTGGACGTCCTTGGTCGGCAGTTGCTCGGACACTGGGCGCTCCTCCCACTGGTTCTCCTTCTTCAGGTTCGCCGGTGGGAGGTGGTTGGCGCCGCGGCCAAGAGTCCCGATCTGGGGGGCCGTTGGTCAGTTCGGTGCGGTGAGTTCCACCACGGTGCCGTGCGGAACGTTGTCGGCGATGCGGACCGTACCGCCCAGCGCCTGCGCACGCTCGGTCAGGTTCCGCAGGCCACTCCTACGGGTGCTGTCACGGATGCCGATGCCGTCGTCGGAGATGCGGGCGACGGCGTGTTCGGCGTCCGCTGTGATCTCGACGACCACCTGTGACGCCCGGGCGTGGCGGACGACGTTGGACAGTGACTCGCGGACGGTCGCCAGGATCTGTGGACGTACGGCGGCCGGTACGACGGTGTCGATCGGGCCGGTGCAGATCAGCTGGGGCCGGAAGCCGAGCGCGTCGGCGTACTCCGTGACCAGCGCCTGGACGTCGCCCCGCAGGGAGCTGGAGTCCGGGGGCTGCTGGAGCTCGAAGATCGCGGCCCGGAGGTCGTGGATGGTGGTGTCGATGTCGTCGACCGCCCGGCTGAGGCGCTGCTGGTGCTCGGGGCGGACCAGGCGGTGCATGCCTTGGAGTTGCAGGCCGGTCGCGAACAGTCGCTGGATGACCAGGTCGTGGAGGTCGCGGGCGATCCGGTCGCGGTCCTCGAGGACGGCGAGCATGTCCCGGTCACGTTGTGCCTGGGCGCGTTCGAGGGCGAGGGTGGCCTGTCCGGCGAACATCCGCACCAGATCGGCACCCTCGGTGATGCGGGCGTTCGCGCCCTGTTCGAGGGCGACGGCGAGCAGGCCGCCGGTGCCCGTGTTGCCGGGTGGCAGCGGAGCCATCGTCGTCCGGGCGAGGCCGGCGCCTTCGGGGAACTCGGGCAGGCTGCCGGCGTCCTTCAGCAACTGGGCGAGGTCCTCTACGTCGATCTGCTCGCCGGGGGCCGAGGTGACGCGGCCGATGACCGGCAGGTCGGCGGGGATCCGGCGGCCGACGTACTGGGTGAACCGCGGTGGGCCCTCGACGGCGCGCACCACGAGTTCGTCGCCGTCCGCCAGCAGCACGGCCGCGACCTGGGCGCCCGAGACCTCGCGGGAGCGCTGCGCGATGAGTTGGAGCGCCTGGTCGGTGTCGAAGTCGCCGAGCATCAGCTGGGTGATCTCCGCTGTGACCTCGTGCCAGCGCCGGCGCTGCTCGGTGTCGGCGTACAACCGGGCGTTGTCGATGACCACGCCGGCCGCGGCGGCGAGCGCGGTGACGGTGCGTTCGTCGTCCTCGGTGAAGTCGGCGCCACCGGTCTTCTCGGTCAGGTACAGGTTGCCGAAGGCGTGCTCGCGGGTCCGGATCGGGACGCCGAGGAAGCTCTTCATCGGCGGGTGGTTGGCGGGGAACCCGTACGACCGGGGGTGTTCGGCGAGGTCGTGCAGCCGGATCGGCTCGGGATGCTCGATCAGCAGACCGAGGATGCCGTGGCCTTCCGGGTACGGGCCGATCGCCGCGATCTCGTCGTCGGTCACGCCGTGCGTGATGAACCGGATGAGCCGCTTGCCGTCAGGCCCGACCACACCGAGGGCGCCGTACCGCGCGCCGGCGAGCTCGCAGGCCGCGGTCACGATCCGGTCCAAGGTGCTGTTCAGGTCGAGGTCCGCGCCGATACCCACGACCGCGTCCAGGAGGGCCCGCAGGCGTTCCTGGTACTCCATGATCTGGTCGACACGCCCGAGCAACTCCTGGAGCAGGGCATCGAGGCGTACCCGGGACAACCCGGCGTACTCCAGCGCGCCCTCGTCCCAGCCACCCTGCGCAGACCGCGAACCTTCGGCCACCCGACAAGAATACGGTGAATCAGCGCGGCCGCTGGCCCCAGGGAACCAGCCGGCGACCCTGTACCGACTCGATGCCGAGCCGGACGAACTGCGGGTCGTCCATCGGCATCCACGAATGCAACGGCAGCCGCTGCCGCAGGTCGGCGCGCTCGTCGGCCGTCACGACCGACAGGTGCCCGATCGCCGTGACGGTCCAGCCGACATGCCGCTCGGCCTCCACGTCGTCGGCCTCGAACGCGACCACGTCGCCCCGCTCGGCGGCCCGGAACTTGTCGCCCTGACCGGTGTTGAACACGATCGTGTCGTCGTCGACCACGAAGTTGACCAGCCGGATCGCGGGCAGCCCGGCGTACGTGTAGACCAGCCGTCCCAGCGGGACGGAACCTAGTAGCCGCAGACAGTCCGCCGGGCTGAGAATCTGCAGCCTGGAACGGTCGAAGCGTAATGAAGTACTCATGAGAGATCTCTCGACACCGTGGACCGGGGTGCCCACGCTCCAAGACTGGCGCGAAGCCCCGGCCGAGGTGAGGGCCAAAGGTCCCGAACCAGCCGGAAAGTTGCTCCAACCGCGGCAGGCTCACGGCCGAGTGTCCCGGTGTTAACAATTGCAGTACGCAATGATTGCAGCAGGCAAACCATTGACCTGGGGCTGTCCGCTTGTTTAGCGTGCTGAACATGGGTTCAGTCGCGGAGGAAGGTGACCTCACCGGTAAGGCGAGCATCCGCAACGCCGCGCTGCGGTTGTTCGCCGAGCGTGGGCATGATGCCGTCACGCTGCGGGAGATCGCCGCGGCGGCTGGTGTGTCGCCTGCGCTCGTGGTGCATCACTTCGGCAGTAAGGAAGGGCTGCGGGCGGCGGTCGACGACTACGCCGGGCGGGCTTTCGATTCGCTGTTCGCGATGGACGAGCAGGATCTGGCCGGGGCGCTGACCGGGGACGGCTGGACGTCCGTCGCGGAGATGTTCGCGCGCGCCTTCCCGCCCGGCTCGCCGTTGCCGGCGTACCTGCGCCGGCTGCTGCTCGTCAACGATCCCGCGGGCGCGGCGCTGTTCGGGCGGTGGTTCATCCAGACGCGCCGGCTGCTCGACTCGTTGACCGAGCTCGGCGCCACTCGCCCAAGTGACGACATCGCGGTCCGCGCCGCGTTCATGCTCGTCAACGACCTGGCACTGCTGCTGCTGCGGAACCAGGTTGCCGCCGCGATCGGGGTCGACCCGCTCACCCCGGAGGGCATGTCGCGTTGGGCCAAGGAGGTCACCGCCGTCTACCAGCAGGGCGCCTTCGTGTCCGGGGAGGAGCAGTCGTGAGTGATGTCATCCAGGTCCAGGGACTCGTCAAGACGTTCGGGAAGGTGCGTGCCCTCGACGGCCTGGATCTGACGGTTCGTCCGGGTGAGGTCCATGGCTTCCTCGGCCCGAACGGGGCGGGCAAGTCGACGACCATCCGGATCCTGCTCGGGTTGATGCGGGCCACCAGCGGTGCGGTCGAACTGTTCGGCGCGGATCCGTGGCGCGGAGCTGCCGGGCTGCACGGGCGCCTTGCCTATGTTGCCGGGGAGGTCGCGCTGTGGCCGGGCCTGACCGGTGGTCAGTGCCTCGACGTGATCGGTGCGACGTACGGCGGTGTCGACGACACGCGGCGGAAGCAGTTGATCGAACGTTTCGAACTCGATCCGACGAAGCGGATCCGGGACTACTCCAAAGGCAACCGGCAGAAGGTCGCATTGGTGGCCGCGCTGTCCGCCCGGGCCGAGATGCTCGTCCTGGACGAACCCACCTCGGGCCTCGATCCGTTGATGGAACAGGCCTTCCAGCAGTGCGTGCGGGAGCGCCGCGATGCCGGGGTGACGGTGCTGCTGTCCAGCCACATCCTCGGCGAGGTCGAGGC
>NZ_DASRVN010000293.1:0-2849 GCF_035655035.1 Kribbella sp. | reverse complement strand
GTATCCGACCGGTACCCGGTGGCTATGGGCAGGTCGTCGTACGAGGCTCAGCCGTCGGTCTGGGCATGAGCCGTAGCGAATGGTGCCGGGTAGGTCGACGGCCGAGTGTGGCTCCAACCCATTCGGAGATGAGAAGCGCTCATAGGAGTCGCCGTGGTCGGGGGCTGGGGTTGGTGGTGGAGCCGGCGGGCGGGATTGTTGTTGAAGGCAACGGACAGGGTGACGGTCACCGGGAGCCGGGAGCCGGGAGCCGGGAGCCGGGGGCCGGGGGCCGGGAGCCAGGAGCCGGGGGTCGGGCCGTGGACTGGGGCGGGGTCGTGTGATTTGTGTCGCTGGCGGGTACTCGCGAAGCAGGTGGTTCGGGCCAGGTGCGGGCGAGAGGAGCGGATCATGGACGCCAACCATCACGAGACGGCGCTCGAGCAAGCCAAGCGCCCGAGGAGCATCATCGCGGGACCGTATGGCCATCCGTTCCATCCGATCCTGGTCACGGTGCCGATCGGTACCTGGGTTGCCAGTATCGTGTTCGACATCGTGGCGCTGGCGGATGCTGCGGAAGAGAAGGCGTTCTCCGAAGGTGCCTACTGGCTGATCGGTATCGGCATCGTCGGTGCGGTGCTGGCTGCGGTGTTCGGGTTGATCGATCTGCTTGCCATCCCGCGTGGTACCCGAGTGTTCCGGACCGGGCTGACGCACATGGCGCTCAACCTGATCGTCGTTGTGGTGTTCGTCGTCGACTTCGCCGTTCGGGCCGGACAAGGCTACGAGAACGCCAGCACGGCCGGTCTCGTCCTGAGTTTGGTCGCGCTGGCGCTGCTCGGTGTGTCCGGTTGGCTCGGGGGCCGGCTTGCCTACCATTACGGCGTACGCGTCGCGTCAGAGGGGACCCAGAGCGAGGGCTACCGCTGATCGGAAGGCCCGGCGGCTAGCCAGAACCGCGCTGGTCAGGCGCCTGAGCGTGCGACGGCCGTTGTCAGGGAAGGGGACGGCCGCCGGTTGCGGCGATGCGTTCGCCGGTGATGTACGTCGAGTCGTCGGAGGCGAGGAACACGTACACCGGGGCGAGTTCGGCGGGCTGGCCGGCCCGTCCGAGGGGCGTGTCGGCGCCGAAGTCGGCGACTTTCTCGGCGGGCAGCGTTGCCGGGATCAGCGGAGTCCAGATCGGCCCGGGCGCGACTGCGTTCACCCGGATCCCGCGTGGCGCGAGTTCCTGGGCGAGGCCCTTGGTGAAGTTGAGGATCGCCGCCTTGCTCGTCGCGTAGTCGAGCAGCCCCGGCGATGGTTCGTACGCCTGGATCGACGTCGTGTTGATGATGGACGAGCCTCGCGACAGGTGCGGAAGGGCCGCCTTGCACAGCCAGAACATGGCGTAGACGTTCGTCTTGAAGACCCGATCGAGCTGCTCGGTGGAGATATCGGCAAGGCCGTCGACCGACATCTGGTACGCCGCGTTGTTGACCAGGATGTCGAGTCCACCGAGCTCGGCGACGCAACGCTCGACGAGCGTCTGGCAGTGCCCCTGATCACGGATGTCTCCGGCCAGCGCTACCGCCGATCGTCCGGCGTCGACGATCAGGCGGCAGGTTTCGCGGGCGTCCTGCTCCTCGGCCTCGAGGTGAGAGATCATCACGTCCGCACCCTCGCGGGCGAACGCGAGTGCGACGGCCCGGCCGATGCCCGAGTCTCCGCCGGTGATCAGGGCTCGCTTGCCGGTGAGCTTCCCACTGCCCTGATAGGTCTTCTCGCCGTAGTCCGGTTCCGGTGTCATCGCATCGCTGCGGCCGGGATGATGCTGGGTTTGCGGTGTCTGCCGATCAGGTGTGGCATAGCGAGTGGTCGGATCGACGCTCATGGCTCGGCCCTCCGGAGTGTGATCGTTGGCTGCCCCAGCGGTACCCCGTCGCGCGCCGACGACACGCGTACGCCGGTTTTCTGGGGAGCTGTCCGGGTACCCGAAGTCAATGGACGTGAGCAGACTGGAACCGGTGTACGAAAGCGACGGCCCGTTCGCGACGGTGTTGCTCGATGTGGGTCGCGGGACGGAGTCCGGAGCGCACGAGGTTCATTCGGGGGCGATCCGGGCCGAGGTACCTACCTGTTTCCCGGTGGCAGTGCTGGGCACCGCGCCGCAGTACGAGCGGACCCTTTCAGGTAGGTGATGACATGAGCACGGCACGAGATTTGATGACGCCGGGTGTGGAGTGTGTCGGCGAGAAGGAGAGCCTGACCGTCGCGGCCCGGAAGATGCGCGAGTTGCACGTCGGTGCGCTGCCGATCTGCGGCGAGGACAACCGGCTGAAGGGCATGCTCACCGATCGCGACATCGTGGTGAAGTGCGTTGCCGACGGTGGTGACCCGTCGAAGACGACGGCGGGTGCCTTCGCGCAGGGCAAGCCGGTGACGATCGGCGCGGACGACTCGATCGAGGAAGCGCTGAGGACGATGGAGAAGTACCAGGTACGGCGCCTGCCGGTGATCGACGGCCAAGAACTGGTCGGGATGCTCGCCCAGGCCGACGTCGTACAGGCGTCTCCCGGCCGCGCGGGACGCACGGTGAGCGAGATCTCCGAACAGTCCTAGGACCCGGACGAACCGTCGCCGACGAGCAGGCAGGAAGGTGCGCGCTGCTGCTCAGCGGTCGATGGTGGTGACGGTTGCCGGCGCGGGGGTGAGCACTGTCAGTGGCTGCAAGGACTCGACGGTCAACCGGTGTTCCTGATCCGTGACGGTCTCGAGGTGGTGCAGCAGGATGCCTTCGCGCAACGCCCAGGGCGACACCTCCAGGGAGGTGATGTCGAGGGTCGCCATCGTCGCGCTCGCGACCACCGCGCCCGCCAGCGACTGGCGGG
>NZ_DASRVN010000292.1:0-8679 GCF_035655035.1 Kribbella sp. | reverse complement strand
CGCACTCGTCCTCGCGGCAGAACTCCAGCGACTGCTCCAGCGACAGCTTCCGGGCCGGCACCAGCTTCTCGAACTCGTCCGCGTTCGAGCGGACGTTGGTCATCTTCTTTTCCTTGGTGATGTTGACGTCCATGTCGTCGGCGCGCGAGTTCTCGCCGACGATCATGCCCTCGTACACCTCGGTGGCGGGCTCCACGAACATGGTGCCGCGCTCCTGCAGATTGATCATCGCGTACGACGTGGCCGCGCCCGCGCGGTCGGAGACGAGCGAGCCGGACGGACGGGTGCGAAGCTCGCCGAACCACGGCTCGTACCCCTCGAACACGTGGTGCGCGATCCCGGTACCGCGGGTGTCGGTGAGGAACTCGGTCCGGAAGCCGATCAGCCCCCGCGCCGGGACCAGGAACTCCATCCGGACCCAGCCGGTGCCGTGGTTGGTCATCTGCTCCATCCGGCCCTTCCGGACCGCGAGCAGCTGGGTGACCGTGCCGAGGTACTCCTCCGGGCAGTCGATCGTCAGCCGCTCGACCGGCTCGTGCCGCTTGCCGTCGATCTCGCGGGTGACCACCTGCGGCTTGCCGACGGTCAGCTCGTAGCCCTCGCGGCGCATCTGCTCGACCAGGATGGCCAGCGCCAGCTCGCCACGGCCCTGCACCTCCCAGGCGTCCGGACGCTCGGTCGGCAGCACCTTCAGCGACACGTTGCCGACCAGCTCGCGGTCGAGCCGGTCCTTCACCAGCCGCGCGGTCACCTTGGTGCCCTTCTGGCGGCCGGCCAGCGGGGAGGTGTTGGTGCCGATCGTCATCGAGATGGCCGGCTCGTCCACGGTGATCAGCGGCAGCGGCTTGGGGTTGTCCGGATCGGTCAGGGTGTCGCCGATCATGATCTCCGGGATGCCCGCGATCGCGACGATGTCGCCCGGGCCGGCCGAGTCGCCGGGCACCCGCTCGAGCGCCTCGGTGACCAGCAGCTCGGTGATCTTCACCTTCTGGATCGTGCCGTCGTGCCGGTACCAGGCGACCTGGGAGCCCTTCTTCAACGTGCCTTCGTGCACGCGAACCAGCGCAAGCCGGCCGAGGAACGGCGAGGCGTCCAGGTTGGTCACGTGCGCCTGCAGCGGTGCGCCCTCGGTGTACTCCGGGGCCGGCACGTTCGCCAGGATCGTCTCGAACAGGGGCTCGAGGTCCTCGGAGTCCGGCAGCCCGCCGTCGGCCGGCTGGGTCAGCGACGCACGGCCGGCCCGGGCCGACGCGTAGACCACCGGGAAGTCCAGCGCGCTCTGGTCCGCGTCGTGGTCGAGCAGGTCGAGGAACAGCTCGTACGTCTCGTCGACGACCTCGGAGATCCGGGCGTCCGGCCGGTCCACCTTGTTCACCACCAGGATCACCGGCATCTTCCGGGCCAGCGCCTTGCGGAGCACGAACCGGGTCTGCGGCAGCGGGCCCTCGGAAGCGTCCACCAGCAGCACGATCGCGTCGACCATCGACAGCCCGCGCTCGACCTCGCCGCCGAAGTCGGCGTGCCCAGGGGTGTCGATGATGTTGATCGTCACCTGCTCGCCGTTGGCCATCTTGTGCCGGACAGCGGTGTTCTTGGCGAGGATCGTGATGCCCTTCTCACGTTCCAGGTCGCCGGAGTCCATCGCCCGCTCGTCGACGTGCTGATGGGCACCGAACGCGCCGGACTGCCACAGCATCGCGTCCACGAGGGTGGTCTTCCCGTGGTCGACGTGGGCCACGATCGCGACGTTGCGCAGGTCGTTACGGACAGGCATGAGGAAGCGCTCCAAGCAGTCAGAGGGTTTCTGGCGGTGGCTACGGCTGGTTTCACGTGCCACTCGACACAGGGCGCAGCGTCTTCATCTTACCTGTTCACCGCTCGCGTCCGGAAAACGGGACCGCCTCCGACATCTCCCGCCGAACGAGGCGAGGCGGGTTTTGACTTTTGTTGACTGGACGTCCAGTCTATAGACGGCGCCTGGGGAGGGGCCGCAGCACGGGGGGTCGAGCCCGAGGGCGCCGGACATCAGGGGTATGGGGGTTGTCCGGCGCTTCGGGCCCTGACCGAGGAGAAGCAGCAGTGCCGCGATCGGCGAGCGTCAACCGGGAACTGCGGGAGCGGTCCCGTGAGCGGATCCTGTCCGCGGCCCTCGAGGTGTTCGCCGCGAAGGGCTACGAGGCGGCGTCGATCTCCGAGATCACCGCTGTCGCGGGCGTCTCCCGCGGGCTGGTCTCGTACTACTTCGCCACCAAGGAGCAGCTGGCCGCGGAGCTCCTGGACCGCTGGCTGGACGGCATCGCCGGCATCCTGACCATCCAGGGAACTCCTGATGAACGGTTGGCAGGCATCATCGACGGCGCCCTGCTGGCCGCGGCCGGCACGCTGCCGGTCCAGCGGCTGGCGATCAGCCTGATGCTGCAGCCCGGCACGCACGACGTGTTCGCCCGCGTCGAGGACGCCAAGTCCGAGCGACTGTCGCTGGTCGAGGACGCGATCCGGGACGTGTTCGCCGCCCGTGGCGCGGCCGATCCGGCCGTCGAGGAGATGTTGCTCAGAGCAACCTTGGAGGGCGTGACCGTCAAGCTCGCGATCTACCGCGAGACCTTTCCCCTGGAGGCGATCCGCCGCCGGCTGTACGCCGGTTACAACCTGCCCGCTCCGACTACACCATTGCCGTTCGCGTCACCCGTGGTCGACCGGCTGCGCGCCAAATGAGCCGGGCGGGGTCCACTCGAAGATCCTGGTCCCGTTCCGCAGTGCCGCCTTCGGCGGGGTGAGTCTCAGCATCAGGTTGCGGAGGGTCTGACCGCGGACGCCGACCTCCGCACCCATCCGGCCCATCCACGCCGACCGGTTGACGATGCGTTGCGTACGCCGGTACCGCTGCCTCTCGTACTTCGCGAGCCCCGCCGCAAGGTGGTCCCCGGCCGGGATCAGCAGCCCGAGCGACACCGCGTCCTCGAGCGCCGAGTTCGCGCCCTGCCCGAGCGTCGGAAGCATCGGATGCGCCGCGTCCCCGATCAGCACGACCCGCCCGGCGGTGTACCTCGGCAACGGCCGCGCCAGCACCCATACGTCGTGCCGGATCACCTCGCCGGTCGTCGCGATCAGCCGCCGTACGTCGGGCGCCCAGTCGACGAAGTACTCGTTCACGGCACGTTCCTCGTCGGCGATCACCTGACCGCTCGGCATCGCGACGTACCCGTACCAGTAGACCTCGTCCGCGCTGATCCGCAACGCCCCGAACTCCGCCCGCGGGCCCCACGTCATCGCGAACCGGTCGTCGAGCAGGTGATCCGCCGTCGCCGCCCGCCAGCAGCTGAAACCTGTGTATTTCAAGGCGTTCCCGAACAGGCTGCTCCGCGTGAAGCTCCGGATCCCGTCCGCGCCGACGACCAGATCCGCCCGCGCGCTGTGCGTCCCGTTCCAGGTCACCCGCGCCCGCTCGCCA
Source organism: Kribbella sp. (assembly GCF_035655035.1). GTDB lineage: Bacteria > Actinomycetota > Actinomycetes > Propionibacteriales > Kribbellaceae > Kribbella. The sequence continues at coordinate 5,228 of NZ_DASRVN010000292.1, read as the reverse complement.
CCCGGCGTACCAGGCTCGATCCCGGTCACCTGGGCACCCGTCACGACGTCCGCCTGCTGTACGTCGGCCAGCGCCCGGTGCAGGCGCCGCCGGTGGATCCCGGTGATCGACGTACCCGCTCCATCAGGTGCCCTGAGCAACCATTCCCCGTCCCACCGCCGGGTCCCGGCCGCGCGAACGCCGTACCCGTTCTCCCGGATCCCGTCCGCGGCCCCGATCACCGCCGCGGCCCGCACCCCGTTCGCCGTCACGGCCAGCCCGGCACCGACCTCCCTCGGCTCCGGCGCCGCCTCCAGCACCCGGACCCGCCACCCGGCCCGCCCCAACGCGGCAGCCGCGGCCATCCCGCCGATCCCGCCCCCGACCACGATCGCCTCATCCACTCCACCACCATAGAAACGCCGGCTGCCGTACGCATACGACAGCCGGCGTATCTCGACGGCCTCCGCCAGGCGGACCTTTCCGGAAGAAAACAGTCACCAGGCGGCGAATAAGTTCCGGAAAACCTCAGTCGAACACAGCGCTCGGCCGGATCTCGCCGACCTTGACGCCACCACCGAGTACGACCGTGTCGAGCAGCTCGTCGATGACCGGCGCATCGACACCGATCCGGCGCAGCGTCGCGGCCGTCACCAGCTCACGGGACCGCTTCGCGCCGTCACCGTCCTCGATCTTCAGCGCGATCCCCCGCCCGTCGGCGAGCCCCACGGCGAACACGCCCTCGGCGCCAACCTTGCAGAACAGCCCGTCGACGCCGCGGATCAGCTTGGTCTCGTCCCGGGTACTCCCACTGGCGTACTGCGGGAACTCGCGGAACGCGTTCGCGATCCGGCCCTCGTGCGTCTCCGGAGCCGCCGCCGCGAACCGTCCGAACGAGCGCGCCAGACCGGACAGGCTGATCGCGAAGATCGGTGCACCGCAACCGTCGACCGCGACGGACGACACCTTCTCGCCGGCCGAGTCCTCGATCGCGGTCCGGATCGCCTGCTGCAGCGGGTGGTCCGGCGACCGGTAGTCGTCGCGACCCCACTTGGCGTGCGGGTCCTGCTCGGTGGCCGGGTCGTGGATCGGCCAGCCGTTGACGGTGCTGGTCAGGATCATCGCGGCGTGCTTGCCCGAACAGTTCATCGCGACCCGCTCAGGCTTGCGGCCGGCGCACACCCAGGCGTCCCGGTCGGCCTCCACCCCGGGGTACGCCGGTGGCGTGCGCAGCGCGGACTCGTCCAGCCCGGCCTTCGCGAGGATCTCCCGGACGCCGTCCAGGTGGAACTGTTCGCCGGAGTGGGAGGCGCCGGCCAGCGCGAGAAGGTTGCCGGTGAGCGGGAGGCCGTGGCGGAGCATGCCGAGGGCCTGCATGGGTTTGTTGGACGAGCGCGGGAACATCGGCTCGTCGACGACGCCGGCGGACCAGGCGACGGAGCCGTCGGGGTTCGTCACCACGACGGAGCCGCGGTGGCGGCCTTCGACGAAGCCGTTGCGGACCACGTCGGCCAGGATCACAGGTTCGGTCACGGCTGAACTGTACAGGTGCAAAACGGGCCGACGTGAATGATTCAGGGCACATCGGCGGGCGGTCCGAGGCCGTGAGACAGGTCACAGTCGAGCGAGGTCGCGTGACAGATCCGGCGGCCCGAGCGTCCAAGGAAGTGAGCAGTCGCGGATCGCGATTCGCGGGTGAGCTGTCCCTGCGGGCGGCCGGTGGACGTTGAGGGGCGTCCGCCGGCCGCGGCATTCACAACCGGGAGCGGACGTGCAGGCCGACCTCGGGATCGACCAGTACTTCCTGAGTGGCCGTGACGGTCGGCTGGTCCTCGGCGACGATCTCCAGTACGGCGTCGGGGTCGGCGTTCCGCTTGATCAGGGCGAGCGCGATCGGGCCGAGCTCGTGGTGGCGGGCCGCGGAGCCGATCGAGCCGACCTGCTTCTCGCTGGCCCGGACGGCGTACCCGTGGGCCGGGAGGTGGTCGACCGAGCCGTCCAGGTGCAGCAGGACCAGGCGACGCGGCGGGCGGCCCAGGTTGTGCACGCGGGCGACGGTCTCCTGGCCGCGGTAGCAGCCCTTGTTCAGATGTACGCCGAGACCGAGCCAGCCGAGCTCGTTCGGAATCGCGCGCTCGTCGGTGTCCAGCCCGAACCGTGGCTGACCCGCCGCGATCCGGAGCGCCTCGTACGCCCACACGCCGGCCGCGGCCCCCTCCAGACCGGCCAGCTCAGCGCGCGGCAGGAACACCTCGTGCCCGCCGAGCGAATCCTCGCCACTGCGCGTCAGGTGCTCGCCCGCAGGTGCCCCCGGGCGCCAGATGATCGCGTAGTCGTCGGTCACCTCGGCGATCTCCACGCGCGACATGAACACCATCTTCTGCAGCCACTCCACCAACGCGGCGGCCGCGCCCGGCTCGGTGTGCAGCCAGAACGTCTCGCCGTCGTCCACGCCGTACATCACATGCTCGACATGCCCGGTCGGCGACAGCAGCAGGGCGGTCGTGGAGGTCCCGGGCTTGAGTCCCTCGAAGTACTGCGTGGTCAGCGCGTGCAGCCAGGTCAGCCGATCGGGGCCGGTGATCGTGACGACGTCGCGGTGCGAGAGGTCGACGAACGCCTGACCCGCGACCAGTGCGCGTTGTTCGCGCAGGTCCGAGCCGTAGTGCGCGGCGACACCGGCGTCGAGTCCGTCGGCCTCGACCGCTCCGGGCCGGTCCAGCAGGGGGCTGCGGGTGCGTGACATGTCACCAGAGTACGTCCTTCGGCGTACACCGAACGACGCCCGCCGTGGGATGTGGACAGACCCCCTCGACGGCCACTGTGGAGTCATCAAACGTGGAGGGAGAACGGTGATGAGCGACAGGCGATTCCGGTTCGGCGTGGTTGGTAGTCCGCGGACCGGTGCAGAGTGGACGACGACGGTACGCCGGGCAGCGGACCTCGGCTACTCGACCGTGCTGATGCCCGACGGGCTGCAACTGCCGTCGCCGTTCCCGTCCCTGGCGATGGCCGCAGCGGTCGCGGACATCCGGGTCGGCACCTTCGTCGTGGCGGCACCGTTGCGGACCCCCCGGGCGGCCGCGTGGGAGGCGCACACGCTGACCGTACTCACCGACGGGCGGTTCGAGTTCGGGATCGGCACCGGCCGCCCGGACGCGGAGCAGCAGACCGCCGACATCGGGCTGCCGTGGGGCTCGGGCAAGGAGCGCCGCGACCAGGTACGCCGGACTCTCGACACGTTGCAGGAGCTCGACGGCGACCGCCGTACGCCGATCATGCTGGCCGCCGGCGGACCCCGGGCGCTCGCGCTGGCCGCCGCCCGCGCCGACATCGTCTCGCTGGCGAAGGACGCGATGACCCCGCGCGCCGAGGTGGCTCAGCTGGTCCGGGAGCTGCGCGAGCTGGCCGGATCGCGGGCGGACGACATCGAGCTCGCGATGAACCTGTTCGCGGCCGGTACCCGCGAGCTGCCGCCGTGGACGAAGCGCGCGGCCGGCGTCGACCCCGACGTACTCGAGGCCGGCGACTCGCTGATGTTGCTGCGCGGTACGCCGCAGGAGATGGCGGACGAGCTGCAGCGGCGCCGGGACGAGTTCGGTACGTCGTACATCACGGTCAACTCGATGTACCTCGAGGACCTGGCTCCGGTGGTGGAACTGCTGAACGGCCGCTGACTCCACCACCCCAATCGCCCTCTCTCTTTTGCAACCGGACCGTGAGCGCGAACGGACCGAGTCTTTCTTTTCTTTCCTTCCTTCCCTTCACAGCGCTGCCCGCCGGTCTGTGGGTCCGGCGGGCAGCGCTTGAGGGGTGGGACAGATGGTCTATGCGCGAGCCTCCGCCACGGCGGGCGCCGCGACCTCGCCGCCGTGCGTGTCACCGGCAGCGAACGCGACCTCGTCGAACGGGTCGCTGCCGGAGAACACCCGCTTGGCCTGCTCCTTGTCGAACTCGCCGACCCAGTGGCCGACCAGTACGGTCGCGACCGCATTGCCGGCGAAGTTCGTCAGCGCGCGGGCCTCGGACATGAACCGGTCGATCCCGACGATCAGGCCGACGCCGTCGACCAGCTCCGGCCGGTGCGACTGCAGACCGCCGGCCAGCGTGGCCAGGCCCGCACCGGTGACACCGGCCGCGCCCTTCGAGGCCACGATCATGAACAGCAGCAGCGAGATCTGCTGGCCGATCGAGAACGGCGTGTTCATCGCCTCCGCGATGAACAGCGACGCCATCGTCAGGTAGATCGCGGTCCCGTCGAGGTTGAACGAGTACCCGGTCGGCACGGTGATACCGACGACGGACTTGTCGACGCCGAGATGCTCCATCTTCCCGATCAGCCGCGGCAACGCGGTCTCCGACGAGGAACTGGACAGGATCAGCAGGAACTCGCGGCCCAGGTAGCGCAGCAGCTGGAAGATCGAGACACCGGTGATCATCCGCAGGATCGCACCCAGGACGACGACCACGAACAGCAGACACGTGATGTAGAAGGCGATCATGATCTTGCCGAGGCTGATCAACGCGTCCGTGCCGGTGGCGCCGACAACGGCCGCGATCGCGCCGAACGCGCCGATCGGGGCCGTCCACATGATCATCGACAGGACCTTGAACACCAGCCGCTGGATGTGGCCGATACCGACCAGGATGGGCTGACCCTTCGAACCCATCGCCTGCAGCGCGAAGCCGACGAGCAGCGCGACCAGCACGGTCTGCAGCACCTCGCCCTCGGTCAGCGAGGACAGCAGCGACTTCGGGATGATGCCAAGGATGAAGTCCGTCGTACTCGTGTGCGCGCCGGCGGCCTGCTTCTGACCCGCCGCGCGGAGCTTGTCGGTGAGGTTCAGGCCGGCGCCGGGCTGGACGATGTTGCCGACCACCAGACCGATGGCGAGGGCGACCGTCGACATCACCAGGAAGTAGACGAGCGCGAGACCGCCGACCTTGCCGACGCTGGCGGCCTGCCGGACGGAGCCGATGCCGAGCACCAAGGTGCAGAAGATGATCGGGCTGATCAGCATCTTGATCAGGTTCACGAAGCCGGTGCCGAGCGGTTTCAGCTCGACCGCGAAATCGGAGAACAGCAGGCCGACACCGATGCCGAGCAGGACGGCGACGATGACGGCGATGTAGAGGAAGTGGGTCCGGTCGTTGCGGACCGGCGTCGGGCGGGGTTCGGTCGGGCTCGACATGGTGGGACTCCTGTATCGGCCGTGGCGGACGGGTGTTGGGTAACTGTGACGTGACGC
>NZ_DASRVN010000291.1:0-8150 GCF_035655035.1 Kribbella sp. | reverse complement strand
AGATGCTCGGGCTGTACGTCTCCGACCATCCGCTCTTCGGCCTGGAGTCCGTCCTCGCGTCCCGGGCGGACGTGGGCATCGCCCAGCTCTCCGACCAGCCGGACGGCGCGGTCGTGACGATCGGCGGCATCATCTCCAACCGGCAGCGCCGGATCACGAAGAAGGGCGATCCCTGGGCAACCGCAACCGTCGAGGACCTGGTCGGCTCCGTCGAATGCCTGTTCTTCCCCGCGACGTACCAACTGGTGTCCGGCCGGTTGCAGCAAGACGCCGTGGTGTTCGTGAAGGGCCGTCTGGACAAGCGCGACGACGTACCGCGACTGATCGGCGCGGAGGTGACCCTCGCCGACCTGACGACGGTCGGCGTCGTGGTCCTGGAACTGCACCAGTCGAACGTCATCCCACATACCGTGAACCACCTCCGCGAAGTCCTCACAGCCCACCCCGGCCCCTCAGAGGTCCACCTCCGAGTCCGAGGCCCGGAGAAGACCACGGTCTATCGGCTGTCGTTCCGCGTGAATGCGGACAAGGAATTCTGGGCAGACCTCAAAGCCGAGGTAGCGGGGATGAAAGAGTGGCGCAATGGAGTGTCCTGAAGAGCGGGTGCTGGCGGCGTTCGGGGTGTTGGAGCCGGCGGTGCGGCTGGTCGGTGGGCAGGGGGAGACCTGGCGGTCCGGTGACGTGGTCCTGAGGCGGGCCGACGCCGAGAGCGCCTGGCGGGCCGAGGTGCTGAGCGTCCTGCCGGAGTCGGACGCGTTCCGCGTGCCGCGGCCGGTGCGGGCGGCGGACGGCGAGTGGGTCGCCTTCGGGTGGGAGGCGAGCGAGCTGCTGGCCGGGGCGACCGACGTGCGGCGGCAGGACGACGTACTCGTCGCGGCCGCTGCGTTTCACGAGGCGGTCGCCGGCTTGCCGCGGCCGGACTTCATCGACACTCGGCGCGATCCGTGGTGCGACGGCGACCGGGTCGCGTGGCGGGAGCAGAAGATCGACGGCACGCCGCCGTACGTCGAACTCGTCGGTCCGCTCGTCGACGCCTGGCGGCCGGTGGACCTGCGCGCGCAGGTGGTGCACGGTGATCTGCCGGGGAACGTGATGTTCGCGGACGGGTTGCCGCCGGCAATCATCGACTGGCCGGTGTACTGGCGGCCGACCTCGTGGGCGGCCGCCGTCGCGGTCGCGGACGCGCTGTGCTGGTACGGCGCCGAGCCGGGTCTCGCGGCGCGGTGGGCGCACCTGCCCGAGTGGGGGCAGATGCTGATCCGCGCGCTGATCTACCGGATGACCACCGACGACCTGGCCGGCGGCGCAGCCAACTGGACCACGGAACGGCGGGCTGCTTATGCGCCGGTCATTGAGCTTGCCCTGTCGTACTCGGGCTGAGCGGCGGCTCGGGAGGCGAGGGGGATGGTGGTGAGGGCGAGTAGTGCGAGGGCGGCGCCGATCCAGCCGACTGCGGGGTAGCCGGCGCCTGCGTCGAGGGCGAGACCGCCGAGCCAGGGGCCGACGGTGATGCCGACGTTGAAGGCGGAGATGTTGAAGGCGGCGGCCAGGGTGGGGGCGGAGCCCGCGACGGTGAAGACCCGGGAGTTCACCGCCGGGTTGGTGGCGAATCCGAAGGTGCCGACCGCGACGATCGCGGGGACGGCGAGCCAGGGAGTGGCGGTGACCAGTGCCAGGAGGACTGCGGCGGCGCCGAGGCCGATGAGGCTGATGGCGAGCGTGGTGAACGGGCGCCGGTCCGCGGTGCGCCCGCTGATCGTGATGCCGACCAGGGAGCCGAGGCCGTAGAGGGCGAGGATCGCGGGGACCCAGGCGTCGGGCAGCTTGGTCGTCTCGGTCAGCAGCGGTGCCAGGTAGCTGAAGATCACCAGGACCGCGCCGGTCGACAGCGCGGTCGTGCTGTACGCGAGCCACAGCTGCGGTTTCGTCATGCTGCGCAGCTCCGCCCGCAGTTCGGGGACGTTCTCCGAGCGGCCGCGGGGGATCGTCGCCCGGATGCCGACGATGGCGAGCGCGGACAGTACGGCGACCGCCCAGAACGCGGCGCGCCAGCCGAGGTGCTGGCCGAGGAGCGTACCGGCGGGCAGTCCGACGATGGTCGCGACCGTCAGGCCGCCGGCCAGGATGCTCATCGCCTTGGCGCGGGCCTCCGGTCCGGCGAGCTCGATCGCGGTCACGGATGCCACCGCCCAGAACCCGGCGTACACGAACGCGCCCGCCACCCGGGTGGCCAGCAGGACGCCGTACGACGAGGTCAGCGCGCCGGCCACATGCGTCAGCGCGAAGACCGCGAGGAAGGCGAGCATCGCGACACGCCGCGACCAGCGCAGTGTCACTACGGCCAGGATCGGGGCGCCGACCAGCATGCCGACCGCGAACGCGGAGATCAGCAGGCCGGCGGCCGGGATGGACACGTGCAGGTCGGTGGCGATCTGGGGGAGCAGTCCGGCGAGCATCAACTCGGACGTCCCCTGGGCGAAGATCGCCAGACCGAGCAGATAGACGGCGCGGGGCATGATGTCCTCTCGTAGTGGATTGATCGGTCCAAAATCTGCACAGGCCGAACCCGGACCAGAAGGGGATCAGAAGCTGCGCAGCGCGGCCTCGACGACCGCCCGCTGGCTGTCCGCGGACGCGCCGCCACGGGCGGCGACCCGCAGCCCACCCAGCACGGTGAATACGTATACAGCCAGACCTTCCGCGTTCTGCTCCGCGTCGATCTCGCCGGCCGCCTGCGCTGCCTGGATCGCGGTGGTCAGGGCGGCGACCTTGGTCTGGTGGTCGCGGTCCAGCAGGTCGACGATCTCCGGCTCCCGCGGGCCGAGTTCGACGATCGTGTTGATCGCGAAACAGCCGGCCGGATCGTCCGGTACCGGCTCGACCGCCGTCCAGAGGATCCGCCGGACGCGCTCGCGGAGCGGCAGCGACTCGTCCCGGATCACCTCGAGCTGGGCGGCGGTGAAGTGCTCGGCGTACCGCCGGAGCGCGCGGTCGAACAGGTCGCGCTTGCTGGTGAACGTGTTGTAGATGCTGCTCCGGCCCAGGCCGGTCGCCGTACACAGGTCCTGCGTCGAGGTCGCCTCGTAGCCGGTCGTCCAGAACACCCGCATCGCGGCGTCCACGGCACGATCCTCGTCGAAGGTCCTCGGTCTCGCCATACCAAGAAGCCTAACACATTCTGAACTGATCGATCCAAAACGGCACCCGATAGCATCTGCGCATCGAGGCGAGTGCCGGAAGCTCTTCGACAACACAGCGGCGCTCGCCTTCACTTGGGGACAGCATCCGACGATGAGACTGGGGAGCACTGTGAGGATGTTCAGACCTGGGGGGCTCACACTCGCCCTCGCGCTGGTGGCAGGTATTACGGTCACCGGCACGGCGGCCGCGGCGGACACGAAGACCGTGTCCTATCGCGGGTACCAAGTGACCGTCCCGGCCGAGTGGCCCGTGGTCGACCTGGCCACCGACCCGACCGCGTGCGTCCGGCTGGACCAGCCGGCCGTGTACCTGGGTCGCAGTACGGCGCAGGCGAAGTGCCCGGCGCACCTCGTCGGCCGCAGCTCCGGCCTGATCCTGGAGCCGCTGACCACGGCGCAGCCGTCGAGTGACGGGATGCTGCGACGCACGATCAAGGACGCCGGCGTCCTCGCGACGGCGTACTACGCACCCGGCGCCGAGCGTGCCGCGAGCGACGTACTCGGCACCGGCAAGGTGGTGACCAAGACCTCGTCCTCCCGGATCGCGCAACCGGCCGCGGTAACACCGTCCATCGTTGCCACCGGCAACTTCGCCGGCAACGGCTTCGACACCTGCGCGGCACCGTCGCAGGACGCGATGAACGCGTGGCGCCCAACGTACCAGGGCGTCGGCATCTACATCAGCGGTGGACTGCGCGGCTGCGCGCAGCCGAACCTGACCGCCGACTGGATCGCGGCGAACGCGAGCAAGGGCTGGCAGTTCCTGCTGATCGACGTCGGCCTGCAGGCACCGTGCACGACGTACAACAGCCGGATGTCCTCGGTCGCGTCGACCGCGCTGGTCCAGGGCCGGAACGCCGCCGTCAACGCGGTCGCGGCGGCCCAGGCGCTCGGCTTCGCCCAGCGGAGCGCGATCTACAGCGACATCGAGGCGTACACGTCGACAGCGGCCTGCAAGGCAGCCGTGCTGTCGTACCTGAGCGGCTGGACGCAGGAGCTCAACTCGCGTGGGTACCAGGGCGGCGCGTACGTCGGTGCGGGGTCGGGTGGTGCCGACCTGAACAGCGTCTACACGAGTACGGCGTACACGCGGCCGGACAACATCTGGTTCGCGCACTGGGGCTCCACGGTCGGCACGAGCCGCTTCATCAACGCGGCGTACTGGACCAACCACCAGCGTGTGCACCAGTACGCGGGTGAGCTGACCGAGACCAACGGTGGTGTGCAGATGACCATCGACAAGGACTACCTGAATCTGACGGCTCCGCCGGCTCCGGTCAGCGGCTTCAGTGTGACGGGTGGGGTCGCGGCCGCCGCGCTGCGCTGGACCAAGCCGACGAACACCACGGTCATGCTGCGGAACGCGGTCGGCTCGACCCCGCCGCCGCTGACGACATCGGGTACGGCGGTCTACAACGGTGCCGCGAGCAGCTACACCCAGTCCGGTCTGTCGAACTCGGCCAGCTACGCGTACCGCGTGTGGACGAAGGACGCGACGGGCAAGGTCGGCCCGGGCGTCGACGTACGGCTGGTCGGGTCCAAGGCGACGTTCGGGATGAGTGCGGCCTCGATCATGTACACGGGCGCGGTCACGCTGACGGCCGGCGTGTCACGGCTGGACGGCGGCAAGCTGCCGGGTGTACCGCTGGTGCTGTACTCGAAGGCGAAGACCGCGACCAAGTGGTCGACGGTCGGGTCGTACACGACCGACGCCAACGGGATCGTCAAGGTGTCGCAGAAGCCGCCCGTCTCGACGTACTACATGTGGGGCTACAACGGCGGCGCCGGCGTACTCGGCACGCGCAGCGCGACCGCCCTTCTGCAGGTCCACCCGGCGCTCTCGGCGTACCTGACTCCGGCCGCGATCAGGCTCGGCGGGTCGACGCTGCTGTACGGGTACCTGAACCCGCCACACGCCGGTACGACGGCGTACCTGCAGCGGCGCTCCGGTACGTCGTGGGCGGCCGTGACGACCGGGAAGCTGACGACGAACGGGAAGTACGCGTTCAGCATCAAGCCGACGGCGCGTGGCACGTACACGTACCGCGTGGTCTGGCTGGCCGACGCCGACCACCAGGGCACGCAGACCGCCTCGAAGGTCCTGACGGTCAGCTGACGGTCAGCTGACGGGGAGCCCGGCCGCGGCGGACTGTCGGTGCCGTACTGGAGGATCTTCGTCCAGGAGGTGACGAACCGATGATGAAGTTCGCGATCTGGGTGCCGTTGTTCGACGAGTTGTCGGATCCGTTGGAGGTCGCCCGGCTGGCCGCGGCGGCCGAGGAGGCCGGCTGGGACGGGTTCTTCGTCTGGGACCAGCTGTGGTGGTCGCCGCCGGTGCGCGCGGTGTCGGACCCGTGGATCACGCTGAGCGCGATCGCCACGGCCACCGAACGCCTGCGGCTCGGGCCGATGGTCACGCCGGTGGCCCGCCGGCGGCCGACCAAACTGTTGCGTGAGACAACGACCTTGGACCTGCTCGCCCGCGGTCGGCTGACGCTCGGCGTCGGGCTCGGCAGCGACCGCTTCGCGGGGGAGTTCTCGAAGACCGGTGAGGAGCTGGACGACCGGGTCCGCGCCGAGCAGATGGACGAGACGCTGGCGATCCTCGCCGCCGGGTGGACGGGGGAGCCGGTCAACCATCACGGCAAGCATTTCCTGGTCGACGACGTCGAGTTCCTGCCGCGTCCCGCGAGCGGCCGGATCCCGGTGTGGGCGGCGGGGTTCCCAGGCAATGCCAAGCCGGTCCGGCGTGCGGCCCGGTACGACGGGTTCTTCCCGGTCCACCTGACCTCACCGGACCAGCTCGCCGAGCCGGCCGCCGTACTGCGGGATCTGCGCGGGACGCTCGACGGGTACGACATCGCGGTGGCACTGGAGCCGTCCGCCGACCCACGTCCGTACGCCGCGGTGGGCGCGACGTGGTGCCTGACGGAGACCAATCCCGCCACGCTCCGGCGTGCCGACGTCCGTGCTCTGATCGCCGCCGGGCCGCCGCGCTAGTTCGGTAGCGGGGTGTTGCGGTCGCGCCGATGGGTGTCTAATCGAAGGGATGCGTTAGTTCGGGAGGTGGCATGGCCAGCGTCAGCGGGCATGCCGGGGTCACCGAGCGCGCCGGATCGACCGCGGCCGGGTACGGGCGGCGGCCACTGGGGCTGGTGATCGGCCGGGTGCTCTCGTCGACCGACCACAAGGTGATCGGCCAGCTGTACCTCGTCACGTCGTTCACGTTCTTCCTGATCGGCGGCGTGATGGCGCTGGTGATCCGCGCCGAGCTGGCCGAGCCGGGACTGCAGTTCGTGAACGAAGAGGTCTACAACCAGCTGTTCACGATGCACGGCACGATCATGCTGCTGCTGTTCGCGACGCCGCTGTTCATTGGCTTCGCCAACGTGATCATGCCGGTCCAGATCGGGTCGCCGGACGTCGCGTTCCCGCGGCTGAACATGTTCAGCTACTGGTTGTTCCTGTTCGGCGGGCTGATCACGATCAGCGGGTTCTTCACCCCGGGCGGCGCGGCCGACTTCGGCTGGACGGCGTACTCGCCGCTCACGAGCGGGGTGCACTCGCCGGGCATCGGCGGCGACCTGTGGACGATGGGGCTGTACCTGGCCGGTCTCGGGACGATCCTCGGCGGCGTCAACTTCGTCACCACGATCGTGACCATGCGGGCGCCCGGGATGACGATGTTCCGGCTGCCGATCTTCACTTGGAACGTGCTGGTGACGTCGATCCTGGTGCTGATCGCGTTCCCGATCTTCGCGGCGGCGCTGCTGGTCCTGGAGGCGGACCGGAGGCTCGGCGCGCACGTGTTCGACCCGGCGAACGGCGGGCCGATCCTGTGGCAGCACCTGTTCTGGTTCTTCGGGCATCCCGAGGTGTACATCATCGCGCTGCCGTTCTTCGGGATCGTCACCGAGGTGCTGCCGGTGTTCAGCCGGAAACCGATCTTCGGGTACTACGGTCTGGTCGCCGCGACGATGGGGATCGGGGCGTTGTCGATCGCGGTCTGGGCGCATCACATGTTCACGACCGGGGCGGTGGCGCTGCCGTTCTTCTCGTTCATGACGTTCCTGATAGCGGTGCCGACGGGGGTGAAGTTCTTCAACTGGATCGGCACGATGTGGGGCGGGTCCGTGTCGTTCGACACGCCCATGCTGTGGGCTGTCGGGTTCCTGGCCACGTTCCTGCTGGGCGGGTTGACGGGCGTGATCCTCGCGTCGCCGGCGCTGGACTACCAGTTGCAGGATTCGTACTTCGTGGTCGCGCACTTCCACTATGTCGTGTTCGGGACCGTGGTGTTCGCCATGTTCTCGGGGTTCTACTTCTGGTGGCCGAAGATGACCGGCCGGATGCTCGACGAGAAGCTCGGGAAGATGCATTTCTGGCTGCTGTTCATCGGCTTCCACACGACGTTCCTGGTGCAGCACTGGCTCGGTGTGGAGGGGATGCCGCGGCGGTACGCCGACTACAAGCCGAGTGACGGGTTCACGACGCTGAACCAGGTGTCGAGCGTGGGCGCGTTCATCCTGGGCGCGTCGATGCTGCCGTTCTTCTACAACATCTACAAGTCGCGCCGGAGTCCGCGCGTCGAGGTAGACGATCCTTGGGGCTGGGGGCGTTCGCTGGAGTGGGCGACGAGTTGCCCGCCGCCGCGGCACAACTTCAACTCGCTGCCGCGGATCCGCTCGGAGTCCCCGGCCTTCGACCTGCATCATCCCGAGTTGGCACCCCACGCCCACGGCGAGCTGCCCGGCGGACCGTAGCGAGGTCAGCCCAGGCGGTCCAGCAAGCGGATCAGGGTCTGGTCGGTATCGCGGGGTGGGGGACTGGTGGAGGCGAGCAGCTCCAGCGCCTGGGTGTAGGCCTCGACGTCGTCGCGTTTGTCGAGGTAGAGCGCGCTGGTCAGGTGCTCGACGTACACGATGTCGGGCAGGTCACGCTGTGGGAACC
>NZ_DASRVN010000290.1:0-3411 GCF_035655035.1 Kribbella sp. | reverse complement strand
GCGGTCGGCGCTGGCGTCGTCGGGGTGTCGGTGGGGGTGAGGGATTCGACGAGTACTTCGAGGAGTTCGCCGATGCGGGATTCGGCTCGGGCGGAGGTGAGGTCTTCGGCCAGGCGGGTGACGCGGTCGAGGCGGTCGGCGATGGTGTCCTCGTCGAGTTTGCCGTCGTACGTCTCGGCCTCGGTGCCGTCCTCGTCGGAGTAGCCGAAGACGCCGATCGCGTCCAGGCCGGCGCGGGAGAGGAAGTCGCAGAGGATGTCGACGTCCTCCTCGGTCTCGCCCGGGAAACCGACGATGACGTTGCTGCGGATGCCGGCGGTCGGGGCGGCGGCGCGGACCTGGGCGATGAGTTCGAGGAAGCGTTCCGCGTCGCCGAAGCGGCGCATCCGGCGCAGGAGCGGGCCGGAGGCGTGCTGGAACGACAGGTCGAAGTACGGGACGACGCCGGGAGTGGCGGTCATCGCGCTGATCAGGGTGGGTCGCATCTCGGCGGGCTGGAGGTAGGAGACGCGGACGCGGGTGATGCCAGGGACCTTGGCGATCTCGCCGACCAGGGTTTCGAGGAGGCGGAGGTCGCCGAGGTCCTTGCCGTAGGAGGTGGAGTTCTCGGAGACCAGGAAGAGTTCGCGGACGCCGTTGTCGGCGAGCCACTCGGCTTCGCGCAGTACCTCGGCGGGGCGGCGGGACATGAAGGCGCCGCGGAACATCGGGATCGCGCAGAACGCGCAGCGGCGGTCGCAGCCGGAGGCGAGCTTCAGCGGGGCCATCGGGCCGCCGTCGAGGCGGCGGCGCATGACGCGCGGGCCGCTGGCGGGTGCGGTGGCGAGGTCGGGGGCGTCGATCTTCAGCTCTTCGGGGGCGCCGGTAACAAAACGCCCCTTGAGTTCCGAGGGAGCGGTGTCGGCGGGCTTGTCCCCCGCAGGACGGAGAGCCTCAGGGATGTGGCTGCCGACGACGTCGCCGTGGCCGGGGATGGCGACCGCGGGGCTCTCGTGGCGGTCTGCCGGGGCCAACGGGAGGAGTTTGCGGCGGTCGTGGGGGACGTGGGGCTGGTGTTTGGTGCCGGCGAGGATGGAGCGGAGGCGGGCGGAGATGTCGGTGTAGTCGTCGAAACTGAGGACGGCGTCGGTTTCGGGGAGGGCTTCGGCGAGTTGTTCGCCGTAGCGCTCGGCGAGGCAGCCGACGGCGACTACCGCCTGGGTGCGGCCGGAGTCCTTGTAGTCGGCGGCGGCGAGGAGGGTGTCGACGGAGTCCTTCTTGGCAGCCTCGACGAAGCCGCAGGTGTTCACCACCACCGTGTCCGCCTCGGCGGCGTCGTCGACGAGACGGAAACCGCCGGCTTCGAGGCGGCCGGCCAGTTCCTCGGAGTCGACATCGTTGCGGGCACAGCCCAGCGTGACCAGGGCGACGGTGGTGGGTGGCGTAGTCATCCCCACGAGTATGACGCGCCGTGCACGTCCCCACCTAACTCAACAGCACCACGCGGAGTTTGGAGCGGCGCCGACTTGCAGGCTGGAGGGGAGGTGTGGGGACGGTTGTCGGGGCGGGGGTTGAGGTCGCGCGGCGGTTAGGTTTTGCTGAGGGTGCCGTTGGGGTGGGCGGTGAACTTGGTGAGTTTGGTGGGGACGCGTTTGCCGTTCAGGACGACGACCAGGTTGTCCGGGTTGGCGACCTGGACCCGGATGTCGCCGGCGCTGGTGACGGACTGCGCGATGCCGGGGGTGAGGTTGCCCTGGAAGATCTTGCGGTCGGTGCGGTCGCGGACGGTCAGGTAGGTGCCGTTGCCCGTGGCCGTCATGGTCAGCGCGGTCCTCAGCGCCGGGGGCTTCGGGGTCGTCGCCGGCTTCTTGGTCGGCCGTACGGTCGGCTGGGGCGTCGGTTTCGGCGTCGGCGTGGTCACGGTGGCCGAGGTGGTCGCGGTCTTGGAGGCGTTCGCCTCGATGTCGCTGGGCAGCGTGAACAGCCGCACCATTCCCCAGCCCATCAGGACCACCAGGATCGCGCCGAGCACCAGCGCCCAGCGTGGCCGGGCCGGGCGGAGGGTCGGGCTCTTCACCGCGACGCGTTCCTCGCGGCGTGACTTCTCGTCCTCGGCGGCGTGTTCGGCGTCGAAGGTGGCGAGCAGTGGCGCGGGGTCGGCCTTGACCACGCGGGCGATCGCCCGGATGTGCCCGCGGGCGTAGAAGTTCCCGCCGCACCGGGAGAAGTCGTCGGCCTCCATGGCGATCAGCAACCCGGTTCTGATCCGGGTCGCGGCGCTCAGCTGCTCGATCGTCATGTCGGCCCGTTCGCGGGCCGCCGTGAGCTCGCTGCCGATGCTCACGTCCCCACCGCCTCTCCTTCGTCCGCGCTTCAGGTCATCGGGAAATCGACCGCCGGCACCCGTGTGAACAACATGTCAACGGCCTTGGTACGACGGGGTCACGGACGAGTCAGAGTTGTTCCCTGACCGGACACCTGGCGTCGGCCAGCATGTGCAGCGCCTGCACCACTTCCCCGTTCGACGGCCGCGCCGTCAACCCGAACGGTATCGCGAGTGACGACCCCGTCAGTCGGCGGTTCGCATCGGTTGTCTTGCGGGTCGAACTCGGCAGTGCGCCGAGGATCGGCCCGGGATCCTGCAGATGTACGGCGATCCGCCCGTCGTCGAGCGGATGCCGGCGCTGCAGCACCGTCACCTCTTCGATGTCCTCCCACCGGGTACCCACCCACTCGTGCCCGATGCGCAGCCGGATGCCGACGTCGTCGGCGACCAGCATGTCCCCGACCGTGAGCGCGCGGGCGCACACCACGGCCAGGACGGCGAACGCGGCCGCGACGATCCAGCGCAGGATGCCGGTCGCGCTGGTCGAGCCGGACGCCGCGAAGCCGAGCGCGACCAGCCCGGCGCCGACGGCCAGGCCGCCGTGCACCTTCTGGGAGGCGCGGACGGTGAACGGCGTCGGCGCGGGGTCCCCGTCGAATCGGTCCTGCCTGGGCAGTGCGCTCGCGGCGGTCACGGTCTCACTCTCCTCGCAGCGTGCTGATGAAGTCCTCGAGATCGTCGGGTTTGACCAGGACGTCCCTGGCCTTCGAACCTTCGCTGGGGCCGACGACGCCGCGGCTCTCCAGGATGTCCATCAGCCGGCCGGCCTTGGCGAAACCGACGCGGAGCTTACGCTGCAGCATCGACGTCGAGCCGAACTGGGTGGAAACGATCAGCTCCGCCGCCTGCACCACCAGGTCGAGGTCGTCGCCGATCTCGTCGTCCAGGTCCTTGCTCGGGCCGGGCGCCGCGGTGACGTCCTCGCGGTACGTCGGCTGCAGCTGCTCCTTGCAGTGCTCGACGACGCCGCGGATCTCGTTCTCGGTGACCCAGGCGCCCTGGATACGCATCGGCTTGCTGGCGCCCATCGGCAGGAACAGCCCGTC
>NZ_DASRVN010000289.1:0-23490 GCF_035655035.1 Kribbella sp. | reverse complement strand
GACCGGCCGGCTGCTCACCCGGCTCGAGGTGCCGACGGCCGGCAAGATCGTCTTCGAGGGCCGCGACATCAGCCACCTCGGCGAGGGCCGGATGCGCCCGCTGCGCCGCGACGTACAGATGATCTTCCAGGACCCGTACGGCTCGCTGAACCCGCGGCACACGGTCGGCAAGATCGTCGGCGCGCCGTTCAAGCTGCAGAACGTGAAGACCGAGCACGGCGTGAAGCGGGCCGTGCAGGAGCTGCTCGAGCTGGTCGGCCTGTCGCCGGAGCACTACAACCGCTACCCGCACGAGTTCTCCGGCGGCCAGCGGCAGCGGATCGGGATCGCCCGGACGCTTGCGCTGCGCCCGAAGCTGATCGTCGCGGACGAGCCCGTGTCGGCGCTGGACGTGTCGATCCAGGCGCAGGTGGTGAACCTGCTCGAGGACCTGCAGGACGAGTTCGACCTGACGTACGTGATGATCGCCCACGACCTGTCCGTCGTCCGGCACGTGTCCGACCGGGTCGCCGTCATGTACCTCGGCAAGATCGTCGAGCTGGCCGACCGCGTCAGCCTGTACGAGCGCCCGATGCACCCGTACACGGTCGCGCTGCTGTCCGCCGTACCGGTCCCCGACACCAAGCGCAAGGGTAAGCAGGAACGCATCCGGCTGCAGGGCGACGTCCCCAGCCCGATCAACCCACCGCCCGCCTGCCGCTTCCACACCCGCTGCTGGAAGGCCCAGGACATCTGCAAGACCCAGGAACCACCCCTGATCGAACTGGCCCCCGGCCACCAGACCGCCTGCCACTTCCCGGAAAACCAGGACGCCCCGGCGGCCACCGCTCAGGCGTAGTCAGGCCAGGTCGACGACCGGTCTTCCGGTCGGCAGTGCGAAGGACGCGATGTAGGCCGGGGTCTTGCTGAAGGTGAGCTTGGTGAACTTCGGTACGGCGACCTCGGCCGTGCCGGTCCGGGCGTCGACCACCAGCAGATCCAGGTCGCCGGACCGGAGCTCGGCGGCGATCGTGCAGGTGGTGCCGTCGAGCCACTGCCCGAAGAACTTGCTGCGGTATCGGTCGGGCAGGGCGACGGACCGGCGGGACGCCGTGTCGAACAGGTGGAGTTCGGCCCGGAGCTTCTGGTTGCCCGGGCGGGCGTCGGCCGGCTGCGTGACGAGGTACTTCGTGGTGGGGGACAGGAACGCCTGCTCGCCGCCGACGAACTCCGCGGCGGCGCTGGGGTTCACGGTCTTCGCGATCGTCAGCCTGGTCCCGGTGCCGGGCTGATCGAGCGGTACCTGGTACACGAACAGCCCGGCCGTGACGGCGCGGACCGCGACGGGCGAGACCCTGGCGAGGCGCTCGCCCCGGTTGGTCGTGAGGTCCCAGCGGTACAGGCCTTCGAGCGTGCCGAAGTACGCCTGGTTGCCGTCGAGGGCGACGATCTCTGGGCCGTACGCCAGGCTGGCGTTGGGCGGGATCTGGTTGCCGACGTCGGTGCGGACGAGCTCGCGGCGCGCGGCGACGTCGTACACGACCGAGTCGTAGTGGTCGTTGAAGCCTTCGGCCCAGGCGACCAGGGTGCCGCCGTAGCCGCCGGTGAGGCTCCAAGCGCCTTTGCCGAGGGCTCGTACGCCGGAGCGATCGACGACGTGGATGTCGTTCTTCTGGTTCAGGAAGACGAACGCCGTGTCGGTCTGGACGAAAGCGTTCACCTTGTGCGGCGCGACCGAGATGACGTCCGAGCCGTAGTGGATCGCGGAGCCGACCGCGTACGTGGGTCGGCGCTCGACGAACGGCGTCGGCACAGGCGGCGGCACGTGGTGCTTGCGGGACGCGGCGACCGCGAGGCCGCCGCCGGCCAGGGTTACGGCGGTGCCGCCGAAGATGGTGAGGGCGCGGCGGCGGGAGCTGCGGCGGTTGCCGGCCGCGATGATTGCGTCCAGGTCGAGCGGCGGCGGTTCGATGCTGCCCGCGCGTTCGGCGAGGGTTTCCTTGAGCAGGTCGTTCATTCGGTCAGCCCCGCCTTCTGTACGACGTCGGCGCCCAGCGCCGCGCGTTGCCGGGGCGGCAGCTGCTGCAGTTCCCGCCACAGCCAGACCCGTGCGGTCGCGTCGTCCGAGTGCTCGGCACGGTCGGGTACGTCGTTGTGCGGACGCTCGGCGTGCCAGGACTTTCGACGCCACCAGGCGATCGCGGTGTTGGTGATCGTGCGCCGCGTGTACGCCTCGGCGTTCCGCGGGTCGCGGAGGCGGTGCCAGCTGACGTAGGTCTTGACCAGCCCCTCCTGGACGAGGTCCTCGGCCAGGCCGCGGTCGCCGGTCAGCAGGTACGCGTAGCGGAACAGCGCCGCGTGCCTGCTGGTCGCGAACTCGGCGAACGGCGTCGAGTCGGCCATCTCGTCCCCCTTGGGTGTGTCTACCCTCCCTGATGTGAGGACGAGGGCAAAGGGTTGGGCGTTGCGGAGAGGAGGACCGTGGCGATCAGGGCGTGGCCGGCCGCGTTCGGGTGATCGCCGTCGCTGGCGAGCAGGGACGTGATGTTCGAGCTGTCCTTGAACGGGGTGTAGATGTCGACGTACGTCGCGTCGTCGGCCGCGGCCGCGGCGCTGATCGCGCCGTTGGTGCGGAGCGTGAGCTGGTCGCTGGCGACCCGGCCGCTGGTGGGGTACTGGCGGGCCGCGACGTCGCCGTCCTCGAAGACGTTCCAGTAGCCGGTCATCAGGATCGTGGTCGGCTTGTTGTCGCGGAGCGCGTGGATCCGGGTGAGGATCTTGCCGAGGTTCACGGTCAGCTGCTCGAACTCGTCGGACACGCAGTCGGCCGAGCACTGGCCGCTGGTGACGTCGTCGTGGTGGTCGCCGAAGTCGTTCGCGCCGATGGTCAGCAGTACGACGTTCGCGGCCGCGGTGGCGACCTCGGCGGGGGAGTTGGGCTGGTTCAGCGTCTGCAGCAGCCCGGACGAGTCCAGACCGCCGACGCCCAGGTTCTGGACGCCGACGGTGGTGCCGCGCTCCTGGAGCTGGTCGCCGTACATCTGCGGGAACGCCGAGCAGTTGCAGTTGGAGCCGGAGGTGACCGAGTCGCCGAGGGCCACGACCTGGATCTGACCCGTCGGGGGGCGCCGGAAGACCTCACTCACCGTGTCGGCGCCGCTGATCACGGTGACGACGATGAGTACGACCAGGCCGACGGAGAGTCGTCGAAGTGTCTGGATCACGCGGTTTTCGTGCGCCTCGTTTCGTGATGCCCCGGAAGGGCGAGCTGACTCGTCGGGCGGTGGTGTGCGGGCCCCGGGTGGGCGAGTTGGTCCGCGAGCCAAGGATAGGCCGCCGCGAAGGCGGGCGCTGCGAACTGCCACACATGCGTGCCGGGGGAGATCTGCACCCTGGACCAGATTCCCACCTTGGTGCCGGCCAGCGACAGCGCTTTCGCCTCGCGCTGGTGCCGGTGCTCCTGGGTACTGGTCAGGAACAGTCCGCTGACGCCCTTGTACGGGCCGTGGGCCTGCATCACCAGGCGCGCGTCGTTGGCCCGCTGCAGACTCACGCTACCGCCGTACAGGTCGTGCAGCGTCTGGGCGCCGTTGCCGGTGTACGGCGCGAGGTCGCCGGAGATGTCGATGAAGTGGGTGAACACGTCCGGGTGCTCGACGACCAGGTCGAGCGAGCAGGTCCCGCCCATCGAGAACCCGGCGACCGCCCACTGCTGCGGGTTCGTGGAGGCGCCGAAGGTCTTCTCGATGTACTTCGGGATGTCCTGGTCGAGGTGGTCCGCGGAGTTCCCGCGCGGGCCGTTCACGCACTCGGTGTCGTTGTCGAACTTCCGGGTCGCGTCGACGAACACCAGGATCGGCGCGTACCCGTGGTGCTGGCGCGCGTACTGGTCGGACACCTGGACGGCGTTGCCGAGCCGGACCCAGTCACCGGGGCCGCCGCGCTCACCGCCGATCAGCTCGACGACGGGCAGCGGGTGGTGGTGCTCGCTGCGGACGAACCAGATCGGCGGCAGGTAGACCAGTTCCGGACGGTGCTTGAAATGGCTGTACGTCGCCGGGATGGTCACCTGGACGAGTTTCCCGACGCCCGGAGGTTTGGTCGCGTTGGCCTCGCGCCGGAGCCGCGACATCGAGACCTGCCCCGGGAGCGGCGTGTTGGTCCAGTCGCTGATCGCGGAGTCGACGGTCGGGTAGTACCCGACGAACTGGTTGATCCCGTTCGCGCAGACGAGCGCCGCGAGCGCCGCGGCCACGACCGCCATACCGCGTCGCCACCAGCGCGCGGTCCGCCAGCCGGCGGCCAGGACCAGCAGGGCGCCGATTGCCAGGCCCAGCCACAGCCAGACCGAGAACGGCAGCGGATCGGTCACCCCGACCGCCTGGGCCCCCGGGTACGCCGCCAAGAGGGTCAGCAGCACCGTGACGGCCGCGATCAGCGGGACCATCCGCCAGTGCCACTTGTAGTCCCGCCATCCGATGGCCGCGATCAGCGCCCCGGCGGCGAGCACGTCGAGCATCGCCGGAAACCAGCCCCCTAGCAGCGATACGTTCATCCATTTCCTCCGAAGTCGAGTAGACCCAACCCCCAGACGCGTTGCGTCAACGAATGGTTGGCACCGGGGATTCCGGGGCACTCAGCGTCTGCTCAGGTTCGTACGGATGAGTGATCGGTCAGTCACCGAGTGTCGCAACCCCCAGCCCGGTAGCCGCCGTTCGACAATGTCGAACGGCGGGCGTTGTTCCGCGCGAGGTTCGCTCTTACATTCCGGACAGCCGTGGTCGTCACGGCTGAGTCGTAGGAAGGGAGGTTCGGTATGGCTACGACCGAGACGGTCAAGGCAAAGACCCTTCTGGGGGAGTGTTCCGCCGAGTTCCTGGGCACGTTCATCCTGATCCTGTTCGGCGTCGGTGTGGTGGCGCAGGTGGTGGCCGGCGGGATCGGCAACCACGACTCGATCGCGTGGGCGTGGGGTCTGGGCGTCACCCTGGGAATCTACGTGGCGGGCCGGATGACCGGCGCGCACCTGAACCCGGCGGTCACGATCGCGCTGGCGGCGTTCCGCGGGTTCAGCTGGCGGAAGGTGGCGCCGTACGCGCTGGCGCAGTTCCTCGGCGCGTTCCTGGCGGCGCTGGTGGTTCGCTGGAACTACACCGAGGCACTCAACAAGTTCGACCCCGGCCTGACCCGGAAGAGCCAGATCGTGTTCTCGACCCTGCCCGGCAACGGCGCGGACATCGGCGTCCACCTGTGGGGCGGCTTCCGCGACCAGATCATCGGTACCGCGATCCTGATGCTGCTGATCCTGGCCATCACCGACCTGCGCAACACCGCCCCGGCCGCCAACCTGGCCCCGTTCATCGTCGGTCTCGTCGTCGTCGGCATCGGTATGGCGTGGGGTACGAACGCCGGCTACGCGATCAACCCGGCCCGTGACTTCGGCCCCCGGCTGGCGTCCTTCATCACCGGGTACGGCGGGGCGTTCAAGGATCAGTTCGGCGAGGTCTACTTCTGGGTACCGATCGTGGCGCCGATCCTCGGCGCGCTGCTCGGCGCCCTCATCTACGACCAGCTGGTCGGCCGCTTCCTGCCGATCGCGGACGAGGACGAGGAGCCCGGCCGGATCCCCGAGGAGGACACGACAGCATGACATCCCTGCGTGAGGAGAGGACATTCCATGGCTGACTTCGTCGGTGCCGTCGACCAGGGCACCACGAGCACCCGCTTCATGATCTTCGACCACTCCGGCAACGAGGTGGGCAAGCACCAGCTCGAGCACGAGCAGATCCTGCCGCAGGCCGGCTGGGTCGAGCACAACCCGGTGGAGATCTGGGAGCGCACCAGCGCGGTGATCCGGACCGCGATGAACGCGCAGGGCCTGCAGTCCACCGACCTGGCCGCGCTCGGCATCACCAACCAGCGCGAAACCGCGGTGGTCTGGAACCGCAAGACCGGCCGCCCGTACTACAACGCGATCGTCTGGCAGGACACCCGGACCGACCGGATCGCCTCCGCGCTGGAGCGGGAGGGCAAGGGCGACGTGATCCGGCAGAAGGCCGGCCTGCCGCCGGCGACGTACTTCTCGGCCGGCAAGGTGCAGTGGATCCTGGAGAACGTCGACGGGGTCCGCGCGGCCGCCGAGGCCGGCGACGCGATCTTCGGCAACACCGACACCTGGCTGCTGTGGAACCTGACCGGCGGCACCGAGGGCGGCGTCCACGTCACCGACGTGACCAACGCCAGCCGGACCATGCTGATGAACCTCGAGACCCTGGACTGGGACGACGAGCTGATCGGCTTCTTCAACATCCCGCGGTCGATGCTCCCGGAGATCCGGCCGTCGTCGGACCCGAACAAGTACGGCGAGACGCTGGCCAACGGCCCGCTCGGGGGCGTCATCCCGCTCACCGGCGACCTCGGCGACCAGCAGGCGGCGACCGTCGGGCAGGTGTGCTTCAACCCTGGTGAAGCGAAGAACACCTACGGCACCGGCAACTTCATGCTGCTGAACACGGGGACCGAGCTGGTCCGGTCGAAGGCCGGCCTGCTCAGCACGATGTGCTACAAGTTCGGCGACGAGGCCCCCGTGTACGCGCTGGAGGGCTCGATCGCGGTCACCGGCTCCGCCGTGCAGTGGCTGCGGGACCAGCTGGGCATCATCTCGGGCGCGGCGGAGATCGAGACGCTGGCCAAGCAGGTCCAGGACAACGGCGGCGTGTACTTCGTGCCGGCGTTCTCCGGGCTGTTCGCGCCGTACTGGCGTTCCGACGCCCGCGGGGCGATCGTCGGGCTGTCCCGGTTCAACACCAACGCCCACCTGGCCCGCGCGACACTGGAAGCGATCTGCTACCAGAGCAAGGACGTCGCGGACGCGATGGAGAAGGACTCGGGCGTGCGGCTCGACGTTCTCAAGGTCGACGGCGGTGTGACGGCGAACGAGCTGGCGATGCAGATGCAGGCCGACGTCCTCGGCGTACCGGTGAGCAAGCCGGTGGTCGCGGAAACCACGGCGCTCGGTGCGGCGTACGCGGCCGGGCTGGCGGTGGGCTTCTGGAAGAACAAGGACGAGCTGGTGCAGAACTGGAACGAGGACAAGCGGTGGGAGCCGCAGTGGAACGACGAGCAGCGCGCTCAGGGGTACGCCGGCTGGCAGAAGGCCGTCCAGCGAACGCTTGACTGGGTCGACGTCGACTGATTGCCAGGCAACAACGAGTTCGGAGGAAACAACAGTGGCTGTAGTGGCTCTGTCACCGCAAGCAAGGGCCGACGCGATCGACGCGCTGGCGGACGGACGCGAACTGGACGTCCTGGTGATCGGTGGCGGGGTGGTCGGCACCGGGTCGGCGCTCGACGCCGCCACCCGCGGCCTGACCACCGGACTGCTGGAGGCCCGCGACTTCGCGAGCGGCACCTCCAGCAGGTCCAGCAAGCTGATCCACGGCGGCCTGCGCTACCTGGAGATGCTCGACTTCCGGCTCGTGCACGAGGCGCTGCAGGAGCGCGGTCTGCTCCTGCAACGCCTGGCGCCGCACCTGGTGAAGCCGGTGCCGTTCCTGTACCCGCTGCAGCACCGGTGGTGGGAGCGGTTCTACGCCGGTGCCGGCGTCGCGCTGTACGACGGGATGGCGGTCAGCTCCGGCCTCGGCGCCGGCCTGCCGATCCACCGGCACCTGACCCGGCGCGGCGCGATGCGGCTGGTCCCGTCGCTGAAGAAGTCCGCCCTGGTCGGTGCGCTGCAGTACTACGACGCGCAGGTCGACGACGCGCGGCACACGATGGAGCTCGCCCGGACCGCGGCGTCGTACGGCGCCCTGGTCGCGAACCGGGTGAAGGTCACCGGGTTCCTCCGGCAGGGCGAGCGGGTCACCGGGGTCCAGGCGAAGGACCTGGAGAGCGGGCGGGAGTTCGAGGTCCGCGCGAAGCAGGTCGTGAACGCGACCGGCGTCTGGACCGACGACACGCAGGCGATGGTGGGGGAGCGCGGGCAGTACCACGTGCGCGCGTCGAAGGGCATCCACCTGGTCGTACCGAAGGACCGGATCCAGTCCAGCACCGGGATGATCCTGCGGACCGAGAAGTCGGTGCTGTTCATCATCCCGTGGGGCCGGCACTGGCTGATCGGCACCACCGACACCGACTGGCGGCTGGACAAGGCGCACCCGGCGGCCACCAGCAAGGACATCGAGTACCTGCTCGACCACGTGAACGCCGTACTGACGACGCCGCTCACCCGGGAGGACGTCGAGGGCGTGTACGCCGGTCTGCGGCCGCTGCTCGCGGGGGAGTCGGAGAGTACGTCGAAGCTGTCCCGGGAGCACGTCGTCGCGCACGCGGCTCCGGGCCTCGTGGTGGTTGCCGGTGGCAAGTACACGACGTACCGGGTGATGGCCAAGGACGCGATCGACGCGGCCGCGGCCGCGCTCGACGGGCGGGTGCCGCGCAGCGTCACGAAGAACATCCCGCTGGTCGGCGCCGACGGCTACCAGGCGTTGTGGAACCAGCGTCAGCTGATCGCGCAGCGCTCGGGGCTGCACGTGGCGCGGATCGAGCACCTGCTCAACCGGTACGGCGCCCTGGTCGACGAGGTGCTCGCGCTCGTCGCCGAGGACCCGTCGCTCGGCGAGCAGCTGCCCGGGACGCAGGACTACCTGAAGGCCGAGATCGTGTACGGCGCCAAGGCCGAGGGCGCCCGGCACCTCGACGATGTCCTGGCCCGCCGGACCCGGATCTCGATCGAGGCCTGGGACCGCGGCGTCGGGGCCGCCGAGGCCGCCGCCCGGCTGATCGCCCCGATCCTCGGCTGGGACGAGCGGACCATCGAACGCGAGGTCTCGTTCTACCTCAAGCGCGTCCAGTCCGAACGCGACTCCCAGGACCAGCCCGACGACGAGTCCGCCGACAAGGTCCGCCTGGAGGCACCGGACATCGTGTCGCCGGCCTAGTACCGGAGGGGTTGGGGAGGGCCGGCCGGGCGGCCCTCCCTACAGTTCCTGGTCCTCGGGGCGGATCCAGTTGAAGGTGCGCTGGACGGCGGCCTGCCAGTTCGCGTACTCGGTGGCGCGGCGGGCGGGGTCCATGTGCGGCATCCACTGGCCGGCCCGGTGCCAGTTGCTGCGGAGGCCTTCGAGGTCCGGCCAGTACCCGACCGCGAGGCCGGCGGCGTACGCGGCGCCGAGCGAGACCGTCTCGGTGACCATCGGGCGGACGACGCGGACGTCCAGCAGATCGGCGACGAACTGCATCAGCAGGTTGTTCGCCGTCATCCCGCCGTCGACCTTCAGCGCGGTCAGCGCGATCCCGGAATCCGCGTTCATCGCGTCCACCACCTCGAGCGTCTGGAACCCGGTCGCCTCCAGGACCGCGCGGGCCAGGTGCCCCTTGGTGATGTAGCCGGTCAGGCCCGCGATCACGCCGCGCGCCTCGCTGCGCCAGTGCGGCGCGAACAGACCGGAGAAGGCCGGCACAATGTACGCGCCACCGTTGTCGTCGACGGTCCGCGCCAGCGTCTCGATCTCGGCCGCCGTGTGGATCATCCCGAGCCCGTCCCGGAACCACTGCACCAGCGAGCCGGTGACGGCCATCGAGCCTTCCAGCGCGTACGACGCCGGCTGGTCGCCGATCCGGTACGCGACCGTCGTGATCATCCCGTGCTTGGACCGGACGATCTCCTGCCCGGTGTTCATCAGCAGGAACGAGCCGGTGCCGTACGTGCACTTCGCCTCACCGGCGCTGAAACACGTCTGCCCGAACAGCGCGGCCTGCTGGTCGCCGAGCGCGGCGCCGATCCGGACCCCGGGGAGTACCTCGGTCGCGGTCGCGAACACCCCCGACGACGGGCGGATCTCCGGCAGGATCGCCCGCGGTACGTCGAACGCCGCGAGCAGCTCGTCGTCCCAGTCGAGCGTCTCGATGTTCATCAGCATGGTCCGGCTGGCGTTGGTGACGTCCGTCAGGTGCCGGCCGCCGGTGAAGTTCCAGATCAGCCAGGTCTCCATCGTGCCGAACAGGATCTCGCCGCGCTCGGCCCGCTGCCGCAGACCGGGCGTGTGGTCGAGCATCCAGCGGATCCGCGGCGCCGAGAAGTACGTCGTCAGCGGCAGCCCGCAGCGGTCCGCGAACCGGTCCGGGCCGGCGTCGCCCGCCAGCTCGGTCACCAGCCGGTCGGTGCGGGTGTCCTGCCAGACCACGGCGTGCCCGATCGGCCGGCCGGTGGCGCGGTCCCAGAGCAGGCTGGTCTCCCGCTGATTGGTGATGCCGATGGCAACGACCTGCGACGGCTCGGCGCCGATCTGCTTGATCGCCGCCGGCACCACCCGGGTCACGTTCCGCCAGATCTCCTCCGCGTCGTGCTCCACCCACCCCGGCCGCGGGAACAACTGCCGGTGCTCCCGCTGCGCCACCGACACCAACCGCCCCCGCCGGTCGAACAGGATGCACCGGGTGGAGTTCGTCCCCTGGTCCACCGCGGCTACGTACTGCTCAGCCATTCTCGTGCCCCCTCCTGCGGATCATGTGTCGTCCCGGAGGTCGCGGGCGATGGCTTCGGCGGTGGCGCGGACCATCGTGACCAGGTCGTCGCGGTGCCGCAGGCGGCTGTCGCAGATGCGTTCGATCCGGCCGGCCAGGCCGACGGCGCCGACCACCAGGCCGCCGAGGCCGCGGATCGGCGCCGCGATACTCGCCAGCTCCACCGTGTGCTCCTCGAACTCCGCCGCCCACCCGCGGGCCCGGACCCCGGCCAGCTCCTCCGCCAGCCGAGCCGGGTCGGTGATCGTCCGTGTCGTGTACGCCTCCAGTACGCGCGGCCGCGACGCCCCGCTGGTGTCGTAGGCGAGCACGGCCTTCCCCAGTGCGGTCGCGTGCGGCGGCAACGTCGTACCGACATCCAGGTCCTGGTCGCTGTCGTCCGGCCGGAACACGTGGTGCACGACCACGACCTTCCCCTCGACGAGCCGGCCGACCCGGACCACCTCACCGCTGCGTGACGCCAGCGAATCCGCCCAGTTGATCGCCCGGCTGCGCAGCTCGTTCGGATCCAGGTAGCTCTCCCCGAGCCGCCCGAACGCGTCGCTCAGGTGATAGTGCGCGCCGCTGTGGTCCTGCTCCACGAACCCGACCTGGTGCAGCGTCCGCAGGATGCCGTGCACGGTCGGTTTCGCCAGGCCGAGCGCGTTCGCCAGATCGGCGACCCCCAGCCCGTTCGGCGCGGCGGCGAGCAGTCGCAGCACCGCCGCGGCCCGCTCGATCGACTGCACGGTGCCCGGCACACCCGCAGGCTACCTGCGTTTCACTGGTCTGGCTCCACCTCAGAGGTCCCGCGAGTGGCTGGAGCCTGCTGCGCGCCGCCAACTCGCGCGACCTCTCACTCCGAGGCGATCGCCCGCAGTACATCCAGCCGAGCCGCCCGGCGGGCCGGCCAAACCGCCGCGAGCACCCCGAATCCCACCGCGACCAGCACCGCCACGACCAACTGCAGCACCGGGATGTCGCGAACGCCGAGCCCGTTGTCCACCAGCGTCGACTGGATCGAGGCCGCGATCACCACACCGATCACGAGCCCGAGCAACGAGCCGAGCAACGTGATCGCGATCGACTCGACGCGCAGCATCCGGCCGAGCTGACGGCGGTCCGTCCCGATCGCGCGCAGCAGCCCGATCTCCCGGGTCCGCTCGACGACGCCGAGTGCGAGCGTGTTCACGATGCCGAGCAGCGAGATCAGGATCGCCATCGCGAGCAGGAACCCGACCCCGGCCAGCACCCCGTTCACCGGCTCCCGGGCGGCCGCGGCGTACGCCTGCTGGTCGCGGACCTGCAGCGTCGGGTAGTCCTTCTTCAGCCGGTCGAGGATCCCGGCCCGGACCTGCGGCACCTGGTTGCCTTGAGCAACATCGACGTACAGCAGGTTGTCCGTGCCGGCGCCGCCGATCTTCTGGTACGCCGGAAGCGACAGGACGACCGCGTTCAGCTGCCGGTTCGGGGCCAGGATCGCGCCGACCGTGAGCCGGTGCGTGCCGGTGGTGGTCTTCAGGTCGAAGCTCTTGCCGACGCCGAGCTGCAGGGTCTTCGCCAGGTTGCGGGGGAGCACCGCCTGCCCGGCGCCGAGCACCGTCGCGGACCCGGAGTCGAAGGTGGTGCTGATCGGCCCGCTGAGCGTCCCGTCGGAGACGCCGCTGACCTGGACGTTCGCGCTGCCGACCTGGCCCGGCTGCTGCCGGACCCGGTGCACGGCCCCGACGCCCGGCACCTTCGCCGCCCGGTCGCCGACCTCGGTACTGAACGCGGGCGTGCCGTCGTTGGTGACCACGATGTCGGAGGTGCCGAGCGCGTCGGTGATGCTCTGGTTGATCGACGCCTTCGCCGAGGCGGCGATCACCAGCAGCCCGGCGATCAGCGACACCGAGATCATCAGCGCGGACGCGGTGGCCGACGTACGGCGGGGGTTCCGCTCGGCGTTCCGGCGGCCGAGGGTCACGGCGGCCTCGCGGCCGAACGGGTACATCAGCGCGCGGACGACGTACCGGCTGATCAGCGGACTGAGGATCACGACGGCGAGTACCGCGATCCCGCCGGCCAGGACGACCAGGACCGTGCCCGGCAGGCCGCCGAGGCTCATCGCGATGGCGTACAGCAGTATCGCCATCAGCAGCATGAAGGCACCGATCGAGACCCGCTTGAGCAGCGAGCGTTCCGGGACACCGACGTCGTCGCGCATCGCTGCGACCGGTGGCAGCATCCCGGCCCGGCGGGCGGCCGGAGCGGCGGCGCCGACCGTGACGCCGATACCGAGCACGTAGCAGGTGATGATCGTGGCCGCGCTGACCTGCAGCGAGGCGGACGGGATCGGCAGCTCGAGCAGCTGGTACGCGTACCGGATCGCGACCGCGACGCCGATGCCGATCAGCAGTCCGACCGTCGACCCGAGGAAGCCGATGACGGCGCTCTCAACGAGGATCGTCCTGGTCACCTGGCCGCGGGACGCGCCGATCGCGCGCAGCATCGCGAGCTCGCGGGACCGTTGCGCGACCACCATCGCGAACGTGTTGACGATCAGGAACGTACCGACGAACAGCGCCAGGCCGGCGAACAGCGCCAGGACCGTGCTGAACCCGCCGAAGGTGTTGTCGAGGTCGTGCTGCCCGTCGGCGGTGACCTGCTCGGCGGTCCGTACCGTCACCGAGCTGCCGACGGTCTTGGCGATCGCCTGCTGTACGGCGTTCCGATCCGCGCCGGGCTTGAGCGACACCGCGATCGACGTCCAGCCGGGCTGCCCGAGCAGCAGGAGCTGGGCGCTCGCGCCGTCGAAGCTGACCAGCGGTGCACCGGCCGCGACACCCGCGGCGGCCGGCGTGGTGAGCGCGGTCAGCGTCGCGGTCAGCGACCGCGCCGGGGTGACGATCCGCACCTGGTCGCCGAGGTGATACCCGACCCGGGACGCCGTCGACTCGTCGAGCGCGAGCTGCTCGGTACCTGCCGGGGGAGTACCGCTGACCTGCTTGAACGGCGCGGTCCGCGGGTCCCGCGGCCAGGACGCGCCGAAGCTGGTCAGACCGTAGTTCTCGATCAGCTTGCCGTCCGGCCCGAGGATCTGCACGTCGCTGACCAGCAGCTGCGGTACGGCGTCGGCGACGCCCGGCACGGTCCTGATCCGGTCGGCGACCGCGGACTGGAACATCGGCGGCCGGTCGGTGCCGCTCGCGATCGGCGACGACGGCGTGACCGTGATGTCGGCCGTACTGACCTCGAAGTTCTTCTTCAGCGCGGTGGACAGGGTGTCGGTGAAGACCATCGCGCCGGCGGCGAACGAGACCCCGAGCGTGACGGCGATCGTGCAGAGGACGAAGCGGAGGCGGTGGGCGAGGACCGAACGGAGCCCTAGCTTGAACATCAGCCGGCCAGTTCGGTGGCCGGGTCCAGTTGCTTCATGCGGTCCAGGACGGATTCGGCGGTCGGGTCGATCAGTTCGGACCGGAGCTTGCCGTCGGCCAGGAACAGCACCCGGTCGGCGTACGACGCCGCGGACGGGTCGTGGGTGACCATCACGACGGTCTGCTGGAATTCGCGGACGGAGCGGTGCAGGAAGTCGAGGACGTCGCCGGAGGAGCGGGAGTCCAGGTTGCCGGTGGGTTCGTCGGCGAACACCACATCCGGGCGGGACACCAGCGCCCGGGCGCAGGCGACGCGTTGCTGCTGGCCGCCGGACAGTTCGGATGGGCGGTGGCCGAGGCGGTCGGCGAGGCCGATCGTGTCGACGACCGTGGCCAGCCAGTCCTGGTCGGGTTTCCGGCCGGCGAGGTCGAGCGGGAGCGTGATGTTCTCCAGCGCGGACAGCGTCGGGACCAGGTTGAACGCCTGGAACACGAACCCGATCCGGTCCCGGCGCAGATGCGTGAGCTGCTTCTCCGGGAGCGTGGTCAGGTCGACGTCGCCGAGCAGCACCTTGCCGTCGGACGGCTTGTCCAGGCCGGCCAGACAGTGCAGCAGCGTGGACTTGCCGGAGCCGGACGGGCCCATGATCGCGGTGAACCGGCCCCTGCCGAAGTCCGCGCTGACACCGGCCAGAGCGTCCACCTGCGTCGAGCCACCGCCGTACCGCTTCCAGACCTCGATCGCCTGGACCGCCAGATCGCCCACAGTCATGCGACGAACCGTATCCACCCAGGGTTCCTCGCCAGGTCTTACCCGTCCACGGTGATCAGATCGATGCCGGCGGACTCGGCCGCGACCTCCTCGACCGAGCGGGTGGGCAGCGGTGGCGGGGTGCCGCCCCAGGCGGGACAGATCGCCTTGTGGTCGCACCAGTTGCAGAGGGGTCCGGGGCTCGGGCGCCAGTCGCCGGAGTCGAGCGCGCGGGTGATCGCCACCCAGAGCGCGGAGACCTTCCGCTCGCAGGCGCGCAGGTCGGCCTCGTCGGGGACATACCGGACGATCTCGCCGTTGCCGAGGTACACCAGTTGCAGCATCGCGGGGACGACGCCGCGCAGCTTCCACAGCACGAGCGCGTAGAACTTCATCTGGAAGAGCGCCTTCGCCTCGAAGAACTCCGAGGGCGAGCGGCCGGTCTTGTAGTCGACCACCCGGATCTCACCGGTCGGCGCGACGTCGAGCCGGTCGACGTACCCACGAAGCACCAGGCCGGAGTCCAGCGCGGTCTCCACATACAGCTCCCGCTCGGCGGGCTCCAGTGCGTTCGGATCCTCGAGCGTGAAGTACTTGCCGAGCAGCTGGTGCGCCTCGGCGAGCCACTTGGCCAGCTCCTCGCCGCTCGCGTCCTCCGCGAACAGCTCGCCGACCTCCGGCTCCTCCTCGAGCAGCCGCTGCCACTGCGGCTCGAGCATCTCCGCGGCCTGCTCCAGCGTCCGCTGCCCGCGCGGCAGGTCGAACAACCGCTCCAGCACGGCGTGCACCACTGTCCCGCGGACCGCGGCCGGCGAGGGCTTCTCCGGCAACCTGTCGACGACCCGGAACCGGTACTTGAGCGGGCAACTCATGAAGTCCGCGGCCCTGGACGGAGACAGGGCACCCCGCGGATGCGGCTCGACTTCGACTGCTGCGGTACTCATCCACGTCCTCGCTTCGCTCCGGGCGCGGATGAGGCACGAGGCGCGCTGTATTGGATGATGACCTCGCTCCGCTCGCTCATGCCCCAAACCCTAGGCACAACCACCGACACTTCGCGCGCACCCCACCCCGGCCTGTGGAAAACCAGGGCCGTAGCAGGCAGTTACCGCGGGCCAAGTAGCGTTGCCTCGATGGCTGACTCGCGCGACCCCGACAACCCCGCCCCGCCGGCCGGCCCGACGCCGCCCGGAACGTGGGTGCTCGGTCGTGTCCGCGGGATCCGGCTGACGATGCGGTTCACCTGGCTGCCGGTGGCGATGCTGCTGGCGCTCGGCTTCGCCACCATCATCGGGCAGCAGTTCCCGTCGCTCGGCGGCTGGCGGTACGTCGCGGCGTTCGCGTTCGTGGTCGCGTTCACGTTCTCGATCCTGGTGCACGAGCTCGCGCACGCGCTGATGGCGATGCGGTTCGGGATCGGGGTCTCCGAGATCAACCTCGGCTTCTTCGCGGCCGGTACGCACATCGAGGGCGAGCGGAAGTCGCCGCTCGAGGAGTTCGCGGTCTCGGTCGTCGGCCCGGTCGCGTCGCTGATCGTCGGCGGCCTGGCGTACTTCGCCGCCCGCGCCTTCGACGAGGGCGTCGGGTACGTCGCGCTCTGGGAGCTCGGCATCGCGAACCTGATCGTCGGCGTCACGAACCTGCTGCCCGGCCTGCCGCTGGACGGCGGCTGGGTGCTGCGGGCGATCGTCTGGAAGCTCACCGGCAACATGCACACCGGTACGGTCGTCGCGGCCTGGGCCGGTCGCGGGCTGGCGATCCTGGTGCTGGCCGGCCCGGTGATCGCCGAGCAGATCTGGGGCTGGCAGCCGTCGATCCTCGACTTCGTGATCGCGCTGCTGATCGGGTTCTTCCTCTGGTCCGGGTCGACCGCGTCGTTGATGCAGGCCCGGCTGCGGCGCAAGCTGCCCGCCCTCCAGGTCCGGACGCTGGCCCGGCGCGCCATCGCCGTCCATTCCGGTACGCCGATCTCCGAGGCGGTCCGGATGGCCGGGGAGGGCCAGGCGGGCGCGGTCGTGGTGATCGACGGCGACGGCAGGCCGCACGCGCTGGTGTCGGAGTCCGCGGTCGCCGCCGTCGCCCCGAACCAGCGCCCGTGGACCACGGTGAGCGAGGTTTCCACCCGGATCGGCGCGGGCCACATCATCGGCGTGAACGACACCGGCGAGGAGATCCTCGCCACACTCCGTCAGCACCCGGCGTCGGAGTACCTGGTCCTGGACGCCGCCGGCGGCGTCTACGGCGTGCTCGCCACGGCTGACGTGGAGAGGGCGTTCCGGGGCCGCTGATTACAGGGTTCCGGTGACCGAAAGTTAAGGTGAGCGCCTTATGGCTGACTTGCGCGACTTTCCCGACCAGGCGTTCTCCGGCGTCCACCACGGACCGCTGCAGGAGGGCGAGTGGATCACCCTGCAGGACTCCAA
Organism: Kribbella sp.; assembly: GCF_035655035.1. GTDB lineage: Bacteria > Actinomycetota > Actinomycetes > Propionibacteriales > Kribbellaceae > Kribbella. The sequence goes on along the minus strand of NZ_DASRVN010000289.1, from coordinate 6,472 downwards.
GGGCCGCCGGCACTCGGTGAAGCTGGAGCGCGGGAAGATCTTCCACACCACCAAGGGCGGCATCGCGCACGACGACCTGATCGACGGCCCGGACGCGGTCACGATCCGCTCCAAGGGCAACGTCGAGTACCTGGCGCTGCGCCCGCTGATGGCCGACTACTCGGTGTCGATGCCGCGCGGCGCCGCGGTGATCTACCCGAAGGACACCGCGCAGATCGTCACGATGGCCGACATCTTCCCCGGCGCGAAGGTGGTCGAGGCGGGCGCCGGGTCCGGCGCGCTGACCACGGCGCTGCTGCGCGCGGCCGGGATCCACGGGCAGGTGATCTCGTTCGAGCGCCGCGAGGACTTCGCCGAGGTCGCGCGGAAGAACGTCACCGGTTTCTTCGGCGGCGAGCACCCGGCCTGGCGGCTCGAGGTCGGCGACCTTGTCGAGAAGCTGGACGAGCAGGACGTGGACCGCGTCGTACTCGATATGCTGGCGCCGTGGGAGTGCGTCGACGTCGTCGCCGAGGCACTGTCACCCGGTGGGGTGTTCTGCGCGTACGTCGCCACCACGACGCAGCTGAGCCGGGTCGTGGAGACGCTGCGGGCGCACGGCGAGTTCACCGAGCCGCGCGCGTGGGAGTCGCTCGTGCGAGACTGGCACGTGGAGGGTCTCGCCGTCCGTCCCGGGCACCGGATGCAGGGGCACACGGCGTTCCTCGTGACCGCCCGGAGGATGGCGCACGGCGTCCAGGCGCCGCGGAAGAAGCGCCGCCCGGCCCCGGGCGCGTACGGCGACGACTACTCCGGCCCGCGGCGCGCCGAGCCGGGCACCGACGCGGTATCCGGAACTTCCGGCGACATGCCGTAGGCAACCTGCCCATCCGCAACCGACACGTGATGGGATTCAGCTTGCCCGGCGAGGTTTTCTGGGTAAGGTCCATAGGGTCGAGCCCCACATGGTGAGGTGATGATCGTGGCTGGAGACGAGAGTCCTACCGCGGCAGAACTGCGTAACCAGGTCCGGTACCTGGAGGCCGAGGTCGCGGCGTTGCGACGTCGGCTGCTCGAGCACCCGGCAGACAGCCGGTCGCTCGAGAGCAGGCTGTCCGAAACCCAGGCCTCCTTGGCGAGTGTCACCGCTCAGAACGAGCGGCTGGCCGACACGCTGCGGGAGGCGCGAGAGAAGATCATCGCCCTGAAGGAGGAGGTCGACCGGCTGGCGCAACCGCCGTCCGGATTCGGCACCTTCCTCGGACGGAACGAAGACGACACGCTCGACGTGTTCACCGGCGGCCGGAAACTCCGGGTCGCGGCGAGCCCGTCGGTGGACCTGGACGAGCTCAAGCTCGGCCAGGAACTGATGCTGAACGAAGCCCTCAACGTGGTCGAGGCCTGCGAGTACGAGGTCGTCGGCGACGTGGTGATGCTCAAGGAGCTGCTCGCCGACGGTGAGCGGGCGCTGGTGATCGCCCAGGCGGACGAGGAACGGGTGGTGCGGCTCGCGTCGCCGCTGCTCGACGTACCGCTGCGGGCCGGCGACTCGCTGCTGCTGGAGCCGCGCTCCGGGTACGTCTACGAGAAGATCCCGAAGTCCGAGGTCGAGGAGCTGATCCTCGAGGAGGTCCCGGACATCGACTACACGCAGATCGGCGGCCTGTCCGGCCAGATCGAGGCGATCCGCGACGCGGTGGAGCTGCCGTACCTGCACAAGGACCTGTTCCTGGAGCACGAGCTCAAGCCGCCGAAGGGCGTCCTGCTGTACGGCCCGCCCGGCTGTGGCAAGACGCTGATCGCCAAGGCGGTGGCGAACTCGCTGGCCAAGAAGGTCGCCGAGAAGACCGGTGCCGCCGGCCAGAAGTCCTTCTTCCTGAACATCAAGGGCCCCGAGCTGCTGAACAAGTACGTCGGTGAGACCGAGCGGCACATTCGCCTGGTCTTCCAGCGGGCCCGGGAGAAGGCCTCCGAGGGCATGCCGGTGATCGTGTTCTTCGACGAGATGGACTCGCTGTTCCGGACTCGTGGCTCCGGTGTGTCCTCCGACGTCGAGAACACCATCGTCCCGCAGCTGCTGAGCGAGATCGACGGTGTCGAGGGCCTGGAGAACGTCCTGGTCATCGGCGCCTCCAACCGCGAGGACATGATCGACCCGGCGATCCTGCGGCCCGGCCGGCTGGACGTGAAGATCAAGATCGAGCGCCCCGACGCCGAGGCGGCCCGGGACATCTTCTCGAAGTACCTGACCAGTGGGCTGCCGCTGCACGTCGACGACCTCGGCGAGTTCGGTGGCGACCGGCAGGCGTGCGTGGACGGCATGATCCAGCGCACGGTCGAGCGGATGTACACCGAGGCCGACGAGAACCGGTTCCTCGAGGTCACCTACGCGAACGGCGACAAGGAGGTCCTGTACTTCAAGGACTTCAACTCGGGCGCGATGATCCAGAACATCGTCGACCGGGCGAAGAAGATGGCGATCAAGGCGTTCCTGGACGAGAACCAGAAGGGCCTGCGGGTGCAGCACCTGCTGCAGGCCTGCGTGGACGAGTTCAAGGAGAACGAGGACCTGCCGAACACCACCAACCCGGACGACTGGGCCCGGATCTCCGGCAAGAAGGGCGAGCGGATCGTCTACATCCGGACGCTCATCTCCGGCAAGCAGGGCACCGAACCGGGCCGGTCGATCGATACCGCGACCAACACCGGGCAGTACCTGTAACACGCCGTACGACGGACCGCCCCCGCACCGTTTCCGGTGCGGGGGCGGTGTCGTTGTGCCCGGTGGGGGTGGTGCTAACCCCCGGTGTGATCCGGGGGTTTCCCCCATTGGAGGGGGGGTGCTGACGGTCGTACCTTGCTGCTATGGCGACGGACGATCTGCGCAAGGACCTACGGGCGGCAGTGGCGGCGCGGCAGGAGCTCGGCCCGGAGTACGAGGCCGAGATCATCGACGGCTTCCTGGAAAGGCTCGACCAGCGCGACCTGCAGCGGCGCGCCGGGCTGCTGCCCGAGCCGGTCCCGGGCCGGCCACCGGTGAAGCCACCGAGCCGCGAGACCGACCCGGGCGGGCTGGCGCTGGCGATCATCTCGATCGTCGCCGCGATCCCGATCACCGCGATCGCGGCCGACATGATGGGCAAGACCGGCGTGCTGATCTGCTGGATCGGCCTGGTCGGCATCAACTACGCCCGGACGCTCGCCCGCCGTCGTTAGCTCACCGGGAGTTGCTTGCCCTGGGCGTCGAAGGCACGGACCTCGGTCGTGAGCCTCTGGCCGACGGTGAACTTGCCGCGCGCCTGGACCTCCGTGTAGGCGAAGCCGCCGTCGACCACGCCGCTCGTCCACGGGCCGGGCTTGCCGTTCAGGACGTACCGCGCCTCGACCTTGGCGACGTCCGGGTGCGCGCGGTAGAGCCGCCACGCCTGCAGCGTGGTCAGGTCGGCCGTGAAGTCGCCGTCCTGAGTGCTCAGCGTGACCAGACCGCGTTCCGTCGTGGGTTCGGCCCGCCAGGTCTTGTCCGCGACCCGGCCGACGCTTCCGATCGCGCCGAGCTTGGCGCTCGGCGGCACACGCGACATGCAGAACCGGTAACCGAGTTTGGCGAAGTCGGGGGCGCCGCCCGGTCCCGGCTTGCGACCGCGGGCCACAGTGGACTGCGCAGTGGGCCGGCTCGTGTCACGCGCCAGTGCGACCAGCGCGGTGCTGTCCTTCGTGATGCCCCGGACGTGACGGCTCCACACGAGCTGGGCAGGACCTGTCTCGTCCGGGAACGAGCAGTCGGCGACGATCGTCGCAAGCTCGGCCTGCGGTACCGGGCCGCGATCGACGCCGACCTTGGCCTCTGGCGTGCCCTGTAACCGGGTGGCGACGGGTGCCGGCGTACCGGCGGTGCGGACGTCGGTGGGGGACTTGTGGGTGACGACCAGCGTTCCGGCGACCACGGCGGCGACGGCGCCGACGCCGACCAGCGGCGCGATCCACTGCCGGCGCGGGCGGTGTTCGCTGGGCCGCGCCTGGTCCATCACCCGGTTGCGGAGCCGGGTCCGTTCGGCGGTGCTCAGCGGCGGTACCTGTGGGGGATCGAGGCGGAGGTTCATGAGAGCTCCTCGTTGAGGGCGACCCGGGTGAGCAGATCGGGGAAACGCTGACGGGTGCGGTGCAGCCGGGCCTTGACGGTCCCGACCGGTACGCCGAGCGCGTCCGCGGCCTCGGCGGTGGTGAGCCCGGACCAGACGACGAGTTCGAGCGTCTCGCGTTCGTGCCGGGGAAGTTCGGCGACGGCGCGACGGATCGCCGACATCCGGCGCTCGTCGTCGAGGCGGCGGGCGACGTCCGGGGCGTGGTCGTCGTACGGCGCCGGGTACGGCAGCCGATCGAGCAGTCCGCGCAGCCGGTTCGCGGTCCGGGCCAGCGCCCGGCACTCGTTGCCGGCCACGATCAGCAGCCAGCCGCGAGCGGTCGCGCCGGTGAGCGGACCCGGTGGGTCGCGCTGGAAGCGCCGCCAGGTGCTCAGGAACGTCGCCTGGACCACGTCGTCCGCTGTCGCCCAGGAGGCGGTCCGCCGGAACGCGAACGCCCGTACGTCGTCGGCGTACCGGTCGAACAGCTCGCCGAGGGCGAAATGGTCACCGACGCGCAACCGCTCCCACAGCTCCTGGTCGGCGGATCCCGTAGCCATCGACGGCTCCGTATCGTCAGTCAGGATGATCTTCACATCAGCTAGTGACCGGTCACGGGGCGAATGGTTGCATCAGAGCCGATCCCGGATCTCGCGCAGCCCGTTGCGGACCTCGTCGGCGAGGTCGAGCCGCAGGCCGCGGTGGACGCCGTACCAGGGGGAGAGCCGGGCCCAGTCCTTCGAACGCTCGACCAGGTCCGGGGTGGGGCGGTAGACCTCGAGGACGCCGGTACGAACCGCCTCGGGTGCGCCGTTGAGTGGCCAGCAGAGGTCGAGCGCCGGGTCGCCGATGACCGCGTCGGTCCAGTCGATGATGCCGGTGATCCGGCCGTCGACGGTGAGGATGTGCTCCGGCCCGAAGTCGCAGTGGATCAGAGAGGTCCGGACCTGTGCGACCCGGTCCAGCAGTTGCCCTGCCTGGTCCTGTACCTCGGCGGGGAGGAGCGGGACGATCTGCTGCCGGAACTCCTCCAGCTCGGCCGTCTTCGCGGCTGTGGCGGTCGCTGCGTCGAGTGCGCCGTACACGACGGCCTCCGTCGGGTCGACGCTGTGCAAAGCCTTCAGGAAGGCACCCAGCGCCCGGCCGGCCTCGACGTCGCCGCCCGTGAGCGGTTCGCCGGGAAGCATCAGATGGCGTACGCCGTCCACGGTCAGCTCAGGCGCCGGTACCGGCAACGGCAGCTGCGGCGCGAGCCAGGGGAGGAGCGTGACCTCGGCGAGCAGCCGCGGCCAGATCTCCGGGCGGCGCGGGGCGCGGTGCAGCCACGGTCCCTCCGCCCAGGCGTGGCTGTCCCAGCCCTCGCCGATCGTCAGGTTCCGGACGTACGAACCGAGCAGGCCGACCGTGTCCGGCATGAACTCCCACTCGTCGAACTTGGCGACGAGCTCCGCGGGCGACATCCACGCGCCCCACGCGACCTCCTCCGGCTGATGCCGGACGGGGCCGTCCCACATACAGGTGTACAGGTAGGCGTGGTACCGCGTGTTCTCGTCCGCGTAGTCGCCCTCCGGCAGCCGCGTCAGCTCCACGCCCGCGATCCCGAGTTCCTCCTCGAGCTCCCGGACGACTGCGTGGAACGGCTCCTCACCCGCCGCCACGACACCACCTGCCGCGAAGTCGTACCGGCTCGGATAGACGTCCTTGGTCGGCGTCCGGCGGTGCACGTAGATGTCACCGGCCGAATTCCGGACAACCACACCGGTGGCCGAATGCCGCAGGTTGTCCCGCCGCATCACCGACCGAGGCGCCGACCCGACCACCCGATTGTTGTCATCGAGCAACGCCACCAGTTCGTCCACTCGCGCAGTCTCACACGTAACCCTGTGGACACAACAACAACTTGAGGAGGCATGCGGAGAGGTGGTGCCTGCTACGCGCCGCCCCGCGGGCACTGGGCGGCGTTGTCGTCGGTCGGAAGGACTCCGTCCTGCCTCCCTCCTCCGCCTTGCCCAGCACTCCGCGGGACGACGCTCGCGACGGCACCACCTCTCCGCATGCCCCCTTCGTCGCCGGTACCGCGTAGGCTCGACTGCATGAGTGTTCGGCGGATCATGGGTACCGAGACCGAGTTCGGGATCTCGGTGCCGGGCCAGCCCGGGGCGAACCCGATGCTGACCTCGAGCCAGGTGGTGAACGGCTACGCCCAGACGCAGCCGCTCGCGCGCAAGACACGGTGGGACTTCGACGAGGAGCACCCGTTACGGGACGCGCGCGGGTTCGACCTCAGCCGGGAGGTGGCGGACTCCAGCCAGCTCACCGACGAGGAGACCGGCCTGGCGAACGTGATCCTCACCAACGGCGCCCGGCTGTAC
>NZ_DASRVN010000288.1:0-29011 GCF_035655035.1 Kribbella sp. | reverse complement strand
CAACCCAGGACATCCCTCCGAACGCCAACAAGATCGCCGACAACACCTTCACCGGCAACACCGTCGACGTCGGCTGGACCTTCCCAACTGCAACCAAGGGCCACGCCAACTGCCTGTCCGGCGCAACCGTCCGAACCGTGCCTGCCGGTCTGTCAACCAAGGCCCCCTGCCCACCCGCCGGTGCCTCGCCCTCTGCGTCAGGCGTATCGCCTTCGGGTGCGTGGACCGGCCCGACCCCGCCACCCGGCATACCGTTCAGCGAGGTGGTCGCGCCACCAGCGCAACCGCAGTTCCCGAACGCCACCACCACCGGCGCCACGTCCGTCCCGGCCGTCCCTGCCCTCCCGGACCTCACCCACCTGCCGATCCCCGCTCCAACGCTCCTGGCCGACCGAGCCCTGACGCGAGCCGGCTGACCTACTTCGGTGCGACGTACTGCTGGGTGTCGAAGTTGATGACCACCGGCTGAGGTTCGGAGGCGACCGCCGCCTGGACCCGATACATCGTGCCGTCGGAGCCCAACCAGTAGCGGACGGTGTCCTTGGTATCGGGGCGGTCGCGGGCGGCAGGCCCGTTCAGGATGTCGGTCTGGTGGCCGCTGATCGTCTCCTGGCCGAGGTGACTGGCGCCGTTCTGCGGGAGGAGTTGCGCGTTGTCCGGCCGGTCGCTGCCCAACCCCAGTGCGATCCGCAACGCTGTGTCGAGCGCGCTCCCGGACGCCTGCAGCGGACGGTTGGTCCACCCCACAGTCGGTGGTGCAGCCGGAGCGGTAGCAGGCGCGTCGGTCATCGGTACGACGGACAGTTGCGTCAACGTCCACCGGATCAACCCGTCGCTCGACGAGTTGCGCCCGGCGCCGTGCAGTACGCCGTACGCGCGTTTGCCCCGGAAGTCGACGGAGGCGGTGACGGTGAGCTCGCCCGCGGTGTCCGGGACGGTGATCCGGACGGCGCGCCCGCCGGTCTCGTAGTTGCGGAACCGCGTGATCGCGAGCCGGTTCGCCTCGTCCGCGGTCAATGCCCGCGGTGTGGACGCGTCGGAGTTCGAGCTGGCGACGACGAGCACGGTGGCCACCGCGGCACCGGCGGTGAGTCCGGCCGCGATCAGCCAGCGGTTGCGCAGCTTGAGCAGGTTGAGCAGGTGGGGCAGGTGGGGCATGGCGCAGGACGCTAACAGGTCGGCAGATTCACCCAGTAATTCACCCGATACGGAGGGTCACCTGGCCGTGCCGTTCTGGTTGGCTGAGTCGATTTGAGTGCACCAACCAAAAGGGGACAGCAACAACTATGAATAGACGGCTGTTGCGTGCAGGTTTGTCAGGCCTCTTACTGGCCGGCGGCGCTGCAGGCGCGATGGTTTCGGCGAGCGGCGCGGCGGGTGCCGCGGCCGCCCAGCAGGACGACGGAACACTGACCGTCCAGGTCCTGCGCGACTTCTTCGGTACCGGCGTGATCAACGCGGCGATGGACACGCCGCAGCAGGGCATGGCCGTCGACGTCACCGACACGGCGGGTCACCACGTGCGGGGGACCACGGACGCGACCGGCAAGGTCGTCGTACCGCCGTCGTCGACGCTGGTCGGCGGGCAGTACCGGGTGGACGTGTCGATCCCGGCGCCGTACGACGGGTACCTGCGCGCGGCGCCCGCGTCGACGAAGGACAACCACTTCGACAGCTTCACGTCGTTCGTGGACGTCCGCGGCGGCAAGGCGGACTCGGTGATCACCGCGGTCTGGAACCCGGCGGACTACACGCTGCCGGACTCCAAGTACTACGTGCCGGTGCAGAGCCCGGCCGTGAACGCCGACGGCAGTGCGCCCGACCCGAACGCCCGCGCGCTGGTGTCGTTCGGCCAGGACGCCCGCGGCACCTGCCCCGACCAGTTGGCCTGCCCAACGGTGGTCAACACGCAGGCGCAGGTCGGCACCACCTGGGGGCTGGCGTACGACAAGTACCGCAAGCGGATCTTCCAGGCCGCGTTCGCGAAGCGCTACACCGAGTACGGGCCGGAGGGCGGCGGTGCGATCTACACGACCTCGCTCGACGGCTCCTCCGCGCCGACGCTGTTCGCGAAGGTGACCGGCGCGGCGCTGACTCCGCACGGTCCGGGCGACATGCGCAAGGACCCGCTGTTCACGGACGCCCCGGGAAAGGAGAGCCTCGGCGGCCTCGCGCTGTCCGAGGACGGCACGACCTTGTACGCCGTGAACCTGCGCAGCCGGCGGCTCCTGAGCTTCGACGCCACCGGGACCGACGCGGCCCGGCCGACGAAGACCGTACGGATTCCCGACCCGGGGTGCGCGGCCGAGACCGACTGGCGGCCGTTCGCGCTGACCACACACGACGCCAAGCTGTACGTCGGTGGCGTGTGCTCGGCGGAGAGCACGCAGCAGCGGTCCGACCTGAAGGCCGTCGTGTACAGCTACGACGGTACGACGTTCGCCCCGGTGCTGACGCAGGCGCTGACCTTCCCGCGTGGGCAGGTCCTTCAGGCGATGACCCAGCCGACCGCCGACCACTGGAACCCGTGGGACACCAGGCTGTCGAACTGGGACAGCCGCGCGATCAGCCCCACGCTGTACGTCAACCCGCAGCCCGAGCTGGCCACGCTGGCGTTCACCCGGAACGGGTCGATGATCCTCGGCTTCCGTGACCGATTCATGGATGTCATCGGCAACGGTCAGGACCCGCGGCCGCTGAACAGCACCGTCGAGGCCGGCATGTCCGGCGGCGACATCAACATGGCCTGCGCTAAGCCGGGCGGCGGGTACGACTGGGAGGGCACCGGAATCTGCCCGAACCACGGAACGACCGCCAACAACGGTCACGAGCCGGCCGGCGTGGTCGAGTACTTCCACGGCGACTTCTTCGACCCGAACCGCTCGGGCAACGGCCTGCACCAGGAGACGTCCCAGGGCTCCGTGGCCTACATCCCGCAGCAGCAGTTCGTGCTCAGCACCGAGCTGGACCCGGCGCGGGACGTGAGCTCGAACGGTGTCGGCTTCTACAACGTGGACACCGGCGACGGTCCGGGGCAGGAGAACCCGACGCACGGGTACCAGTTCGTGGGCCCGACCAACAGCTTCGGCAAGGCCGGCGGTCTCGGCGACGTCGCGTACGCGGCGGCGAACGCGCCGATCCAGATCGGCAACATCGTCTGGTTCGACGGCGACCACAACGGTATCCAGGACCCGTACCACGAGGACGAGGTCCCGCTGGCAGGTGCGACGGTGAACCTGCTGGACGCCTCCGGGAAGCAGGTCGCCACCACGAGGACCGACCCGGCCGGTGAGTACTACTTCGGCGGCGTCGGAGCGGAGTACGAGCTGACGCCGGGCGCGAAGTACACCGTGGAGTTCAACGTGTGTACGGCGGACACCAGCAACGTGCCGCGGCAACCGGCGGCCACGGACCTGCGGTTCACGCTCCCGGTCGCGGGCGACGATCGTGCGCACGACTCGAACGTCACGCCGCCGACGAAGGGGCAGCTCTGCAAGGGATCCACCGAGGTGACCGCGCCGAGTACGCCGGGCGGGGTCGACCACACGATCGACGCGGGCGTCTACATCCCGCCGCCGGTACCGCCGACGACGCCCACGCCGACCCCCACGCCGATGCCCACGGCCTCGCCGTCGCCGAGCCCGTCCGTGACGCCGTCGCCGACACCGAGTGCGACGCCGACCGCGACGCCGCCCGGGAATGTGCCGAAGCCGCCGGGTGGGCCGCTGGCCTCCACCGGTGCGGACGTGCCACCGCTGGTGTTCATCCTGGCGGGTGTCCTGCTGGCCGTGGGTGGTGCGTTCCTGCTGATCAGCCGGAAGCGCCGGGCGAGCCGCCAGCACTAGGCCGCTGAAGTACCGGGCCGCTGAAGTACTGGGCCGCTGAAGTACTAGGCCGCCGAGGTGTCCTGCCCGACCCGCCCGCGGGCAGGACACACCCGGTCAGCCGCGCTCGGGGTCGGCGCCGGCCGCCTTCGTGACGCGGTCGCCGACCTCGAGCGACTTCCACAGGTCACGCTTCACCTTGACGTCGCGGACCTCGCCGCCGTCGAGTTGTACTTCGAGCTTGCGGTAGAGGTTCGCGCCGTCGTACATCGCGCGCGACTTCTTCACAACGACTCCGCTCCAGGCGTCCCCGTCGGCCATGGTCACTCCTTCGTCACGGTACGTGGTCAGCATGAAGCTTATCAGCGATAAGCATCGTGCCGGGGGTACGGTGCGGTGGTGCCTCAGCAGCGACGGACCGATCGGGCCGCGATCGTGGCGGCCTCGATCGCGGTACTGGACGAGCGCGGGCTGGACAAGCTGTCGCTGCACGCGGTCGCGGCGCGGCTCGGTGTCCGGCAGCCGGCGCTGTACCACCACTTCAAGGACAAGGGCGCGATCCTCAGCGCGGTCGCCGCGGAGGTCCTGGAGCGCGGGCACACCGATCGGCTCCCCGAGCCCGGGGAGGACTGGCAGGCGTTTCTGACGCGGAACGCGCACAGCCTGCGCCGGGCGATGCTCGCCGTCCGGGACGGCGCCCGCCTACTCGCCGTCGCCGGTCCCCGTGCCCCCGAGCTCGGCAACGCGATCGCCCAGGTGTCGTTCCTCGAGCAACACGGCTTCACCGGCGCCGACGCCGTACTCGCGTTCGTCGCGGTCTCCCGCTACACGATCGGCGCCACCCTCGAACAACAAACCGCAAGCGACGGCGGCGAGATCCGTTTCCCGGACACCCCGGAGGCGGCGCACCTGATCGAGGTGGCCGCCGAGGTCGCGCGGCTCGGGCCCGAGCACGAGTTCGCCGTCGGGTTGGCAGCGCTGGTGAGTGGTCTCAGCCCATTGCGAGGTCGTTGACGAAGCTGTCGGACCAGTCCGACAGGGTGGGCAGGCGCTCGGACCACACCTTGGTACGAGGAGTGCCGGCGGTGCCGGGCTCGCCGTTCTCCGGCCAGTACCCGATCATCGAGCGCAAGGTCCCGAGGTGCTCGCCGAAGTGGTCGTCGGCGGGCACGATCGCGGCGACCCGGACGGCGCCCAACCGCGCGATCACCTCGGGGTCGCGGAACGCGGTCCGGATCGCGCCGCCGAGGTTCGCGAGCTGCGAGTCGCAGGGCTGCCCGGCGACCGGTTCGGCGATCACCAGGGCGTGGGTGTCGGGGAGGTACCACCCGTGGCGCTCGGCGGTCCGGTACAGCTCGGTCAGCCGGGTCCGCAGATGTGGCGTAGTCGCGAGACCGGTGCCCTGGTCCTCGCAGGACGACGCGTGCAGGTACGTCAGCGTGCACTCGGTCCAGCTCTGGCAGAGGGTCCGGATCGCCTCGAACTCCGGGTCCTTGCCGACCGTCCGGTACGTCTTCCGCAGTACGTCGAGCGCCACCGTCAGTGGCACCTCCCGCTCGGCCAGGCGGCGCCCGGCAGCCGCCGCGTGCGGGACCGGGTTCGACCCGGCGGCCAGCGCCTGCAGCAGCGGCCGGAAAACGGTGTCGTTGCTGGGTCCGTTCAACCGATGTCGCCCGCGCCCGGGCAGCGGATCCGGTAGCTCAGACTCCGGTTCCGGCGCGGCCTTGGTGGGCAGCGGTTTACGCAGCTTGTCGATCAACATGGCAGATCCCCGTTTGGCTACCGATCGTGGTCGCCTACCTGGCCGGTAGGCGACCCGTACGCCCTGAGACGCTCACCCGGTCGATCCATGACGCGAGATCCGAAAATTCCCGGTTTCCGCCCGATCCGCCCCGAAACTGAGCCGGATCTAAGCTACCGGCGGTAACGGCCAGAGCTGGGGCTGGATCGCCGGATCGGAGTAGTCCGGGTCGGGGTTGTGGCGGACCAGGCTGTCGTTCGGGTGGGCGGAGCCGGGGCGCCAGCGGTTGTCCGCGGGCTGTAGGTGGATGGCCAGCGACCGGCGGGGCGCCGTACTGAGGTTCGCCGAGCTGCCGTGGACCGTGCGGCAGTGGTGGAAGCTGACCTGTCCGCGTTTCATCCGCGGTACGACGGGAGTCGGGTCGAAGCCCTGCGCGACGATCGACGCCTCCAGCCCGGCCGCGTCCTGCGAGAAGAAGTCCAGCCCGGTCACCGACCACCGGTGGCTGCCCGGCAGGAACGCGACCGCCCCGTTCACCTCGTCGACGTCGTGGAACCCGACCCACGCGGTCAGCATGTTGTCCGACGTACACGACTGCCAGTACTGCCGGTCCGTATGCCACCCGACCTTCGCCGCCGACCCGCCCGGTGGCTTGTAGAGCAGTTGGTCGTGCCACAAGCGGATCCCCTCCGCCCCGGACAGCGCCGCGGCCGTCTCGGCGATCGCCGGATGCCGGACCAGCGCGGCCAGTTCGTCGACCCGCAGCGACGAGTAGTCGTTCTTCCGCAGTACGTCGCCCTGCTCCGGCTGCCAGCCTCGTGTCGCCTGGACGTCGGGCAGTACGTGGTCGTGGTCGTTCGCGTAGAACCGCTCCATCCCGCGCTCGGCCGCGTCGAGGACCTCGGGCGGCACGATGACCGGCGAGATCCAGTACCCGTGCTCCTGGTAGAAGGCAACGTCGTCAGCATCCATGGCGACCACGGTAGGAAGCGAAAGCCCTGCCGGGCGTTGCCGATGTTCAGCGGGATGGACACAATCTTCAGGTGTCCTTGTACCGCCCCGACGGGCTCCGCGCCGGCTTCCACGCCGAAGGGTTCGCGCCGGGCAGCGGCCTGCTGCACGGCGGTGAGCAGTGGGTGCCCGAGCAGTTCCTGATCGAGCCGCACGAACACCCGGTGTGGGAGATCTACCTGCAGCAGCACGGCACGACGCACTGGGTCGCGGGCGGCGACAGCTACGTGCTGCACCCGGGCCACCTGTTCGCCGTAGCGCCCGGGGTCACGCACCACCTCGCCGGCTGCTCCGGCAACCACCACTTCTTCTTCGCCGCGATCGACCTCGAGGTCGTCGGCCGCCGCCATCCCGGTCTCGCGCTGCCGTCGGCGGTCGTGCACCGCGAGGCCGGTGAGCTCACGTACGCCTTCGCGCAGCTGGTCCGCGAGCTGACGACCCGCTACGAGTACGCCGACACCGGTCTGACGCTCGCCGTGGACCACCTGGTCCTCGCGTTCTCCCGGTCGCTGACGCCGACGGCCGCACCGCAGCTCCCGATGCATCCCGCCGTACGGACCGTGAAACGCCTGCTGGACCAGGAGTTCCACGAACGCTGGACGCTGAAGGAGCTGGCGGACCGGGCCGGGCTCGCACCGGCGTACCTGGCCGAGCTGTTCGCCGCCGAACTCGGCCAGCCGCCGCACCGCTACCTCAACGAACGCCGGATCGACCGCGCCCGCCAGCTCCTGGAGTCCAGCGACGTGCCGATCACCGCGCTCGCGCTGAACCTCGGCTTCAGCTCCAGCCAGCACTTCGCCCGGGTGTTCCGGCGACTCACCGGCAGTACGCCGACCGCGGTCAGATCGTCACGATCGCGGTGATCCCGAGCGCGACCCCGACCAGATAGGTGCCCGTGGCACCAATAGCGCGGAGCGGTCCGAACGAGGCGAGGGTCCCCGACCGCAGCATGCCGGCCGCGTGCGTGAACCGGACGACGACCGCCGCGATGGCGAGCACGTCGATCACCCGGCTGTGCGACAGCATCGAGCAGACCAGCAGCAGCACGATCATCGTCGGGATGTACTCCGCGGCGTTGCCGTGCGCGCGGACCGCGATCAGCAGCCGGTCGCCCGGGTCCATCGGCAGCTGGTTCCCCGCGCCACGGATCGCCCGGTTGCGGGTGACGTTGGCGCCGAGCAGGAACAGCAGAATGCCCAGCAGGGCGATGCAGACAACGGTGATGGTGCTCATACGAGTGCTCCTTCGAACAGGTGGCTCACGATGGTGTGGCTGAGCCGGGTCCCGAGCAGTGCGTCGGTCTTGTGCATGCCGCCGGGACAGGTGACGTTGACCTCGATCAGCCGGCCGTCGATGACGTCGACGCCGGCGATGACCAGGCCGTGGGTACGGAGTTCGGGTCCGAGGGCCGCGACGATCGCGCGGTCGTGGTCGTCGATCTCGGCGGCGGCGACCGGCGGACCGATCCGGAAGTCGCCGTCCGCCGGCCGCCGGAGGACCGCGCCGGCGATCTCCCCGTCGAGCAGGAACAGCCGTTTGTTGCCCTGCGCAACCGATGGCAGGTACTGCTGCGCGATCACCTGCCGGCGGCCGCCGGAGGTCGCCGACTCGAGCAGCGCGATCGCGCCCGAGTCGTCGCGGACCAGCCAGACGCCGTGCCCCGCGAACCCGTCGACCGGCTTCACGACCGCCGTACCGACGTCGGCCACGAACGACCGCAGGGCGTGTGGATCCGTCCCGACGTACGTCGGCGGGCAAAGGTCGGGGAAGCGCAGCGCGACCAGCTTCTCGTGCAGCGCGCGGATGCCTGCCGGACGGTTGACCACCCGCGTCCCGGCGACGTCCAGCAGGTACGTCGTGTGCAGGTACCGCGCGTCGACCGGCGGGTCGATCCTGAGGTGCACAGGCGCGAACGACGCGACGTCCACGACCGCCGTGCCGAGGTCGTCGTACCAGACCGGATCGACGATCCACCGGTGATCGTCACCGGGCACCCGCGGGCGCAGCCGGATACGCCGTGCCCGCGCGTGCAGCCGCCCGTCGGCGAACGCGAGGTCCTCCGGCTCGCAACACCAGACGTCGAGGCCGAGGTCCTGCGTCGCGGCCATCAACCCGACGCTCGCGTCGATCTCGCTAAGCAGGCCGGTCAGCGGATCCGTGACGAACAGTACCCTGCTCATGTCGCCACATCCCTTCTGTGCAAGGGGTTTTCCGAAGGACATCCCGTCGATGCGTGTCGTCGTACATGAGCCGCCGGAGGATGCCGATGATGCGCTCGACCACTGCAGGCTCCTGCGCGTCGAGGAATCGCACCTCGAGGTACGAGCCGCGGGGACGTACCGGTGGGAACAACGTGCTCACGTGTTCCGGCGGTCCGTCGACGAAGGCCGTGGCGCCTGCGGCGAAGGCCGTGTACGCCGCCACCGGGTCGTCGCCGTACAGCAGTCGGTCGTCGAACGCCGTACGCTCCGGGTCGACCGCCATCCAGGTGGCGAGCCGATCGCTGCGGTTGAAGCGCGCGGCCAGGTACGGACCGACGAGGTTGAGCACTCGCCACTGCTCGAGGCCCGCGCGCCCCGGCCACCAGTCCAGGCAGATCTGGGTGGACGCGGTCCGGCGCATCATCACGCGGCCGGCGGCCCCGATGCGGTCGAAGTGCGCCTGCATCGCGACGTACCGCGGCGAGGTCAGCTGCAACGGCACGTCCTGCCGCGGGTCGACCGGGACCGGCCGCAGCGTGATTCCGTCGAGCCGGCGCCGCAGATCGGCGGTCAGCCGACGCAGGTCGCGGACCGGGTCGAGCGCGGGCGGCAGGCTCAGCTCGAGTTGCCCGCCGGGCTCGAAGCTCAGGTACGGCGCGGCCGGCGATCCCGCGGCCGCCCGCCGGACGCCGGCGATCGGCACCACGCTCCCGTCGGCCGCGGCGACGACGTACTCCTGCTCGACCGCGACCCGCGTCGACCGCCCGTGCCCCCGCGCGAACAGCCCGGCCACGACTGGGTGAAGCTCCCTGGGATCCATCGGCCCCTCCCTGATACCGTAAGGAATCCTGTCAAAATATTGGAAGGTATCCTTACGGTATGTCAAGAGCTCAGGTGCCACGTCCCGATCGCAAGCCGCTGATCGCGCTGGTCGACCGCGCCAACCGGGCGCTGCAGTCGGACATGGTGCGCCGCGCTCATGCCGACGGCCACGCCGAGGTGAAGATGGCGCACAACTCGGTCTTCGGCACCTTGCACGCCGGTGGCGCCCGGGCCGCGGACATGGCCGCCCGGGCCGGGATCACCCGGCAGTCGATGGGGGAGGTGATCCGCGACATGGTCGCGCTGGACCTGCTGGAGATGCGGGCCGACCCGAACGACGGCCGCGCCAAGGTGGTCGACTACTCCGAGCACGGACTGGCGGTGGCCGGTGACGGCTTCCAGTACCTGATCGACCTGGAGCGGCGGTTCGAGGAGGAGTTCGGCGAGCGGGAGTACGCGATCGCCCGGGACGTGCTCGAGAGGCTGATCGAGCTGCTCGAGAAGGGTCAGCCCTCGTCCTCGGCCGGCGGCAGCGTCGGGTAGTCGCTGATCGGATAAAGGCCGACGGCGAAGCCGTACGTCGTGCCGCCGGCCCGCGGGAGCTGGTCGAAGGTGTGGATCAACGCGTCCACCTGCTGCCAGAACTCGGCGGCCCGCTCGTCGGGGATCCGGGCGTGCCGGATGAACGAGCGCATCTCGCCCAGGTCGTACGCCGGTTTGGACTCCTGCGCGGCGACCTCGAAGTCGTTGAAGTCGTGCGGGAGCTGCCCGTCCGCGCCCTGGCGGCCGAGCCCGACGAAGAACATCCGCGCCGCGCGCCCGTAGAACCGCTCCTCGATCGCCCGCACCCGCCGGGTCCGGACCACCCGCAGGATGCCCGCGTCGGTCAGCACCTTCACGTGGTGGGCGACCGTGCTCTTCGGGCGGTCGACCGCGGTGGCCAGCTCGGTCACGGTCGCCGCCCGCTCGTGCAGCAGCCCCAGGATCGTGGTCCGCAGCGGGTCGCTGATCGCCCGCACCTGCTCGGCGGTGGTCAGCTCGACGGTGTCCGCCAGCTCGTAATCGGGGACCGGCTTCTTGATCGGCATGGTTCGAATAGACTAACATCGCCGATTGTTCGAGATATTTGGATCATTGGAGCTGACGATGGCCGAGGTCGTGCTGTACCACCACTCGCAGGGGCTGACCGAGGGGGTGAAGGCGTTCGCCGCCGAGCTCCGGCAGGCGGGGCACACCGTGCACACGCCGGACCTCTACGAGGGCAACACCTACGCCACCCTCGACGAGGGCATGGACTACGCCCGGGCGACCGGCTTCGGCGCGATCGCGGAGCGCGGCGTCGCGGCCGCGCAGGACCTGCCGGCGAAGGTCGTGTACGCCGGGTTCTCGCTCGGCGTGGTGCCCGCGCAGCAACTCACCCAGACCCGCGCGGGCGCGGCCGGTGGGCTGTTCTACTACTCGTGCCTGCCGGCCGAGGAGTTCGGCAGCTGGCCGGACGGCGTGCCGGCGCAGATCCACGCGATGGAGGAGGACCCGTTCTTCGCCGAGGAGGGCGGCGACATCGACGCGGCACGCGCGCTGACGGCCGCCGCCGGCACCGTCGAGCTGTTCCTCTATCCCGGCAAGGAGCACCTGTTCGCGGACTCCTCGCTGCCGGGCTACAACGAGGAGGCGGCGAAGCTGCTGCTGCAGCGGACCCTGGACTTCCTCGCCAAAATCAGCTAGCTCTCAGCGAGTTCCGCCTAGCCTTCGGGGTCATGCAACCACGCGTGTTCCCGGCCCCGAAGGTCCCGGCGGTGTTCGTGATGTTCTGGGTGGTCAAGCTGCTGACCACCGGAATCGGCGAGACCGCGTCGGACTACCTCGGCAGCGTCAGCATCCCGCTGGCCGCCGTCATCGGGCTCGGCACTTTCTCCACCGCTATCTATCTGCAGCTGAAGGCCGACACGTATCACCCGGTGCGCTACTGGGTCACCGCGCTCGGCGTCGCGCTGTTCGGGACGATGATCGCCGACGGGCCGCACATCGTGCTCGGCATTCCATACTGGTTCGGCTCCATCGTCTACGTCGCACTGCTTGCCGGTTTGCTGACCTGGTGGCAGCGCAGCGAGGGCACCATCTCGGTGCACTCGATCACCACCGCCCGGCGCGAGCGGTTCTACTGGGGCGTCGTGCTGCTCACCTTCGGCCTCGGGACCGCCGTCGGCGACACCACCGCCTTCGACTTCCGCCTCGGCTTCACGTGGTCGATCGTGCTCTTCGGCGTGCTCATCATGGTGCCGCTCGGCCTGTGGAAGCTCGGGCTGAACGTCACCATCGCGTTCTGGGCGTCGTACGTACTGACCCGGCCGCTCGGTGCGTCGATCGCCGACTGGCTCGGCAAGCCGACCCACAACGGCGGCCTCGGCTGGGGCCTCGGTCCGGTCACCCTGGTCGGCCTGCTGATCTTCGCAGTCCTCGTCGGCTACCTGACCATGACCCACAGCGATGTCGACCATGCCGCCCTGCACGCCCGCGAATCAGCTGTCCGTGAGCCCGACCCGGTCTTCGACTGACCGCCCCGCGAAGGCCGGGGCCGGGGCGGCGCCGCGGCGGGTGGGGATGAACGAGGCGACGACCAGTGCGGTGAGCGCGGCGCCGGCCCCGATCAGCAGGACGGCCCGGAAGCCACTCTGCGACGGCAGGGTGTAGCCGCCCAGGCTGATCGTCAGGTTGGCCAGGATCACGCCGGCCACCGCACTGGACACCGAGGTGCCGATCGACCGCATCAGCGTGTTGAAGCTGTTCGCGGCCGCGGTCTCCGAGACCGGTACGGCGGACATGATCAGCGCGGGCATCGCGCCGTACGCCAGGCCGATCCCGGCACCGATCAGCAGCGACACCAGGACGAGCTCCCAGACCGCGCTCATCAGCACGCTGCCCACACCGTACCCGGCGGCGACCACGAGCGCGCCCAGCATCAGCGTGACCTTCGGGCCGCGGGTCTTCGAGATCTTCGCCGAGAACGGCGCGGCGACCAGCATGATCAGGCCGGACGGCCCCATCACCAGGCCGGACGCCAGCATCGACTGACCGAGCCCGAAACCGGTTGCCTTCGGCATCTGCAGCAGCTGCGGCAGGACCAGCGACATCGCGAACATCGCGAACCCGAACACCATCGACGCCAGGTTGGTCAGCAGTACCTGCGGACGCGCCGTGGTGCGCAGGTCGACGAGCGGCTCACCGGTACGGCGTTCCCACCAGCCCCAGGCCAGCAGCGCGACCACCGCGAGCGCGAACAGGCCGAGCGTCCGGCCGCCGGTCCAGCCCCAGCTCGCGCCCTGGGAGATTGCCAGCAGCAACGAGATCAGGCCGACCGACAGCCCGATCCCGCCGAGCAGGTCGAACCGTCCACCGGAGCGCACCGCCGACTCGGGGACGAACCGCAGTACCAGGCCGAAGACGACCACGCCGAGCGCGGCCGACAGCCAGAACAGCGTGTGCCAGCTGAAGTTCTCGGCCAGCAGCGCGGCCAGGGGCAGGCCGAGCGCGCCACCGACCCCGAGCGAGGCGCTCATCTGCGCGGTCGCCGTACCGAGCTTCTCGGACGGGAGTTCGTCGCGCATGATGCTGATGCCGAGCGGGATCACCCCGGCGGCCAGGCCCTGCAGGGCGCGGCCGGCGATCATCGGCACCAGCGAGCTGCTGAGCGCCGCGACCACCGAGCCCGCGACCAGCATGCCGATGCTGATCAGCAGCATCCGGCGCTTGCCGTACATGTCGCCGAGGCGACCCATGATCGGGGTCGCGACCGCGGCCGCGAGCAGGGTGGCGGTGATCGCCCAGGCGGTCCCGGCGGCCGTGGCGTGCAGCAGCCGCGGCAGCTCGGGAACCAGGGGGATCACCAGGGTCTGCATCAGCGCGACCGTGATACCGGCCGAGGCGAGCACCGGCACGACGGCGCCGGTACGCACGGATGAAGCAGCGGACATCAGCAGCCTCCTGAGGCTGAAGTAAATAGTTGGTTTCTGCAACCAATATCCTAAGTCAGGCAGTTGACTTAAACAAGCGGGCGAGGCAAGCTGGGAGAACAACCACACGGAGGTGATGGCCTGTGACCGATAGTGAGCAGCTCGTCCAGTACCCGATCCCACCCGTCGACGCGATCGACCCGCCGCCCGAGTGGGAGCGGCTGCGGCAGCAGTGCCCGGTGGCGCACGTGCAGTTGCCGAGCGGTGATCAGGCCGCCCTGCTCACCCGGTACGACGACGTCCGCCAGGTGCTGTCCGACGCCCGGTTCAGCCGGACGGCCGAGGGATCCGCCCGGGTGTCCGCGGAGGGTGCGGGCGTGTTCGACCGGCGGCGCCCCGGCGTACCGCAGTCCGGAGACGGGCATCAGCGCTGGCGGCGGATGATCACCAAGTGGTTCACCGCGAAGCGGATGGCGGCGCTGCGGCCGTCGATCGAGGCGATGGCCGACCAGCTCGTCGACGAGCTGGTCGCGGGCGGGCAGCCGGCCGACCTGAAGGCCGCGCTCGGGTTCCCGCTGCCGGTGTGGGTGATCTGCGAGCTGCTCGGCGTACCGGCGTCCGACCGGGAGCGGTTCTCGTACTGGTCCGACACCTTCCTCAACCTCAGCCGGTACTCCGCTGCCGACATGGAGGCCGCGCACGCCGAGTTCGCGGCGTACATGACCGGGCACATCGAGGCCAAGCGCGCGGCGCCGGGCACCGATCTGCTCAGCGACCTGATCACCGGCACCGACTCGGCGGGCGAGAAGCTCACCGACGACGCGCTCGTCTCGACCGGGATGGGGCTGCTGATCGCGGGGCACGAGACCACCACCAACATGATCGGCAAGATGCTGGCGATGCTGCTCGCCGACCGGACCCGCTGGGAGCAGCTGCTCGCCGACCCGGGCCTCGTCCGGACCGCGGTCGAGGAGGCGTTGCGGTACGACGCGAACGCCGGCTTCGGGATGATCCGGTACGTCACCGAGGAGCTCGAGCTGTCCGACGGCGTGCTGCCCGCGGGCACGACCGCCGTGTGCAGCATGGCCTCGGCGAACCGGGACGAGCGGATCTTCGCGGAGCCCGCGGACATGGACCTGACCCGGAGCCCGAACGTGCATCTGGCGTTCGGCGCCGGGCCGCACTCCTGCATCGGCCAGTCGCTGGCGCGGACCGAGTTGCAGGTCGTACTGGAAGTGTTGTTGCGTCGGTTGCCGACGTTGGCACTGGCAGTGCCGGCGGCGGAGCTGCCACTGGTCGAGGGGCTGCTCGTCGGCGGCCTGCGGGAGGTAAGGGTGATCTGGTGATGATGGCGAAAGAGGTCCGGACGTCCCGGGTGAACGCGACCCGGGAACTGATCCTGGCGACGGCGGAGCGGATGTTCGCCGAGCGCGGCGTGCACGACGTGTCGAACCGGCAGATCAGCGAGGCGGCCGGGCAGGGAAACAACACGGCGGTCGGGTACCACTTCGGGACCAAGACCGACCTGGTCCGGGCGATCGTCCGCAAACACGCGGAGCCGGTCGAGGAGCGCCGGCGGGAGCTGCTCGCGGAGCTGGGCGCGGATCCCGACGTCCGGGACTGGGTGACGGTCCTGGTCCGATCGGCGACAGACCACATGGCGAGCCTCGGTACGGCGTGCTGGCTGGCGCGGTTCAGTGCCCAGCTGATGTACGACCCGGCGTTGCGGGAGATCCAGCTGCGGGAGTCGCTGAACTCGCCGTCGCTGACGCGGGTCGTGGACGGTCTCGGCGAGCTGCTGGCGGACCTGCCGCCGGCGGTGCGGATCGAGCGTGGGGACATGGCGCGGCATCTGATCATCCAGATGACGGCCGAGTTCGAGCTGGCCCGCGCCGAGGGGCGGCCGACCGCGCGGTCGACGTGGGAGGAGATGGCCGACGGGTTGATCGACGGGATCGTCGGGATGCTGACCGCGCCGGTGAGTTCGTGAGCGTGCTCGTGGTGGGCGCTTCCGCGGCCGGGCTGACGACCGCGGAAGCCCTGCGGCGTAAGGGTTTCCGCGGTGCTCTCACGGTGCTTGGTGCTGAGTATCATCCGCCGTACGACCGGCCGCCGTTGTCCAAGCAGTTCTTGTCGGGCGACTGGGACGAGGCTCGCACCCGCCTGCGCCCCGACAACCTGCTCGCGGCTCTGGACGCGGAATTCGTGCTCGGCGACCCTGCCGTCTCCCTGTCGGATCACACCGTGCACACCGCTGCCGGCAGATCCCTCACAGCAGACCACGTGGTGATCGCCACCGGCCTGCAACCCCGCCGCCTTCCGGGCCCGCCCCTAGAAGGCGTCCACGTTCTGCGGACCCTCGACGACGCAGCTGCGCTGCGAAATGCGCTTGCCGCGGACAAGCGGGGTGGGGTGGTGGTTGTGGGGGATGGGGTGCTGGGGGCTGAGATTGCGGCGACTGTGCGCAAGCTCGGGATCGCGGTGACGCTGGCCGGGCCGCAGGCGGCGCTCATGGAGGCGCAGCTCGGTGCGGTCGTCGGGGGATTGCTGGGGGAGCTGCACGCGGCTGAGGGGGTTGAGCTTCGGCTGGGTGCGGCGGTTGAGCAGTTGGAAGGCGTGGACGGATGGGTCAGCGGGGTGCGGCTGGTGGGTGGGGAGGTTCTGCCGGCCGACGTGGTGGTGGTCGCGTTGGGGGCTGTGCCGGCTACCGGGTGGTTGGAAGGTAGTGGGCTGACGCTTGAGAACGGCGTCGTGTGTGACGAGTACTGCCGGGCCGCGGACGGCGTGTACGCGGCAGGCGACGTCGCGCGGTGGCGGCACGAGGATCGCCTGGTCCGGTTGGAGAATCGGACCAACGCCACCGAGCAGGCCCTGTGCGTCGCCGCGAACATCATGGGCGAGCATCAGCCCTACCGCCCGGTCCCGTACTTCTGGACCGACCAGTTCGGCACCAAGCTCCAGGTCCACGGCCGCCCGTCCGCGGACCTGACGATTGCCGAGGGCACCATCGGCGAGCGGTTCGTCGCGCACTACCGCGACGCCGGCCGGATCGTCGGCGTCCTCGGCTGGAACGCACCGAAACAAACTCGCACACACCGAATGCACCTAATCTCTGGGGAAGGACACCGATGACAACTCCTGTCTATCCGATGACCCGGGCAACAGGTTGTCCGTTCGATCCGCCGCCGCGGTTGCGTGAGCTGCAGGCGGAGGCGCCGCTCACCAAGGTGAACATCTTCGGCAAGGACGCGTGGCTGGTGACGCGGTACGACGACCAGCGCACGCTGCTGGCCGACCCGCGGCTGAGCTCAGACGTCCGGCAGCCCGGCTACCCGAGCCCGACCGGTGAGCCGCCGCGCAAGGACGGGGTCGGGATCGGGTTCATCCTGATGGACGACCCGGAACACGCGCGGCTGCGCCGGATGGTGACCGCGCCGTTCATGATCAAGCGGATCGAGGCGATGCGCCCCGGCGTACAGAAGATCGTCGACGGCCTGATCGACGACCTGCTGGCCGGGCCGAAGCCGGTGGACCTGGTGGAGGCGTTCGCGTTGCCGGTGCCGTCGCTGGTGATCTGCCAGTTGCTCGGTGTCCCGTACGCCGACCACGACTTCTTCCAGCAGAACAGCAAGAACCTGATCCGGATGTCCGCGACCCCGCAGGAGCGGGCGGCGGCACACGGCAACCTGGCGACGTACCTCGACAACCTGGTCGGCGAGAAGCTGGAGAACCCCGGCGACGACCTGCTGTCCGGGCTGACCGACCGGATCAGGTCCGGTGAGCTGACCCGGCAGGACGCGGCCGGGATCGGCGTACTACTGCTGCTCGCCGGGCACGAGACGACCGCGAACATGATTGCCCTCGGCACCCTTGCGCTGCTGGAACACCCGGACCAGCTCGCGGTACTGCGGGAGACCGACGACCCGAAGGTGGTGGCGGGCGCGGCCGAGGAGCTGCTGCGCTACCTGAACATCACCCACAACGGCCGGCGGCGCGCGATACTCGAGGACATCGAGCTGCACGGGCAGGTGCTGAAGGCCGGCGACGGCGTGATCCTGCCGAACGACATCGGCAACCGGGACCCGTCGGTGTTCGAGGATCCGGACGCGCTGGACCTGGGCCGGGACGCGCGCCGGCATGTGGCGTTCGGGTTCGGCGTACATCAGTGCCTCGGGCAACCGTTGGCGCGGATGGAGCTGCAGGTGGTGTACAGCACGCTGTACCGGCGGATTCCCACGCTGGGCCGGGCGGTCGGGCTGGAGGAGATCCCGTTCAAGCACGACGGCGCCGTGTACGGCGTCTACTCGCTTCCCGTGACGTGGTGAAAGGAAACCGGATGAAGGTCATCGTGGATCAGGACAAGTGCGTCGCCTCCGGCCAGTGCGTCACGGCCGCCGCCGACGTGTTCGACCAGCGCGACGAGGACGGCATCGTCGTCCTGCTCACCGACAACCCACCCGACGAACTCGCCGCCGACATCCGCCAGGCCGCCGCCGTCTGCCCGGCTTTGGCCATCGTCGTCGAGGACTGACCCGACTACAGTGCTGTAGATGATCAACGGCGCACATGTGATCGTCTACAGCACTGACGCGGAGGCGGATCGCGCGTTCTTCCGGGACGTGCTGGAGTATCCGTCCGTGGACGCCGGCCACGGCTGGCTGATCTTCAAGTTGCCGCCGGCCGAGGTCGCGGTGCATCCGGCGGAAGCGGCGTCGCACGAGCTGTTGCTGATGTGCGACGACCTCGAGCGGACGATGCGTGAGCTGGCCGCGAAGGGTGTGGAGCTCGTCCGTCCGGTGGAACGGCAGCGCTGGGGTGTGCTGACGGCGTTCCGGTTGCCGGGTGGCGGCGAGGTCGGGTTGTACGAGCCGTTGCACGAGCGGGCGCATGATCTCTGAGTTCCGGATCGCGGTCGCGGACGAGGAGATCGCCGACCTGCGGGAGCGGCTGGCGCAGGTTCGTTGGCCTCGGCAACTACCTGGTGGGTGGGAGCGCGGGGTGCCGGTCGAGTACCTGCGGCGGGTGGTCGAACGGTGGCAGGAGTACGACTGGCGGGTCTGGGAAGCGCGGTTGAACGCGTTTTCGCAGTACCTGACCGAGATCGACGGGCAGACCGTGCATTTCCTGCACGTACGGTCGCCCGAGCCGGAGGCGTTGCCGTTGGTGCTGACGCACGGCTGGCCCGGATCGGTGGCGGAGTTCCTGGACGTACTCGGGCCGTTGACGGATCCGGCGGCGTACGGCGGGGATCCGCGCGACGCGTTCCACGTGGTGGCGCCGTCCGTGCCGGGGCACGGTTTCTCGGCGCCGTTGACGGACGGGTGGAACCACGGGCGGATCGCCCGCGCCTGGGTGGAGCTGATGCACCGGCTCGGGTACGAGCGGTACGGCGCGCACGGTGGTGACACCGGGTCGGTGGTGTCGCCGCTCGTCGGACAGCTGGATCCGGAAAACGTTGTCGGCGTACACATCAACGGGGGACTGGCCTACCCGGACGTGCGGCCCGGCGACGTGGTGACCGCTGCCGAACGGGAACGGCTCGCGGCCGCGGAGCGCCTGCGGGCGGTAGGTACCGGGTACGCCGACGTGCAAGGAACCCGCCCGCAAACGGTTTCTTTCGGGCTGAGCGACTCCCCGATCGGCCAGCTGGCCTGGATCCTGGAGAAGTTCTGGGAGTGGACCGACCCGGCCCGCGCACTGCCCGAGGACGCGGTCGACCTCGACCACCTGCTGACCGACGTGTCGATCTACTGGTTCACCAACACCAGCGCGACGTCGGCCAACCTGTACTACGAGAACCGCCGGGCCACCGACGACCTCCGGCCGGGGGTGCCGACCGGTGTCGCGGTGTTCCCGACCGATCCCGCGATCCGCCGGGTACTAGACCGCCGGCACCACATCGTCCACTGGTCGGAGTTCTCCCGCGGCGGGCACTTCGCGGCGCTCGAGGCACCCGACCTGCTGGTCGGCGACATCCGCGCGTTCTTCCGGCTGGTCCGGTAGCCGCGCCGGTGCGACGAAGCTCAGCAACGACCCGTCGCGTTCGACCGTCGCGTCCGGCCAGCGCCGCCGTACCATCCGCACCGAGCGTTCGTTCGCCGCACTCACCACGAACAGGAAGCGCGTCGCCCCGGCCGTGATCGCGTCCGCGGCGGCGACCGACAGCATCCGGATCCCGAGCCCGCGGCGCTGCTCGTCCTCGGCGATCACCGCCGCGAGTTCCGCGGTCGTGTCGCCGGGAGCCCAGGCCCACATCGCATGTCCGACGATCACGGTTCCCCGGGTGGCGACGAACGCGGCGCCGGCCGGGCAGAGCATCCGGAGCAGCAGCGCGGAGCGCGGCGGCGACCCGATCGCGGTCTGGAACCGGAAGTAGCGGCTGAGATCGGTCAGCCCGGTGAGCATCCTGGCCAGCTCGTCCGCGTCGGGTTCGCCGGCGCGGCGGACGAGTGGCGGTCCCGTCTGAGTCTGGTTCACGGATTCAGCCTTGCTCCGGTTGGCTGAGTCTGTCAAGCGGACTTATCATGCAGGGTATGAGTACGGCGGTGAACGAACAGGTTCCGGAAGCGATGAACTGGTCCACGGAGAACTGCACAATCTCCCGGACGATGGACATCCTCGGTGACAAGTGGACTTTTCACGTGCTGCGGGAGCTCTTCGTCGGTGTCCGCCGGTTCGAGGACATCCGGGCCCGCGCGGGCGTTCCGCGGCAGGTGCTGACCGAGCGGCTCGCCGCGCTGATCGAGCGCGGCCTGATCCGCCGGCACCCGTACCGGCTGCCCGGACAGCGCGAGCGCTCGGAGTACCGCCTGACGCAGGCCGGGCTGGATCTTTACCCGGTGTTCGTCGCGATGGTGCAGTGGGCCGACCAGTACCTGCCACTGGACGCCGGCCCGCCGCTCGAGCCGCGGCACCGCGGCGACTGCGGCGAACGCGTCAGCGTGGTCCTGCACTGCGACGGCGGCCACGAGCCGACTCCGCGCGAGGTCGCCTTCCGCCCGGGCCCGGGCGCCCAGCGCCGCTAGGGCTTCAGAGGTCGTCGACCCCTTCGATCGCGCGGTGCAGCAGGCGTTCGGTCTCGCGGGGCTGGGCCGCGGTGATCGAGACCGAGTCCATCGTGACCACGTACGTGTCGAGCTCCTCGCGCTTGTCCAGGTAGACCGCGCTGGTCAGATGCTCGATGTAGACGATGTCGGGCAGGGCGGCGTCGTTGTACCGCAGCAGCGTGAACGCGCCGCCGGTCGCGGTGTAGCCGCCCGCCTCGAACGGGATGATCTGCAGCGTCACGTTGTGCCGCCGGGACTGCTCCAGCAGGTACTGCAGCTGCGCCCGCAGGACGTCGCGGCCACCGATCGGACGCCGCAGTACCCCCTCGTCGATGACCGCCCAGAGCCGCGCCGGTCGTTGCCGCGTCAGCACTTCCTGACGGCTCAGCCGCAGCGAGACCAGGCGGTCGATCTCCTCCTTCGGCAACGGCACGTCCTGCCGGGCCATCTGGACCACGGCCCGCGCGTAGTCCGGCGTCTGCAGCAGCCCGGGCACGAACTGCAGCTCGAACGTACGGATCAGGTCGGCCGCCATCTCCAGACCGAGGTACGAGTGGAACCACTGCGGCGTCAGGTCGTCGTACCGCTGCCACCAGCCGGGGTTGTTCGCCTCCTGGGCGAGCATCAGCAGCCGCTCGCGCTCCTCGGCGTCGTCGAGCTTGTAGAGCGTCAGCAGGTCGTCGACGTCGCGCACCTTGAAGCCGACCCGGCCGAGCTCCAGCCGGCTGATCTTGGACTCCGAGCCACGGATCGCCCAGCCCGCGTCGGTACGGGTCACCCCCGCGGCCTCGCGCAGCCGGCGCAGATACACGCCGAGCATGATGCGCAGGGCGGTCGGACCGCCGTACGCCCCCGGCTCGGTCACCTCTCGCCTCCCAGCAGCAGTGTTTCGGTGTGCAGCAGTTGATCATTTCATAACGGGTCGTGACTATGTCCATCCGCACGCGCCGACACGACGTGTTCAGCGCGCCGTACTCTCGGTAGAGTCTCTCGCACCAGACGCACCCTTTCACTCTCTGCGAGGTTCACCGATGGTCGATGCCACCAAAGCGCCAAGCTCCATCCCAGTCGGCGTCGATACCAGCCGGGCCAGTATCGCCCGGGTGTACGACGCCTTCCTGGGCGGCAAGGACAACTTCGAGGTCGACCGCGAGGTGCTGCGTGGGGTTCAGGCCGCCGCGCCGCAGGCCCAGGACCTGGCCTGGTCGAACCGGAACTTCCTGATCCGCTCGTGCCGGTTCCTGGCCGGCCAGGCGGAGATCACGCAGTACCTGGACTGCGGATCCGGTCTGCCGACCGCCGAGAACACCCACCAGGTCGTGCAGCGGATCCAGCCCGAGGCCAAGGTGCTCTACATCGACAACGACCCGGTGGTGCTCGCGCACGGCCGCGCGCTGCTCGAGGAGAACGAGAACACCCTGTTCATCAGCGCGGACATCTTCGACCCGGACGAGGTGCTCAGCAATCCCGAGGTCCGCAAGTTCCTCGACTTCACCCAGCCGATCGCGGTGATGCAGGCCGGCACGCTGCACCACTACATCGGCGACGAGGGCGCGCAGATCATGCAGAAGTACGTCGACGCGGTGGTGCCCGGGTCCTACACGGTGATTTCGCACTTCTACGATCCGGAGACCCCCGAGCACTCCGAGGTCGCCCAGAAGATGGAGGAGAAGTTCATCCACAGCCCGATGGGCAGCGGCCGGTTCCGCACCCGCGCGGAGCTGATGACGTTCTTCCCGGGCCAGGAGCTGGTCGAGCCGGGGATGGTGCTCTGTGACGACTGGTGGCCGGACGGCCCGCGGATGAAGCCGCTGAACCAGGTCGAGGAGTGCATCGTCGGCGCCGTCGGCCGCAAGCTCTGACCCAGGTACGTCGAGACGCCCGGGGCCGCCGCGGTCCCGGGCGTGGCGCGTTTCACCCCTGGTCGCGCGGCGCCACAACCTCGCGTTCAGGCGTCGTCAGACATGCTCCGAGACCAGCGTGGCCGAGGTGTTCTCCTCGAGTGCTTGGAAGATGTGGGGGAGGTCGCCGGGATAGGCGACGTAGTCGCCCGGGTGCAGCTCGACCGGGTCGTCGGTGGGGCCGACCAAGGCTCGGCCGGAGCTGAGGATGACGTGCTCGACGACTCCGGGCATGTGCGGGTCGGACCGTCGGCCGGGGCCGGGGGAGGCCACGATCCGGTAAATGTCGCGCCGGGCGTTCGGTGGGCTGGAGGCGACCAGCGTGGCGCTGTAGTCGGCGAGGTCGGAGTAGATCGCCGGGCCTTCGCCGGCCCGGATGATCTGCACCTTCGGCCGCGGCGGGTCGAGCAGCGCGGCGAACGGCGTGTCGAGTGCGACCGCCAGCGCCCACAGCGTCTCGACGCTCGGGTTGCCGGTGCCGGACTCCAGCTGGGACAGCGTGGACTTGGCGACGCCGGCCCGTTTGGCCACCTCGGTCAGCGACAGGCCGGCCCGCGCCCGGTGCCGGCGCAGGGAGGCGGCGATCACGTCCAGTGGTGCCTTGCTGTCCATCGGTGTTCGCTCCATCGGTACGGTTGTTCGGCTTGACGAACGGGCTGCGAGGTGTTCATCATAATGCCCATGCGTTCGATCTGGCGAACACTCGATCGGGGACTCGCCCGCGACATCGCCCTGGTGTGTCTGGCCGACGGCGTCGTGGGGTTGTCGTACGGCGCGATCAGCGTCGGCGGCGGGCTGCCGTTGTGGGTGCCGATCCTGCTGTCGATCGTGGTGTTCGCGGGTGCGTCGCAGTTCCTGTTCGTCGGGATCGTGGTGGCCGGTGGTTCGCCGATCGCGGCGATGGTCGCGGGGCTGCTGGTGAACAGCCGGCATGTGGCCTTCGGGCTGGCGGTCAGTGACGTGATCGGCGGCGGCTGGCGGCGCTGGCCGGGCAGCCACGTGATGACCGACGAGAACGTCGCGTTCGCGATGAGGCAGGACGAGCCGGCGCAACGGCGGGCGGCGTACTGGGCGGGCGGGATCGGCATCTTCGTCTGCTGGAACGTCGGCGTCGTGGTCGGCGGGCTGGCCGGTTCGGTCATCACGAACACCGATGTCTTCGGGCTGGACGCGGCGTTCCCGGCGGTACTGCTGGCGCTGGTCCTGCCGGCGCTGCGCGACCGCCGGACCCGGACGGCTGCCCTCGTCGGCGCCGTGATCGCGCTCGCCGCGACACCCTTCCTTCCGGCTGGTCTGCCCGTATTGCTGGCGCTTACCGGACTTCTGTTCTACCGCGCGGACAAGCCCGCGCTGGAGGTGTCCCGATGACGAACACGCCGCTGTTGCTGATCGGCATCGGAGTACTTGCCGTCGGCACCTTTTCGCTGCGGTTCGCCGGGCCGGCGCTGCGGAGCCGGTTCGAAGTGCAGGAGAAGGCGCAGCAGTTGCTCGCCGCGGCCGCGATCGTGCTGCTGACCGCGCTGGTCGCGACCTCCGCGCTGACCCAGGGGCACGGTCCGGCGGGGATCGCGCGGCCGGCCGGGGTACTGGTCGGCGGCGTGCTGGCCTGGCGGAAGGCGCCGTTCGTGCTGGTCGTCGTTGCCGCCGCCGCGACCGCCGCGGGGCTTCGTCTGCTCGGCGCCCCCTGACAACCGTTACCGTGCTGCCATGACCCAGCCCGGGATGGCGGCAGCGCCCAAGAAATCGATCTTGCCTGTTCTCGCGATCAGCTGTTTCGTGGTCGGTGCGGTGCTGACCGCGTTCTTCGTCTGGCGGATCGTCGTGACCGCGCCGAGTTCGCCGCAGCCGATCGAGGGCGGGACGGTGCACCTGAAGAAGGACGGCCTGACGATCTACGCGTCCGTCCCGGTGCTGACGCCGCCGTGCACGGTGAAGGACGCGAGCGGCAACGACGTACCGACGAAGAAGCCCGGCGGGTCCGAGACGATCACGATCAACGGGGACACCTGGTACGTCGTCGCGAAGTCGACCGCGACCGTACCGGCCGGCGACTACAGCATCTCGTGCACCGACAGCGAGACCAGCGCGACGTACGCGGCCGGGCCGAAGTCGTCGCTCGGCGCGTTCGTGCTGTCGATCTTCGCGACCGTCTTCTCGCTGCTGATCTTCATCGGGCTGGGCGTCACGTTCCTCGCCATCGGCCTGGTCCGGAAGAACCGCAGCCGCCGCGGCGCCAATACGTTCCCCGCCCAGCCCGGTGCCCCCGGCAACTACCCACCGAGCAACTACCCGCCGGGCAACTACCCTCAGCAGCCGATGCCGCCGCAGCAGGCGAACACGTTCCCGCCGCCCCCGCCGTACAACCCAGGTCAGAACCCCGACCGGCCGCAGGGCCAATGACCGACCTCGACTGGCCAGGCTGCCGCAACGCCCGCGACGTCGGCGGGTTGCCGACCGCCGACGGGCGGGTAGTGAAGAGCGGTGTCCTGATCCGCTCCGACAGTCTCCAGTACCTGACGGCCGAGGGCGTCGAGGCGGTACGGCGGTCGAGTGTCCGCCGGATCCTGGATCTGCGCGGCGACGGCGAGGTGGCGGCCTTTCCGACCCCGTTCACCGGTACGCCGCTCGCCGTACGGCAATCGCTGCAGGACCCGGCCGACCCCGACCACGGACAGCCCACCATCGTCGAAGCCTGCATCTGGATGCTCGACCAGCGTCCGGAGCTGTTCGCGGCCGCGGTGAAGGCGATCGCGGACGAGCCCGAGGGTGCGGTCGTCGTGCACTGCCACGGCGGCAAGGACCGGACCGGCATGGTGGTCGCGCTGGCGCTCAGCGTCGTCGGCGTACCGGAGGACGAGATCGTCGCCGACTACTACCTGACCCGCTCGCGGCTCGCGCCCTGGCTCGAGGAGCAGCTGGCGGCCGAGCCGGACCCCTCGAAACACCCGGAGATGATCGAGTTCCGGGACACCCGGGCGGAGTCGATCGTCGCGATCCTGCGGCATCTGGACACGAAGTACGGCGGGCCGGAGGCATACCTGCGGCACGGTGGTATCGCTGAAAACGACCTCAGGAAGCTGAGGGAGCGCTTAGTGGGCTGACCTGCGTCACGACGCAGTCACGGACCGCAGTACATTGGCGCAATGCCGACCGCCGCAGTGCCGACGGAGCCGACCGGGGTATCCGACCCGGCGGCCCTGGCCGAACGCTACGGACTCTCCAAGAGCTCGCTCCGCCCGCCACTTGGCTCGTACCTGCGCGAGTTGTGGAGCCGCCGTAAGTTCGTCGTCAGTTATGCCACCGCACGCACCTATGCCATGTACGCCGGGGCCCGCCTGGGCTCGATCTGGCAGATCCTGACCCCGCTGCTGAACGCCGCGGTGTACTACCTCGCCTTCGGTGTCCTGCTCGGGACGAGGAACGGGATCAACAACTACGTGGCCTTCCTGCTCAGCGGGGTGTTCGTGTTCACGTTCACCCAGCGCTGCATGACCGAAGGGTCGCGCTCGCTGGCACTGAACCTGTCGCTGATCCGGACCCTGCACTTCCCGCGCGCCACGCTCCCGCTCGCCTACGTCCTGAACGAGCTGAACCAGATGCTCATCTCGCTGGGTCTGCTGTTCCTGGTCGTCGGGTTCACCGACGGGCCCGCGTGGCGGTGGCTGCTGGTGGTCCCGGCGATGCTGCTGCAGGTGATGTTCAACATCGGCATCACGCTGGTGTTCGCGCGGATCGGGACGTTCGTCACCGACATCAGTCAGCTGCTGCCGTTCATCACCCGCACCTGGCTGTACGCGTCCGGCATCTTCTTCTCGTTGCCGTACAAGCTGTCCCAGCTGCACGCACCGACCTGGGTTGTCCAGGTACTGGCGTTCAACCCGATCTCGGCGTACATCGACATCGTCCGCCGGTCGCTGCTGCAGGAGCACCAGCGGAACCAGCTGCCGAACGCGTGGACGATCGCGGTGGTCTGGGCGTTCGTGATGCTGGCCGGCGGACTCTGGTACTTCTGGCGGGCGGAGGACCGTTATGGCCGAGGCTGAACCCACGGTGATCGCCGACCGGTTGGACATCATCTACAAGGTGATCGCCGGCCAGGGCGGCAAGGGTACGGCGGCGACCGCCCTGCGGCGGATCATCAACCGCCAGGACCGGCCGACGATCCGCGAGGTGCACGCGGTCAAGAAGGTCACGTTCACGGCGTACAAGGGCGACGCGATCGGTGTCATCGGCCGCAACGGCTCCGGCAAGTCGACGATGCTGCGCGCGATCGCCGGCCTGCTGCCGCCCGCGTCCGGCGCGGTCTACACCGGCGGGCGGCCGTCGCTGCTCGGCGTCAACGCGGCGATGATGAACGACCTCACCGGCGAGCGGAACGTGGTGCTCGGCTGTCTCGCGATGGGCATGTCCCCGGCCGAGACGCAAGCCCGGTACGCCGAGATCGTCGACTTCTCCGGGATCGGCGACTTCATCGACCTGCCGATGTCGACGTACTCGACCGGGATGCAGGCGCGGCTGAAGTTCGCGATCGCGTCGGCGAAGACGCACGACATCCTGCTCGTCGACGAGGCGCTGGCCACCGGCGACGCCGAGTTCCGGGTCCGCTCGGAGCGCAAGATCAAGGAGCTCCGCGACCAGGCCGGCACCGTGTTCCTGGTCAGCCACAGCCTGGACGTGGTCCAGGAGACCTGCAACCGCGCCCTCTGGCTGGACGCCGGCATCCTGAAACTCGACGGCCCGGTCGACGAGGTAATCGCCGCCTACATCCGCTCCACCCGCGCCGGCTAGCCCCCTGGGCAGTGGATGCACCCACGAGCAGATCGTCCGCTGCCTGCGGGATGGTTCGTGGGAACAGATCCGGCGCGGTCAGTACGCCGAGGCGCTCGACCTGGCGGGCCTCCCGCCGTGGGAACGCGCGTGGGTCGTACACCTCCGTCAGGTGCACGCTGTGGTCAACGCGATGCGCCCCGGCTCGGTCGCGGTCAGCCATCAGTCGGCGCTGGTCCTGCACGGTCTGCCGATCTGGGGTCTCGACCTCAGCCGCGTGCACGTGACCCGGTTGGACGGGAGGTCCGGCGGCGTCGTCGCCGGCGTACAGCATCATCTGGGAGTGCTGACCGAGACCGACCTCGGCGTGGTCGACGGCGTACTCGCGACCAGCGTCGCGCGCGCGGCCGTCGAATCGGCGTGTACGGCGTCGTTCGAGGTAGCGGTGGTGGGTTTCGACGCCGCGCTCCGGGCGGGCCGCGTCGCGGAGGACGAGCGGCGGCGTCTGCACTCGGTGACGGCATTCTGGCCGGGATCCGCCGGGGCCCGGGAAGCGCTGCGATTCGGAGACGGGCTGTCCGAATCGGTCGGTGAATCCCGGCTCCGGGTTCTGATGTATGAGCACGGGTTGCCCCGACCGCGGCTGCAGACCGAGTACCGCGATCGTCACGGGCTGATCGGCCGGGTCGACTTCGACTTTGAGGGGTACGACACGGTGGTCGAGTTCGACGGTGCGCTGAAGTACGGCGGCGGGTCGCCCCAGGTGCTGATCCGGGAGAAGCGGCGCGAGGACCGGCTCCGCGCGCTCGGCCTCACCGTGATCCGCACCGACTGGTCCGACCTCGACCATCCCGCCGAACTAGCCGCCACCCTCCACCGGGCCCTTGGCCGCCACCGCCGCCCAGCGTGACCTTCCCCTGACTGGTTATCCACTGGTGTTGGGGGTTCTTCGTTCGTGTACCAGCGGAGAACCCCCAAGACGGATGGAGAACTAACCGGCCTTGGGGCGTTCGGGGAGGCCCAGGAGGAAGCCCAGGCCCCAGGAGATGTGCATGGTGGCGCAGACCAGGGGCATCCAGAAGAGGGCCTTCCAGGGGAGGTAGCGGCCCTCCATCGCGGAGCCGAGGATCAGCAGCAGCGCGTAGCCCAGGGGGGCCAGGAAGCCGATGTCCAGCCAGCTGACGCCGGTGGCCAGCCCGATGATGCCGAGGATCGTGCCGACGGCCAGGCCGATCACCGCGACCGGCGGTGCCAGGTACCGCTTGCTGGCGGTCTCGGGGTGCCGGCGGATCACCTCGCGGCGCCACTGGCCGGTGTGGAAGAACTGCTTCGCGACCGCGGACAGCGAGGACCGCGGGCGGTACGTGACCGACAGGTCCGGGCTGAACCAGATCAGCCCGCCGGTCTTGCGGATCCGGTAGTTCAGCTCCCAGTCCTGGGCCCGGTGCATGGTCTCGTCGAAGCCGCCGACCCGCTCCAGCGCGGCCCGCCGGAAGACGCCCAGGTAGACGGTGTCGGCCGGTCCGGCCTTGCCGCCCTGGTGGAACGTCGAGGCGCCCAGGCCGAGCCGGGAACGGTACGCGCAGGCGACCGCCATCTCGGTCGGCGTCCGGCCCTCGGCGGCCATCACGCCGCCGACGTTGTCCGCGCCGCTCTCGTCCAGCACCTCGACCGCGCGGGTGATGTACCCGTCGGTGAGCGCGCCGTGCCCGTCCACCCGGACCAGGATGTCGTGCTTGGCGTGCGCG
>NZ_DASRVN010000287.1:0-12981 GCF_035655035.1 Kribbella sp. | reverse complement strand
CGCCGACGATCGTCCGGACCGCGTCGTCGAGCGTCGCGCGCGGCACCGGGAAGGTCTCCGCGATCAGGTCCGCGAGGTGGGACGCCTTACCGGGATGGAGATTCAGCAGAATGGTTGCCTGTGGCGCATAAACGCCGAGCGCGATGCAGGCGAGCGCGTACCGGTCGACGTCGACGCCCTGCCGGTCCTGCGGCGCGGCGTACCCGGGGTGGGCCAGCGTCGAGCGGGCCTGGTCCTCCGCCTTCGTCGCGACCTCGAAGTCGATCAGCGTGAGCTTGCCGTTCACGTCGAGCAGCAGGTTGTCGGGGTGCAGATCGCAGAACACCACACCGCGCTCGTGCAGCTGCCCGACGGCTTCGCCGACCTTGGCGACCATCGCGGTCGCCCATTCGGCGTACGCCGCCTTGTCTGCCGGGGAGGCGTCCGGATGCGTCAGCGGGTACCGGCGGACGAGCTCGCGTTGCAGCGACACCGAGTCGATGTGCTCCTGGACGAGGAAGTGGTGCTCGCCGAGCTGCAGGTAGTCGTGGGTCTGCGGCACTGCGTCGAGGCCGTCGAGCTGCTCGAGGATGTCGCGCTCGTGGGCGATCCGGGTCACGGCGTCCCGGCCGGCCAGGTCCAGCCCGGCGTGCGGACGGCCTTCCTTGAGTACGACGCGGTCGCCGCTCTCGTTGTGGTGGCCGAGGTACACGCCGCCGCCGTTCGAGAACTGGATGACGCCGTCGATCGTGTACGCGAGGTCGTTGGTGGTGACCGCGTTGCGCGCGTCCAGGTGCGGCTGCAGGAAGTCCGGGAGCTGCACCCAGGGCGGTGTGACGAAGGTCGGGCCGCGGTGGTCCGGGACCAGGTTGCCGTGCACGTCCTCGATCGCCAGCACACGTTCGCCGGCCGGGGACAGGCAGTAGCGGCTGACGAAGGCGCCGTACCGGACGAACAGCGGTCCTTCGGCGTAGCGCAGATCGCTCAGGATATAAGGGCCTTCGACGCCACGCAGTACGTCGTTCAGCTCCTTGAGGACCAGCTCGAGCTGCGCGTCGTCGGTCGGGTAGATGGTCACCAGCTTGCCGCTCGACCCGCGGGGTGCGGCCTTCGAGTTCGTCATCACCAGCACGGCCTCGTTGCGCAGGAACTTGAACGCGATGCCGCGCGGGACGCAGTACTCCCAGACCGCCGCGAGCGTCCGCTCGACGTCCTGCAGGCGCGCCGACACGTGGATCTTCCAGCCCTGCGCGGGCAACCGGAGGCCGTCTGGCGCGTAGTGCATCCACTGCTCGCCCGGCACGTGCTGCCAGCTGTCCGGCACCGGCCGCTGCGTGATCGCGAAGTCCGGGTGCGCGGCACCGCGGTTGGCCGGCGTCTCGTAGAACTGACGATCCGCAAGGCAGTAGAACTCGTAACTCTCGTGCATGACTGTCCGACCCCCCTTTCGTGGTGCCCCACAAATCCTGAAGGTCTTTCAGTGCTCGGCGTAGTGCACTGTGTCATCACTCAGATGTGAAGAACGCATGTACTACGAGTGAGTAACTAAACACTCGTTGTTACGGTTGCGGGTCTTCTGAGCGTGAAACTCGCTGTAACAACATGTCAATCCGTCCCGAACCCATCACAACCCGTAACTTCGTCACGTGTGTGTCGTGGACGGGTAGGTGCGTACTTCGGTGGCCTTGAGAGTCGCGTGGAGTGCGAGTCCGGGGTGCAGGTGCAGGTCGGCCACCGCGGCCGGTGTGATGTCCGCGAGCAGATCGGCCGGTCCCGCCGGTGCGGCGTTCAGCCGGACCCGCACGGTGTAGGCATGCTGCTCGATGCCGGTGACAACGGCCGGCCAGGTATTACGCGGGCTGCCCGCGGGCGCTGTCGGGTACAGGCTCACTGCGGTCGGCGGGAAGGCTACGTGGACCTCACCTGTCGCCGGCTCGGCGAGGGTGATGCTGCCGGCGTCGGTGAGTTTGACGGTGGTGCCAGTCGCAGTGCCTCGGTAGAGGTTGAGGCCTACGAGTTGCGCCACGTAGTCGGTGCGCGGGCGGTGGGCTACCTCGGTGGGTTTGCCTTCCTGGACCACCTGGCCGTTCTCGATGATGACCAGGCGGTCTGCCAGCACCATGGCGTCCAGCGGGTCGTGCGTGACCAGCAGTGTGTGTCCTTCGAAGCGCGACAGGTGCTGACCGAGCTCAGCGCGAACGTGCAGCGTCGTACTGGCGTCCAGCGCAGCGAGCGGCTCGTCCAGCAGTAGTAGCTCGGGGTCTGTCGCCAGTGCTCGGGCAAGCGCGACGCGTTGTGCCTGTCCACCCGACAGCGCCCTGGGCTTCGCACGTGCGTACTCCGATAGTCCGACGACCTCCAACCAGCGCGCAGCCTCCGTACGGGCGGTCTGCTTCTCCATGCCGCGGGCACGAAGCCCGAACGCCACGTTCTCCAAGCAGCTCAGGTGGTTGAACAGCAGGTAGTCCTGGAACACCACACCGATCGGGCGGCGGTCCGGCGTACGGAAGGTCCGTGGCGGCTCGTCCCATACAGCGGAGTCCAGTGCGATGCGTCCACTGTCCACTGCGAGCAGGCCGGAGATGGCGCGCAGCGCGGTGGTCTTGCCGGCGCCGTTGGGTCCAAGAAGCGCGACAACCTCACCCGGCTCGACGGTTAGGTCCAGGTCGAGGCTGAAGGCGCCACGGCGTACCCGCAGGTCGGCGTACAGAGTCATCGCAGCCCACTGATCCAGCGTTCGCGCAACGACGCCAGGACGACGACGGAGACGAGTAGAAGGACCAGACTGAGTACGACGGCGACGTCCGGGTCGGTCTCCAACGCCAGGTAGACGGCCAGCGGCATGGTCGTCGTCCGCCCCGGGAAGTTGCCCGCGAACGTGATGGTGGCACCGAACTCGCCCAGCGCCCGCGCCCAGCACAACACCATGCCGGCAACAACACCCGGCGCGATCGACGGCAGCGTCACGCGCCGGAAGGTCATCCAGCGGCTGGCACCGAGCGTTGCGGCCGCCTCCTCGTACCGCGAGTCCGCCGCGCGCAGGGCGCCCTCGACGGAGATCACCAGGAACGGCATGGCCACGAACGCCTCCGCCACGACCACACCAGCTGTTGTGAACGGCAAGGAGATGCCGAACCACGAGTCGAGGTACTGACCGACCAGGCCGCGTCGCCCTAGCACCAGGAGCAGGGCTACACCGCCGACTACGGGTGGCAGGACCAGCGGCACGGTTACGAACGCTCTGATGACGCTGCGGCCGGGCAGCTCACCTCGGGCGAGTAGCCAGGCCAACGGGACGCCTAGCACTACGCACACCGCCGTAGCGGAGGTAGCGCAGACCAATGACAGCTTGAGCGCCTGCCAGACGTCAGCGCTGAACAGCCGCGCCGGGAGCGTCGACCACGGCGCCTGGGTGATCAGGCCGATCAGTGGGACGAGAAGGAAGGCCAGCCCGAGCATTGCGGGCAGCAGGAGTACGAGAGGCAACCGCCCGGTCGTACTCCTGCCACGGCGACTCACGGTGCGTCGAAGCCCGCGGCGGTGAGGATCGCCTTGCCCTTGTCCGACAGGACGTAGTCGACGAACGCCTTGGCGCCGTTGGGGTTCGGCGCCTTGGTCAGCGTGGCGATCGGGTACTGGTTGACGGCCTTGCTCGCCTCCGGGAACTCGATGCCCTCGACCTTGTCCTTGGCGGACAGTACGTCGGTCTTGTACACCAGGGCCGCGTCGACCTCGTCAAGGCTGACCTTGGTGAGCGCCGCCTTGACGTCCTTCTCCAGGGTGTCCGGCTGGGCGGTGAGCCCGGCCGCCTTGAACACCTTCTGCGCGGCCGCGCCGCACGGCACCTCAGGAGCGCACAGCGCGATCTTCTTGCTCTTGTCGGTGAAGTCCTTGAGGCCGGTGATGTGGCCCGGGTTGCCCTTGGGTACGGCGATCTCGAGGGTGTTCTTGACGAAGGTGGTCGGGGTGTTCTTGTCCGTCACCTGGTCCATGTTCTTCGGCGCCGCGGAGGCGAACACGTCGGCCGGTGCACCCTTGTTGATCTGCTGCGCCAGCGCCGAGCTGGCGTCGAAGTTGAAGTTCACCTTCACGCCGGGGTGCGCGGTCTCGAAGTCCTTGCCCAGCTGGGTGAACGTCCCGGTCAGCGAGGCGGCGGCGAACACGTTGATCTCGCCGGACAGCGACGGCGTCCCGGAGGTCGAGGGGGTGGAGGCCGCTGGGGTGTTGCTCCCGCAGCCCGCGAGGGCGAAGGCGGCGACAGCGGCGAGGGCGGCGAACGCGGTGCGGCGGAACATCAGGCCTCCGGGATCTCGACAACGACATGGGTGGACTTGATCGAGGCGACCGCGATCACACCGGGCTCCAGCCCGAGCTCGTCGGCGGCCTCGCGGCTCATCAGCGACACCACCCGGAACGGCCCGGCCTGCAGCTCGACCTGCGCCATCACGCCGTCCTTGAGCACCCGCGTGACGATTCCGCGCATCCGGTTCCGCGCCGAGGCGGCGGTGGTGTTCCCGGGCTCCGGCGAGTCCGCCAGCTCCTGGGCGAACGCGGCGAGCGCTTGCCCGGCGATCGCCATCCGCCCGTTCTCCTGCTGCGACGGCAGCCGCCCCTGATCGATCCAGCGGCGCACCGTGTCGTCACTGACACCCAGAAGCGCAGCCGCCTCACTTACCCGCAAACTCGGCACGCCAGCCAGCATACGTCCGCAGATACGGATTGATGCCAGGTTTTCCACAGTCACGGATCGGTGACGGAAAGTGTGGGCGAATCCTCGTAAGTTAATGGGCATGAGCACAACGGCGATGCGGGACTATCTGGACGGGCCGCACAAGGCGGCGCGGGACGTCGTGCGGGCCGCGCTGGGCGCGCACGCCGACCTGGGCGACATGGCGGTGCGACTGCCGCGGGACGAGTACCGGGACAAGGTTCTCGACCTGCTGCTGGAGTCGGCCGCGGCCGGGCTGCCCGCGCGTGGGTACCCGAAGGAGTACGGCGGGGCGGCCGACCTCGGCGGGTTCATCGCCGGCTTCGAGACGCTGGCCTTCGGCGACCTGTCGCTGATGGTGAAGGCCGGTGTGCAGTTCGGGCTGTTCGCCGGCGCGATCCAGCACCTCGGCACCGAGCGGCACCACGAGCGGTATCTGGCGGACGCGATCAGTGGGCGGCTGCTCGGCTGCTTCGCGATGACCGAGACCGGCCACGGGTCGAACGTGCAGGCCCTCGGCACGACGGCAACGTACGACGAGGCGACGGGAGAGTTCGTCGTACACACGCCGACCGCGGCGGCGCGCAAGGGCTACATCGGGAACGCGGCCCGCCACGGCCGGATGGCGGCCGTGTTCGCGCAGCTGGTGGTCGGCGGGGAGAGCCACGGCGTGCACTGCCTGCTGGTGCCGATCCGGGACTCGGGCGGCGCGGCCCTGCCCGGCGTGACCCTGTCGGACTGCGGCCCGAAGCTCGGGCTGAACGGCGTGGACAACGGTCGGATCGTCTTCGACCAGGTCCGGGTGCCGCGCGACGCCCTGCTGGACAGGTACGCCCAGGTCGATGCCGACGGCAACTACAGCAGCCCGATCGAGAACCCGGACCGCCGCTTCTTCACGATGCTCGGGACGCTCGTCCAGGGCCGGGTGTCGGTCGGCGGCGCGGCGATCAACGCGAGCAAGGTGGCGCTCGCGATCGCGATCCGGTACGGCGCCCAGCGCCGGCAGTTCGGTGCGCCGGGGAGCAGTGAGGAGACGATCCTCCTCGACTACCGGATGCACCAGCGCCGGCTGCTCCCGCTGCTCGCGCGGACGTATGCGCAGCACTTCGCCCAGGCGGAGCTGGTCGAGGAGTTCGCCCGCGTATTCACCGATGACCGGGACGAGCACGACCGGCGGGCGTTGGAGGCACAGGCCGCCGGGACGAAGGCGCTCGGCACCTGGCACGCGACCGAGACGATCCAGGTCTGCCGCGAGGCGTGCGGCGGCGCCGGCTACCTCTCGGAGAACCGGCTGGCCACGCTGAAGGCGGACACCGACGTCTTCACCACTTTCGAGGGTGACAACACGGTCCTGCTGCAGCTGGTCGCGAAGGGCCTGCTGACCGACTACCGGCGCTCGTTCGGCGAGCTGGACCCGTTGGGTACGGCGCGGTTCGTGGCCGCGCAGGCGGTGGAGATCGCGGTCGAGAAGGCGGCGCTCCGTCCGCTGATCGAGCGGCTGCGCGACGTCGTGCCGAATCGGGGCGACGCCGGGGACCCGGACGCCGGGCTGCGGGACGACGCGTACCACTCGGGGCTGCTCCGGTATCGCGAGGAGCACATGCTGTCCGGGGTGGCGCGCCGGCTGAAGGCCGGGATCGACGCCGGGGACGACGCGTTCGATGTGTTCAACCGGTGCCAGGACCATGTGATCGCGGCCGGGCGGGCGCATGTCGACCGGGTGGTGCTGGAGGCGTTCCAGTCCGCGGTGCAGGCCGCGCCGGAGGAGATCCGGCCGGTGCTGCACGACCTGTACGACCTGCACGCCTTGGTGACGATCGAGGCGGAGCGTGCGTGGTACCTCGAACACGGACGGCTCTCACCGGGCCGCTCGAAGGCGATCACCGCGCTGGTCAACGAGCTGTGCGCGGTCGTCCGTCCGGCGGCGGTGGACCTGGTCGACGCGTTCGGCGTACCGGGCTCGGCGGTGGACGTGCCCATCGTTGTACCGTCACAGCATGAGTGAGATGCCCTCTGAGTCGATCGAACCCGCGTCGGCCGCCGAAGCTGCCCGCGAGCTGGCCCGGGTGCTGCTGGAGCAGGCCGACGCTCTGGACCTGCACGACCTGCGGGCGACCGCCGCGATCGAGAGCGTCCGGGTGCAGGCCCGGACGCTCGCGGACGCGGTGCACGAGCGTGGCTGGGGCGACATCTTCCTCGGCATCGACTCGTACGACCCCGACGAGCTGGACGACCTGCCGCTCGGCCCGGACGACTTCGACGACCCTGCCGACTACCGGGAGATCGTCGAGGGCGGCGGGCTGGACGACCTGGACGAGCTCGACGAGCCGCTGCTGCCGGAGAACGGGCTCCGCCTCAGCTACCAGGCGCGCTACGACTACGTGGTCACCGACCCGGACGCCTTCGTGCGGTACGTGCGCAGCCGCGCCGAGGACGCCCCGGACGACGCGCTGACCGACGACGCGATCGACGACATCGAGGACGCCCAGTCGGCGTTCGAGCTGCTCTGCTACCTGGACGGCATGGGCTCCAAGGCGTACGAGTCGTTCGGCCTGGTCCCGGGCGGCGGCGAGGAGTCCCACAAGATCGTCCGGTTCTCGCTCTGGGACCTGGACCCGACCCGGCGCGACGACACCTACCCGTACTGAACCTGCCCGTACCGAACCAGCCTGTACTGAATCAGCCCGTACCGAAAGGAATCGCCCCGCCGTACTGGTCCCCAGCAGCACCAGTACGGCGAGGCGATCTCCAGAAAGAAACGCCGGCCGCGTCGGGTGTTGGTCGCCACCTCACTGGCGACCAACACCCCGCCGACGCAGCCGGCGTCCTGCTGTTGCCCCGAGAGGGCAGTGGCCCGAAGGAGGGCGGGCCCGAGACCCATTCCGCGGCCGGCAGGGGAGGTACAGTCCGGTCGCGGACGGGAGTGCATCGGGAACCACCTGGACCCAGTGCCGGCGACCCGTCCGTCGCCGACATGAGAAAACTGTCATGCGGCCCGGGCTACCGGGAATCCTCGGGTTCAAACATTTGCATTGCCTTTGAAGTAAGCAACGCTCAGTAAAACTTCCTTCACTTTCCGTAGAGATGTTGCCTGTTGCAACAACAAGGATCTGGGCAGTTGGTCAGATTTTGAGCAGTTTGACGACCGCCAGCACCCGCCGATGGGTGTCCGGGGCGTCCTCGATGCGGAGCTTCTGGAAGATGCTCCGCATGTGGCTCTCGACGGTCCGCTCGGCGAGCACCAGTTGCGCCGCGATCGCGCTGTTCGAGCGGCCCTCCGCGACCAGCGCGAGCACCTCGCGTTCCCGGGCGGACAGCGCGGACAGCGGATCGCCGGCCCGGGTGGGGGTGACGAGCGCGGCGACGATCTCCGGGTCGAGCGCGGACCCGCCGGCCTGTACCCGGCGCATCGCGTCGAGGAAGTCCGCGACCCGCAGTACCCGGTCCTTCAGCAGGTACCCGAACCCGCCGGTGCCGACCAGTTCCACCACGTGCCGGGTCTCGATGTGCTGCGACAGCATCAGGATCGGCCGGTCGGGCCGTTCGGCACGCAGCGTCACCGCGGCCCGCGCGCCGTCGTCGGTCATCGTCGGCGGCATCCGTGCGTCGATGATCGTCAGGTCCGGGTCCACCGCGCGGACGATGTCGAGCAGCACGTCCGCAGAGTCCGCCGTACCGGCGACGTCGTGACCGTTCTCGGTCAGCAGCCGGCTCAGGCCCTCGCGGAACAGGGCGGAGTCCTCGCCGATCACGATGCGCACGGGATCTCCACCGTGATCGCGGTCCCCGCGCCGGGTGGGCTGTCCACCGTGAACGCGCCGCCCACCGACGCGACCCGGTCCCGCAGCGATGTCAGCCCGAAGCCCTCCCGGGCCCCGCCGACGCCGTCGTCGCGCACCACGGCCCGCAGTACCTCACCGGTGACGCCGACCGAGACCGAGAGCCGGGTCGCTCGCGCGTGTTTGAGCGCGTTCGTGATCGCCTCGCCGACCGTGAAGTACACCGCGGTCGCGGCATTCTCACCGACCTCGAGCTCGGGAACGACGAGATCGACCGGCACCGTACTGTCCGCGACCAGGTGCCGCAGCGCGACCGCGAGCCCGTCGTCGAGCCGGCTCGGACGGACGCCGTGCGCGATCCGCCGGAGTTCGGCGACGGTGTGCTCGACCGTCTCCACCACCTCGTCGAGTTCCCGGTACGCCGGGTCGCCGGGTGTCAGCCGGTACTGCACCGACCGCAACCGCATCCCGATCGCGATCAGTCGCTGCTGGGCGCCGTCGTGCAGGTCGCGCTCGAGCCGCAACCGCTCCGCGTTCACCTCGTCCATCAACCGTGTCCGGCTGGTCCGGACCTCGGCGAGAGCCTCCCGGAGCTCCAGCCGCAACCGGCTGACCTCGATCGGCAGCCGGGCCTCGACCGCGGCCTCGCGGGCGCGGCGGATCCGGCGCGCGGACGTCGTACCGAGGACCAAGGCCCCGACGACCGAGTCACCGGTCCGCAACGGGATCGCGCCCGCGGGTACGTCGAACTCCGCACCCGGGCGGCGGAGCAGCACGCGGAGCGCCGGGTCGTCGAGCGCGGAGCGCAGTACGGGCTCGATCTGTTCGGGCTCGGCCTCGCCATCGCGGACCCGGCGGACGAAGTCGCGGATCCGATCCAGGACGACCGTACGGTCCGGGTCGACCAGCCGCCCGATCGCGCGGTGGATCCACTGGTACAGCGGGAGCAGGACGAGCGCGGTGCCGAACGCGGCCGCCGTGACGCCGACCCGGTCCGGGAAGTACCCGCCGACCACGACGACCAGCGCGGCGAACAC
Source organism: Kribbella sp. (assembly GCF_035655035.1). Taxonomy (GTDB): domain Bacteria; phylum Actinomycetota; class Actinomycetes; order Propionibacteriales; family Kribbellaceae; genus Kribbella. Next base: position 3,478 of record NZ_DASRVN010000287.1, on the reverse strand, counting down.
ACCCGCCGAGATCAGCGTCGTCACGATCCAGCTGACGGTCGTGCCGAGCAGCCGGTCGACGTCGAACAGGTCGTGCCGCAGGATCGCGACCGCGATCGCGGCCGGTACCAGGATCAGCATCGACACCAGGAACCAGGTGTAGGCGAGCGTGCCCGGTACCCCGAACGCGGTCGCCAGCCAGCTGGCGGCCAGCAGGATCGGTACGGCGAGAGCCGCGGCCATCAGCCAGCGCAACCGAAGCCGCGTGAGCTGATCGCCCCGCCGGTAGCGGACGACGAGGCTGAACGCGGCCGCGAGCAGAACGCCGAGGAAGGCCAAGAACGTGATGACGATCAGGGCCACTCGCAGCGGCCCGGGCAGCCGGAACGGGGGATTGCCGAACCCGCCATCCGAGTAGGTGCCGGGGTCGGAGGCGACGGTGAAGTTCACGAGCGCCGCCGCGAGCGGTACCGCGGCCCAGAGCACTTTCCAGCGGCGGCCGGGCAGCAGGCCGTCCGGGAACAGCAGGACCAGCGTGACGAACCCGAGGAACAGCCACGCCCACACGCCCGAACCGATCACGTCGACCGTGCGTGCGGCGGGCCAGGGATGACCGGTCCGGTAGGTCGCTCCCCAGTCCTCCACCGTGAAGACGACGGCCGGCATCGTCGCGGTCAAGGCGAGAGCCGGCCCGATCGGGCTCGCCGGAACGCGAACGACCACCAAACAGCCCAGCACCAACGCAGGCAGGAGCAGTGCGGTCGACGTCGGCCACTCAGCCGGACCGCCGATCGAGGGCGGCCCGTAGGCGAGCGCCATGCGTACGGCGGTGGCCGCGACGAACACAGCCGTCGCGGCGACGACCAGACGCCGAGGCCGGAACACACCCACATGATGACCGCAGAACGCGTCCCGCGCACCAGTGCCAGCACGTAGTGGCCGGCCGGGGTTCAGGACCGGCGGCAGCACCGATGCGGCAGGCCGTACGGCGCGGCGATCGTGAGGGAGTCAGCTACTCGAGAAGGGGAATCCCGTGATCGCCATCGCCACCGTCCTGCTCGCCTTTCCGCTCGGCTTCTTCCTGCGGAACCGGCTCGTCGCCCACGTCGTGTACATCGCGATCTACGCCTACTGCTTCACATTCCAGACGCTGTATCTGCTGAGGTCGTGGGTCGGCGGCAGCCACCAGGCGTTCCCGGCCGATCCGAACACGTTGCCGATCGGCTACTTCGTCGTCACGGCCGGGATCTACCTCGCCGGGAACCTGCTCGTCGCCCTCGGGCAGCGGGTCGGCAGCAGGCGCCGTACCCGGGCCGTCGACCTCGACCCGGTCAAGTGATCGCCCGCCTGGCGCTCCAGGAGGGAGGAGCGTCAGGCGAGTTCGAGCTGGGTCGCCGGGCGGGCCGGGACCTCGCCGTACGTGGTGGTGCGCTGCCGCGCCGGGCGGCCGGCGGCGTCCGCCATCGCGGTCAGCTCGGCGATCGACTTGCGGCTGCCGTGCTTGGAGCCCGCCATCCGGCTGATGGTCTCCTCCATCAGCGTGCCACCGATGTCGTTCACGCCACCGTTCAGGACCGCGACGCAGCCGTCGACGCCGAGCTTCACCCAGGAGCACTGGATGTTGTCGATCCGGCCGTGCAGCATGATCCGCGCCATCGCGTGCACCGCCCGGTTCTCGTCGTACGTCGGGCCGGGGCGGGCGATGCCGGCCAGGTAGATCGGCGAGTTCTGGTGGATGAACGGCAGCAGGACGAACTCGGTGAAGCCGCCGGTCTGGTCCTGGACCGCGGCGATCGTCCGCAGGTGCTGGACCCAGTGGTGCGGGGCGTCCACGTGGCCGTACATCATCGTCGAACTGGACGGCAGGCCGACCCGGTGCGCGGTACTGATCACCTCGATCCAGCTTGCCGTCGGCAACTTTCCCTTGGTGAGGATCCAGCGGACGTCGTCGTCGAGGATCTCGGCAGCGGTGCCCGGGATGCTGTCCAGGCCGGCCTCCTTCACCGAGATCAGGAACTCCTCGATGGACAGGCCGGTACGTACCGAGCCGTTGATGATTTCCATCGGCGAGTACGCGTGCACGTGCATGTCCGGGACCCGGTCCTTCACCGCCCGCACCAGGTCGGCGTACGCCGTACCCGGGAGGTCGGGGTGGATGCCGCCCTGCATGCAGACCTCGGTCGCACCGATCACCCAGGCTTCCTCGGCGCGCTGCCCGACCTCGTCCATCGAGAGCGAGTACGCGTCGGCGTCGGTGCGGCGCTGCGCGAACGCGCAGAACCGGCAGCCGGTGTAGCAGACGTTGGTGAAGTTGATGTTCCGGTTCACCACATAGGTGACGTCGTCGCCGACCGTGGCCTTCCGCAACTCGTCCGCGATCCGCGCCAACTGGTCCAGGGCCGGCCCGGTCGCCGTCATCAGCGTCAACGCCTGCTCGTCGGAGAGCCCGGCGGGGTCGCGCTCGGCAGCGGCCAGCGCTTCCTTGACGTCGCCTTCAAGACGTTCTGGAGCGGTTCGACCGGCCACGTCCTCGCGGAGGGTGTCCCAGTCGCCGTAGGCGGCGTCGAAGTCGGAGCGGGTTTCGGTGCGGCGGCCTTCGGTGTCGATGGCCGTGTGGAGGTCGGTGCGGCCGACGCTGTCCCAGCCGCCGTCGGGCTCCTGCCACGGGAGACCGACCGGCATCGCCGCCTCGTTGGCCAGGCCGGTGGCCGGGTCGACCAACGCCTCGACGTGTGAGATCAATCGCGGGTCGAGCCACGGCTCCCGCAGGTATTCCGGGTGCGTCGTCAACCGCTCCCGCAACACGAACCCCGCATCGGCGGTCACCTTCGCGAGGTCGTCGATCTGCGGCCACGGCCGCTCAGGGTTCACGTGGTCGGGCGTCAGCGGCGACACCCCGCCGAAGTCGTCGACACCGGCATCCAGCAACTGCCGGCATTCAGCCAGATCGACCAGGTTGGGCGGCGCCTGCACCCGGACCCGCGGACCGAGCACGATCCGCGTCGCGGCGATCGCCGCCAGCCACTCGTCCAGCGGTACGTCGGCGTCGTTGCGCATCGCCGTGTCCGGTTTCACCCGGAAACCCTGAATGATGATCTCCTGCAGCCCGTTGTACTGCCGCGCGATCTTCCGGAGCGCGAAAACGGATTCCGAACGTTCCGAAAGCGTTTCCCCGATCCCGATCAGCAGCCCGGTCGTGAACGGAACGTTCGACCGCCCAGCGTCCTCGAGCACCCGCAGCCGGACGGCCGGGTCCTTGTCCGGCGAGCCGAAGTGCGGCTGGCCCTTCTCCTCGAACAGCCGTCGCGACGTGGTCTCGAGCATCATGCCCATCGACGGTGCGACGGGCTTGAGCCGCGAGAGCTCCGACCAACTCATCACCCCGGGGTTCAGATGCGGCAGCAGACCGGTCTCCTCGAGCACCCGGATCGCCATGGCGCGCACGTAGTCCAGCGTCGAGTCATACCCGCGCTCGTCGAGCCACTGCTTGGCCTCGTCC
>NZ_DASRVN010000286.1:0-19987 GCF_035655035.1 Kribbella sp. | reverse complement strand
CCGGCGCCGTCGTCGATCGGATCAGACGTCGAACTGGGCCTCTTCGAGGCGCTGCTTCACGGCCGTCAGGTACCGGGCCGCGTCGGCGCCGTCGACCAGGCGGTGGTCGTAGGTCAGCGCCAGGTACACCATCTGCCGGATCGCGATCGTCTCGCCGAGCTCCGGGTGCGTGATGACGACCGGGCGCTTCACCACGGCACCGGTGCCGAGCATGCCGACCTGCGGCTGGTTCAGGATCGGGGTGTCGAAGAGCGCGCCCCGGCTACCGGTGTTGGTGATGGTGAACGTGCCGCCCGCCATCTCGTCCGGCAGCACCTTGTTGTTGCGGGTACGGTCGGCGAGGTCGGCGATCTTCTTCGCCAGGCCGGCGATGTTCAGGTCGCCGGCGTTGTGCACGACGGGGACCATCAGGCCGCGCTCCACGTCCACCGCGATGCCGAGGTGCTCGGCGGCGTGGTACGTGATCTCGCCCTTCTCCTCGTCGATCGACGCGTTCAGCTTCGGGTACTGCTTCAGGGCGTCGACCGCGGCCAGGGCGAAGAACGGGAGGAAGGACAGCTTGACGCCCTCGCGGGCCTCGAACTCGGCCTTCTTCTTGTTCCGCAGCTTGGCGATCTCGGTGACGTCGACCTCGACCACGGTGGTCAGCTGGGCCGAGACCTTGAGGCTGTTCACCATGTGCGTGGCGATCGCCTTGCGGATCCGGCTCATCTTCTCGGTGGTTCCGCGCAGCGGGCTGATCGTCGGCGCCTTGGCGGCCGCGGCGGGTGCCTGAGCAGCGGGGGCGGCCGGTGCGGCGGCCTCGGCAGCCTTCTTGGCCTCGGCGGCTGCGATGACGTCCTGCTTGCGGATGCGGCCGCCGACGCCAGTTCCCTGTACTGCGTTGAGGTCGACCGCGTGCTCCGCGGCGAGCTTGCGGACCAGCGGGGTGACGTAGTTCGGACCGTCGGACGCGGCACCGTTCGGCGAGGCGGCCGGGGCGGCGGGCGCCTGAGCAGCCGGAGCCTGGGCAGCCGGGGCCTGAGCGGCCGGAGCCTGCGCGGGGGCCGGGGCCTGAGCCGGGGCGGCGGACGCGGCCGGGGCGGCAGCGGGTGCCGGGGTGGGTGCAGGTGCGGCGGCCGGCGCGGGCGCGGCGGCAGGAGCCTGAGCAGGTGCCGGGGCGGCGGCCGGAGCCGGGGCAGCCGGAGCGGAGTTAGCCGGGGCGGAGTCAGCAGGCGCGGACTGGGCCGGGGCGGAGGCGGCCGGGGCCGACTGGGCCGGGGCGGACTGGGCGGGGGCGGGGGAGCCGGAGCCGACGATGGCGAGTTCGGCGCCTACCTCTACGGTTTCGTCCTCGGCGACCTTGATTTCCAGCAGCTTGCCGGCGATGGGGGACGGGATCTCGGTGTCGACCTTGTCGGTGGAGACCTCGAGCAGGGGTTCGTCTACGGCTACGTCGTCGCCGACCTGCTTGAGCCAGCGGGTCACCGTTCCCTCGGTCACGCTCTCGCCGAGCGCGGGCAGCGTCACCGACGTACCGGACGCGGCACCACCCGAGGCGGCATCATCCGAAGCAGCAGCCGGCGCCTCAGCAGGAGCCTCAGCACGAGCGGGCGCGGCGGCCGGAGCGGGTGCCTCAGCAGGAGCGGCTTCCTCAGCAGGAGCGGCTTCCTCAGCGGCAGGAGCCTCGGCAGCCGCGGCCTGAGGTTCGGCGGCAGGCTCGGCCGGCGCCTCCTGCGCGGAGTTGGACTCGCCGGCGTCGCCGATGACGGCTAGTTCGGCGCCTACCTCTACGGTTTCGTCTTCGGCGGCCTTGATCTCCAGCAGGGTGCCGGCGACAGGGCTCGGGATCTCGGTGTCCACCTTGTCGGTCGACACCTCCAGCAGGGGCTCGTCGACGGCCACCGTGTCACCGACCTGCTTGAGCCAGCGGGTGACGGTTCCTTCGGTGACGCTCTCCCCGAGGGCCGGCAGGGATACAGAGGTCGGCATGACGGTCGTTGCTCCTTCGTCTGATCGGTCGAGTGTCAGCCTACGGTGCCGCCGGAGCGTACGGGATCCGGGTCACGGCGTCCGGTCACGCGCCAGCGGCTCAAACCTACTGGGACCAACCAGCAGGGTCAGTCATGGAAGTGCAAAGGTTTCCCGGCCAGCGCCAGATGCGCCTCGCCGAGGGCCTCGTTCTGGGTCGGGTGGGCGTGCACGAGCGGCGCGACATCGGCCGGGTACGCCTCCCAGTTGTAGATCAGCTGCGCCTCGCCGATCAGCTCACCGACACGGGAGCCGACCATGTGCAGCCCGACCACCGCGCCGTCGCGAGCCCGGACGAGCTTCACGAAGCCGGCCGTCTTCAGGATCTGCGACTTGCCGTTGCCGCCGAGGTTGTAGTTCAGGATCTCGACCTCGCCGTACTTGGACCGCGCCTGGTCCTCGGTCAGCCCGACCGACGCGACCTCCGGCTCGGAGTACGTCACGCGCGGGATCCCGGACTCGTCGATCGGCGTCGGCGACAGCCCGGCGAGGTGCTCGGCGACGAAGATGCCCTGCTGGAACCCGCGGTGCGCGAGCTGCAGCCCCGGCACGATGTCGCCGACGGCGTACACGCCCGGGACGCTGGTCTGCAGCGTCGCGTCGACGGTCACGAACCCGCGGTCCAGCGCGACGCCGACCTCTTCATAACCAAGACCCGTGGTGTTCGGCCCGCGGCCGACGGCGACGAGCAGTACTTCGGCCTCGATCACCTCACCGCCGGCGACGGTGACGCGGACGCCGTCGTCCACCACCTCGACCGACTCGAACGGCGTACCGGTCTTGATGGCGATCTTCCGCTTCCGGAACGCCCGCTCGAGGGTCTTCGAGCAGTCCGCGTCCTCGGCCGGGACCAGCCGCGGCAGCGCCTCGACGATGGTCACCTTGGTACCGAACGAGGTCCACGCGGACGCGAACTCGACCCCGATCACGCCGCCGCCCAGGACGACCGCCGACTCGGGGACCCGGTCCATTGTCAGCGCGTGCTCGCTGGCGATGATCCGCTGGCCGTCCAGCTCCAGACCGGGCAGCGAGCGAGAGTAGGAGCCGGAGGCAAGGATGACGTTGCGGCCGGTGTACGTCGTACCGCCGACCTGGACCGTGGTCGGGGAGGTGAGCCGCCCCTCGCCCTCGATCACGGTGATGCCGCGCGCCTTCAACTGCCCCTGCAGACCCTTGAACAGCCGGTCGACGACGCCGTCCTTGTACTTGTTCACGCCGCCCATGTCGACGCCCTCGAGCGTCGTCCGGACCCCGAACTGCTCGCCCTCGCGCGCCGAGTCGGCGACCTCGGCGGCGTGTAGCAACGCCTTGGTGGGGATGCAGCCACGGTGCAGACAGGTGCCGCCGACTTTGTCCTTCTCGATCAGCGCCACGGACAGGCCGAGCGTCGCGGCGCGCAGTCCGGCGGCGTAGCCACCGCTGCCGCCGCCGAGGATCACCAGGTCGTACGTCGTACCAGCGTCAGTCACAGGTTCCTCCGTGGGTCCGGTCGAGCAGGCGGTCCCGGATCGCGGGCCCCGCCCGGCGCCATCCTTTCACCGATGACCCCCGGATCCACGCCCGGGCGGGTCCTGGCGTGCCGGTGGCGACCGGGCGCAACCGTTATCCAGGATTACGACGGCGACTTGCACAGATAGTGGACACTGTCGTCATGAAGTGGTTCGGTCGCCGGCGGAACGCCGGAACGATGCGCCGGTCGGTCAGCCCCGACCAGGTGCACCTGCGGGAGTTCGCCGAGAGCCGCCAGGGTGTCGAAGGCTTCGTGGAGCCGAAGACGGCGGTCACCGACTACACCTTGCTGCTGGTCGCGATCGACGGCGAGTGGACCCGGCGGCGCGTGCCGTCGGTCAAGTGGGCCCACGACTTCGCGAACCGGCTCGGCATCCCGTCGTACGACGCGGCCGTGGTCGGCTACCCGCCCCGCATGCGCGAGTACAACGCGCGAATGAAGAAGAACGGCACCACCTAGAGGATCGGCACCCGAGCGCGGACCGATGCGACGGCGGCGGTGTCGATGGTCGCGTGCAGGATGCCGGGGGTGGCGTCCAGGCGGGTGTGGGTCTGGCCGAGGGGGCCGGTGAGGCTGCTGCGGCCGATGCCGAGCGGGTCTGTGCCCGTGGGTGGGACGTACGCCTGGTCGCAGGCCAGCAGGTACGCCTGGGCGTCCGCGGCCCGGGCCTGGGTGAGCAGGTCCCATTGTTCTTCCTTGCCCGGCCCCGCACCCCAGGACGCCGGTACGACGACCAGCTCCGCGCCGAGCCGTCCGAGCTCCGTGAACTGGCCGGCGAAGCGCAGGTCGTAACAGGTGGCCAGCCCGACGGTCAGGCCGCGGTACCCGAAGCTGACCAGACTGTTGCCGGGAGCAACCGTGTCGGACTCGCGGGACCCGAAGGCGTCGTACAGATGGATCTTCCGGTACGCCGCCTCGACGCCCGGGCCGGTCGCGAGCAGGGTGTTGTGCACCCGCCCGTCGGCGGCCGGCTCGAACAGCCCCGCGACCACGACGATGCCGAGGTCGGCGGCGACCTTCCGCAGCCCGGTCGCGAACGGGCCGTCCAGCGGCTCGGCCACGCTCGCGAGGTCGGTACCGAAGCAGGCCGACGTCGCCTCGGGCAGCGCGACCAGCTCGGCGCCTTCAGCGGCCGCACGCCGTACCGCCGCGGTCGCGGTGGCAAGGTTGGCGACCGGGTCGGACCCGGCGGTGAGCTGCGCGGCCGCCACTCGTAAGACTGTCATCAGGACCTCCGAGACTGTATACATGAGGTATGCAATTGAGTGGGGATTCCGGCCGGGACCGTGCGTACCAGCACCTCCGGGCGGTGGTGCTGAGCGATCCGGCCGTGTCGGGGACGTTCATCAACGAGCAGGCGATCGCGACCGAGGTGGGGATCTCGCGGACGCCGGTCCGGGAGGCGTTGCTGATGCTCGCCGCCGAGGACCTGGTGCAGCTGGTGCCGCACCGCGGCGCGTTCGTGGCGCCGGTGCCGGGCCGCGAGATCGCCGAGATGATGCAGGCTCGCGGCGTCATCGAGTGCTGGGCCGCGACCACCGCGCTGACGGCGGGGAACACCCCGGTGGCGGCGATGTCCGCCGTACTCGACCAGCAGCGCGAGATCGTCGGTGACGGTGACGCGAAGCAGTTCATCGAGCTGGACAGCCAGTTCCACGCGCTGCTGGTTGCGGCCGCTGGTAACTCGGTGCTCGGCCGGCTGTACGACAACCTGCGCGCCAAGCACGTCGTACTGGGGCTGGTGGCCCTCCAACGTAGTGCTACCAGAAGGCAAGAGGTCCTGGCTGAGCACCAGGCGATCGTCGACGGTCTGGCGGCCGGCAAGCCCGACGTGGCCGAGAAGGCGATCCTCAGCCACCTTGACTCCACGGGCTCGCTTCTTATGCACGGTTGACAGCCAGGTCCTGCGGCTCGTCCTGCACGGCCCGTCCGAGCCGCAGCCCGACCAGTGTGATCACACAGGCCACCACGATGTACGTCGCGATCGCGTAGCCGGAGCCTGTCTTCGCCAGGAAGTACGTGAACGCCAGCGGGGCCAGTGCGCCACCGATGACGCCTGCGAACGTGTAAGCGAGCGAACTACCGGTGTAGCGCAGCCGTGCCGTGAACTGCTCCGACACGAACGCTGCCTGCGGCCCGTACATGAGCGAGTGGAACAGCAGCCCGATCACCACACCGGGTAATAGGGTCGCCAGCGACGAGGCCATGGCGAAGAACACCACGCTCCAGACGGCCCCGCCGACCGCACCGATCGCATAGACGGTACGACGCCCGTACCGGTCGGAGAGCCAGCCGGACAGCGGAATCAGCGCGACCTGACACGCAGAGCCGACCAGCACGGCAGCAACCGCCTCACCGCGGCTCATGCCGAGGTCCTTGGTCGCATAGGTGAGTACGAAGACCGCGAACATCGCGTACAACACGTCCGGACCGACCCGCGCGAGGACCGCGGCGACAAGCGGCCGCGTCTCGTTGCGCAGGACCTCGGACACCGGGGCGGCCGGCCGCTCGCCGCGTGCCTCGAGCTCGCGGAACACCGGTGTCTCCTCGAGCCTCGTCCGGATCAGCAGTCCGAACGCGACCAGTACGGCGGACAGCAGGAACGCGACCCGCCAGCCCCAGCTCAGGAACGCGTGCTCGGACAACACCCCGGCCAGCACGGCCAGCACTCCGTTGGCGAGCAGCGTGCCGAGCGGCGGCCCGACCTGAGCGGCGGACGCCCAGAACCCGCGCTGGTTCGGCGTACTGAACTCACTGCTCAGCAGCACCGCACCACCCCACTCGCCGCCGACCCCGACCCCCTGCGCGAACCGGAGCACGACCAGCAGCGTCGGGGCGAGCGCGCCGGCCTGCGCGTGTGTCGGCAGCAGCCCGATACAGAAGGTGGCGACACCGATCAGCAGCAGCGTCGCGACCAGCACACGCTTCCGGCCGATCACATCGCCGAGCCGGCCGAAGAAGATGCCACCGAGCGGGCGGGCGACGTACCCGACCGCGTACGTCGCGAACGCCTGCAGCGTCCCGGTGAGCGGTTCGCTGCCCGGGAAGAACAGGTCGCCGAAGACGAGCGCGGCGGCCGAGGAGTAGACGGCGAAGTCGTACCACTCCAGCGAGGTGCCGGACAGGCTCGCGGCGAACGCCTTGACCAGGCTGCGGCGGTCGGGTTCTGCAGTAGGCATCGGGTGGACCTCCAGGTGGGATTGCTACATACTCGTTGTATACGACGTGTTCACGCAAGGCCTGAGGAGGAATCCATGCGATTCGAGCTACCGGACGGAAGCGGACGGGAGGTCGCGGTCCGCTACGCGCTGAATGCCGGGTACGCCGGCCGCGACACGGCGGAGGTCCGCCATCACGTGGACGAGCTCGCGGCGCTCGGCGTACCGGCGCCGAACCGGGTGCCGACGCTCTACCCGCTGTCCGCGTCGCTGGTGAGCCGGCCCGACACCGTCCAGGTCGCGCACGGGCAGACGTCCGGCGAGGCCGAGTGGGCGCTGGTCGTGACGCCGGACGACTACCTGCTGACGGTCGCCTGTGACCACACCGATCGCGCGCTCGAGGTGCACGGGGTTGCCTGGAGCAAGCAGTCCGCTCCGGACGTGCTGGGTGACGTGGCGTGGCGGCTCGCGGAGATCGAGGACGAGCTGGATCGGTTCACGCTGCGGGCGTGGGTGCGGCACGGGGACGCCGAGGTGCTGATCCAGGACGGGACGCTGGCGCAGCTGCTGCCGCCGTCGTACTGGATCAAGGAGCTGGGGGAGCGGCTGGTGCCGGGCACCGTGTTGCTGAGTGGGACGATTCCGATGATCGGTGGGGTCGACCAGTTCGGGGACGGGTGGCGGGTGGAGATGACGGATCCGCGGGGCGTGTGCAGCCGGATCACGTACCGGGTCGAAGAGCTAGCGCCGGCCTGGGACTGACGGATGAAGGACGAGCGGGAGTTCTACCCGAGCAGCCAGGTCGAGTGGGTGGACACCGGCGGCGGGATCTCGGAACGGGTCCTCAGCCGAGGCGAGGACGGGATGCTGACCCGGCTGGCGCGGTGGGCGGCCGGGACGACGACGCGGGACGGTGTGATCCGGCACGAGTACGTCGAAGAGGTGTACCTGCTCGAGGGTGAGCTGACCGATCTCACCCTCGGGCAGACGTTCCACCCCGGCGACTACGCCTGCCGGCCGCCGGGGATGCCGCACGGCCCCTACACCACGGAGACCGGCTGCACGATGCTCGAGATCCGTTACTCAGCTGGCTGAGGCGGCCAGTTCGATCAGGGTGCGGACGGCGTAGCCGGTGCCGCCGTTCGGGGTGTAGCCGGCGGCGGCGCCGTCGTTGAAGGCCGGTCCGGCCACGTCCAGGTGCACCCAGTCGATGCCGTCAGCAACGAAGTCGCCGAGGAACGCGGCCGCCGCGAGGGCGCCGCCCCACGGCTCGCCGGTGATGTTCGCCAGGTCCGCGACCTTCGAGTGCGACTTGAGCTTGTCCAGCATCTCGGCCGGGATCGGCAGCGGCCACATCGCCTCGCCGGACGCGACGGCCGCGTCCACCACCCGGTCCCGGGCGCTGTCGGTGTTCCCGAACGCGCCGGCCACCTTGGTGCCGAGGGCAACGACACAGGCGCCGGTCAGGGTGGCCACGTCGACGATCAGGTCGGGCCCGTCCTCGGACGCCCGGACCAGCGCGTCGCCGAGCACCAGCCGGCCCTCGGCGTCGGTGTTCAGCACCTCGACGGTCTTGCCGCCGTACATGGTCAGCACGTCGGACGGCCGGGCCGCCGAACCGGACGGCATGTTCTCGGCCATCGCGGCGTACGTCGTGACCTGCACCGGCAGGCCGAGCCGGGCGATCGCCAGCGTGGCGCCGATCACCGCGGCCGCGCCGGCCATGTCGGACTTCATGCTGACCATGCCGGTCGACGTCTTCAGCGAGAGGCCGCCGGAGTCGAACGTGATGCCCTTGCCGACGAAAGCGAGGTGCGTGACCGGCTTGCGCGGCGTATAGGTGAGCCGGACCAGCCGTGGCGGGTTCACCGAGCCCTGCCCGACGCCGAGGATGCCGCCGTACCCGCCCTTGGCGAGCGCCTTCTCGTCGAGCACCTCGACCTTGACGCCGTACTCCTTGCCGAGCCGGACCGCGTCCGCGGCGAACTCGACCGGGTGCAGGTCCGACGGCGGCGTGTTGACCCAGTCGCGGACCTGCGCGACGGACTCGGCGGTCACCTGCGCGCGCTCCAGCGCCGCCTTGGCGTCCTTGTTCCGCGCAAGGTCGGTGAGCACGGTCAGGCTGCCCGGGGCCTCGTCGCTGTCCGCGGACTTGTACGCCGTGAACGCGTAGCGGCCCAGCAGCGCGCCCTCGGCGACGGCCCGCACGCACTCGGCGTCCGGCGTCGGCAGCGCGAACGCGACCGACTGACCGATCTTCACAGCGCGGACACCGGCACCGGCCGCGCTCCGCAGGTCCTCCGTCTTCAGCGACCCGTCCGGCGCCGGGCCCAGGCCGACCGCGATCAGCATCGCGGACTTACCCGGCTTCGGCCCGGGCACCTTGGTCACCTCGCCGGCCTTCCCGGTGGCGCCGAGGCCGGACAGCACCTCCACCAGCTTCCCGCCGTACGCGGCGTTCAGCGACTCGGTGCCGGCCGGCAGAGCGACGCCGCCGCCGAGTTTGACCACGCCGATGATCACGGCGTCGGTCTTGACGCCGGCGGCATCGGACTTGCTCAGGGTGATGGTGGTCACGAAATCCTCAGTCCTCCTTGACCAGGCACTCAGATGGCCGGTCGTGACGGTACGTGCAAGCTGCCACCGCATGCTACGCGTCGGGTAGTTTGCGCTCCATGACCGAGTCGCCTGATCTCAAGAAGTCCCCGTTGCACGAGCGCCATGTCGCCCTCGGTGCGAAGTTCGCCGAGTTCGGCGGCTGGGAGATGCCGCTGGAGTACTCCGGGGTGGTGGCCGAGCACACCGCGGTCCGGACGTCGGTCGGCGTCTTCGACGTCAGCCACCTCGGCAAGGCGACCGTGAAGGGCCCGGGCGCCGCGGCATACGTGAACGCGTGCCTGACCAACGACCTCGGGAAGATCGCGCCGGGCCAGGCGCAGTACACGCTGTGCTGCAACGAGCGCGGGGGAGTGGTCGACGACCTGATCGCGTACCTGCACGCCGACGACGACGTGTTCCTGATCCCGAACGCGGCGAACACCGCCGAGGTGGTGCGGCTGCTGCAGGCCGACGCCCCCGACGGTGTCGAGGTGACGAACGTGCACGACGACTACGCGATCCTCGCCGTCCAGGGCGCGAACAGCGACGCCGTCGTCTCCGCGATCGGCCTGCCGACCGGGCACGACTACATGGCCTTCGACACGGCCGACTTCGGCGGTACGCCGGTAGTGGTCTGCCGGACCGGTTACACCGGGGAGCGTGGGTACGAGCTCGTCGTACCGAACGCCGCCGCCGTGGCCGTGTTCGACGCACTGCTGAAGGCCGGCGAGCAGTACGGCATCGTCCCGGCCGGACTGGGTGCCCGTGACACGCTGCGGACCGAGATGGGGTACCCGCTGCACGGCCAGGACATCTCGCCGGACATCACGCCCGTCCAGGCCCGCTCCGGCTGGGCCGTCGGCTGGAAGAAGGACCACTTCTGGGGCGACGCCGCCCTGCGCGCGGAGAAGGAACAAGGCCCCTCCCGGATCCTCCGCGGCCTCCGCGCCGCCGGCCGAGGCATTCCCCGCCCGCACATGACCGTCGCGGACCAATCCGGCACCGCGTTGGGCGAAGTGACGTCCGGCACGTTCTCACCGACGCTGAAGAAGGGTGTCGCGCTCGCGCTCCTGGACGCGTCGGTAAAGGAAGGCGACCAGGTGACCGTCGACATCCGCGGCCGCCAGGAGACCTTCGACGTGGTCAAGCCGCCGTTCGTCACGGTGCACGTGCGGTAGAAATCCCTGGTATGAGCGGGCCGCCACCGAACGCGTCTTTTTGTTACATTCCGTAATATCCTGGCACAAAATGGCCACTGTCGGTGCTGTGCCGACGCGGATTGCGAAGAATTGACTGCCCAGAGTGACATTTTGGGGCAAATGTTCCGTTCGAGTACGCGTTCCGGTAACGATTTGTGCACTGGTGCCGGGCACCGCTGGTTTGGTGTCACAGTGTCGGGCAGGCTAGCGCGCGGTTGCGGGGTGTTCGGGTGTCAAGGGGATTTGACGCGGGCCCCTCGCAGAGCAAAGGCTCGGCACGCTATCCACCGATGAGTGCCGGATCAACGGACCGAAATCCGGCCGACGAACTTGACGGAGTGCGAATGAGTATTGGGTCGCCAGACTCGACCGTAGGGGTCGAAGAACACCCGGCGTCGGCGGAGCCGGCCCGCACGTCCGCCACTCCGCACGGCAAGTCCCCGAGCCGGATCGCCTTCGATCGGCTGCGCAAGGACAAGGTCGCGGTGATCTGTGCGTCGATCGTGCTGTTCTTCATCCTGATCGCGGTCCTGGCACCGCTGCTCGCCAAGCTCGAGGGCCAGGACTTCAGCACCTTCCACACCGACCTGGTCGACGAGTACGGCTACCCGACGATCGGGGTAAACGGCGCGCACTGGCTGGGCGTGGAGCCGAAGACCGGCCGGGACAACTTCGCCCGCTGGGTGTACGGCGCCCGCCCGTCGCTGATCATCGCGTTCCTGGCCACGGTCGTCGGTACCGCGATCGGTGTCGTGATGGGCCTGCTGGCCGGGTTCCTCGGCGGCTGGACCGACCGGGTGATCTCGTGGGTGATCGACTTCGTGCTGAGCCTGCCGTTCCTGCTGTTCGCGATCGCGCTGGTGCCGATCGTCGAGTCGATGCGCGGCGGTTCGTTCAACCTGACTCCCAACCAGCAGGCGTCGATCCGGTTCTATGTGCTGATCTTCGTCCTCTCGTTCTTCGGGTGGGCCGGCCTGGCCCGCATCATCCGGGGTGAGGTGCTGTCCCTGCGCGAGCGGGAGTTCGTGCTCGCCGCCAAGGCGATCGGTGTTCCGACCAGCCGCGTGCTGTTCAAGGAACTGCTGCCGAACCTGGTCGCCCCGATCGTCATCTCGGCCTCTCTCGCGGTTCCGTCGTACGTGACCGCCGAGGCCGGTCTTTCCTTCCTCGGCGTCGGACTGGTCGAACCGATCCCCTCCTGGGGTCAGACGATCTCCGTCGCCACGAACTGGTTCAAGGCCGACCCGCTCTACCTCTGGCTGCCAGTCGTCGGGATCACCGCTCTGGTGCTCGCCCTGGCGCTGCTCGGAGACGCGGTCCGGGACGCCTTCGACCCCAAGACTCGCCGGTAGTTCGGCGATTGCCCCAGCGGCAGAAAAGGAGAAACCCGACCATGCAGTGGAAACGGATAACCGCGGTCGCGGCGACGGTCATGCTGGCCGCCGTGGCCTGTGGCAGCCCGTCCTCGAACAGCGGCAACAAGGGCGACAGCAACACGTTGGGAGGGGCCCAGGTCAAGGCGACGGACCCCACTGCTAAAGGCCCGGCCCCGGATGTCGACGGTGCCAAGAAGGGCGGCACGATCACGATCCTCTCGGACGTGACGCCGGACACCTTCGACCCGACGAACATCTACTACGTCGACGGTAACCAGATCGGCAAGCTCTTCTACCGGGCGCTGACCCAGTACCGCCTCGACGGCCCGGACCACAAGCCCGTGCTGGTCCCGGACCTCGCCGAGGACCTCGGTACGAAGTCCGCCGACGGTCTCACCTGGACCTTCAAGCTCAAGCAGGGCATCAAGTACATGGACGGCACGCCGGTGAAGGCGGCCGACTACGCGTACGCGATCAAGCGGTCCTTCGCGCACGACCTGTACGACTCCGGACCGACGTACCAGCAGCAGTTCTTCCTGGACGGCGGCAAGTACAAGGGCCCGTACGTCGCCGGTGGCGCGAACTACAAGGGTGTCGAGACGCCGGACGACCACACGCTGGTCATCCACCTGGCGAAGAAGTTCGACGACCTGCCGTACTACGCGGCGTTCCCGATGTTCACGCCGATCCCGCAGGCGAAGGACACCCAGAAGAACTACGAGCAGCACCCGATGGCGACCGGCCCGTACATGGTCTCGTCGTACCAGCCGGGTACCGAGCTCAAGCTGGTGAAGAACCCGAACTGGGACCCGAACACCGACCCGGTCCGGCACCAGTACGTCGACGGCTTCGACTTCAAGTTCAGCCAGGACCTGATCAAGGCCCAGCGCCAGGTGCTCGCGAGCTCCGGCCCGGACGCCTCCGCGCTGAACTACAGCAACCTGGACGTGTCGCTGCTGCCCGAGGTCAAGGACCAGTCGCAGCTCGTCAAGGGCGCGGCGCCGTGCACGATCATGTACACGATGGACACCCGGAAGATTCCGCTGGAGGTCCGCAAGCTGATCGCCAAGGCGCACCCGTACGACGGCTGGCGCAAGGTGGCCGGCCTGAACCCGACCGACGACCCGCCGGCCTCGACGATCCTGCCGCCGGCCGTCCCGGGCTTCGACAAGTACGAGCTGCCGGGCCTGAACGGCACCGGTAAGGGCGCCGAGGACGACGCGGTCGCCGCCGAGGTCAAGTCCGAGCTGACCAAGATGGGCAAGCTCGGGTTCGAGCTCAGCTGGTACTACTCGATCGACGACAAGATCTCCACGCAGGTCACGCAGTTCCGCAAGCAGATGTTCGAGAAGGCCGGCTTCAAGGTCCGGGCGATCGGTGTCCCGAAGGCCAAGATCCGTACCTTCACCGGTGACCAGAACGCTCCGGTGAACATCGGCAAGACCCCGACCGGTTGGTGCTCCGACTGGCCGAGCGGCACCAGCTGGTTCCCGGTGCTGTTCCGCTCGGACGCGATTGCCCTGGGCAACAGCGTCGGCCAGCTGCAGGACAAGGCGCTCGACGCCGAGATCGACGCGGTCACCGCGAAGGCTCCCGACGAGCAGCTGAAGGAATGGAAGAACGTCGACAAGGACATCCTGGAGAAGTACCTCCCGGTGCTCCCGCTGTACTACAGCCAGAGCAACTTCCCGGTCGGCAAGAACATCGGGCACGCGATCAACGACCCGACACAGGGCATGCCCGAGTTCACCTCGCTGTTCCTGAAGCAGCCCTGATCCGAGTCCGTCCCTGAAGTAGTAGTGATCCACTGAAATCCTGCGTGGTGCCCGGACCACAAGTCCGGGCATCACGCCGGTCGGTGAGGAGACAATCCCGTGCTCTATTTCGTGGCGCGCCGCCTGGTCAGCGCGCTCAGTGTCGTGCTCGCGACGTTGATCGCGACCTTCGCGTTGTTCTTCGTCGCGCCGACCGACCCGGCCGGTGCGATCTGTGGTGACCGCAACTGCACCCAGCAGCGCTATCAGGAGATCAAGCGCAACCTGCATCTCGATCAGCCGAAGGTAGAGCAGTTCGCGGAGTACACCGCGGGAATCTTCACCGGTCGTGACTTCACCACCTCGGGTGTCAAGCAGCACTGCTCGGCGCCCTGCCTCGGCTTCTCGTTCAAGAACGACCGGCCGGTCACGGACATGATCAAGACCCGGTTCCCGGTGACGCTGTCACTGGTGGTCGGGTACGCGGTCCTGGTCCTCACCATCGGCGTGTTCGTCGGATCGATGGCGGCCAAGAGACGCGGGACGCTCGGCGACCGGGCGCTGATGACCAGCACGCTGGTGATCAGTTCGGTGCCGTACTACATCGTGGCGCTGATGGTCGCGCTGTACCTGACCGTGCTCTACCCGATCCTTCCGAGAGGTGAGTGGACACCACCCTCGGAGAACCCCGTCAAATGGATAGCCGGCATGCTGACACCCTGGCTGGTGCTCGGCATCTACAACTGCGTCTCCTACGCGCGCTACTCCCGTGGCTCCATGGTCGAGACGCTGAGCGAGGACTTCATCCGGACCGCGCGGGCCAAGGGCCTGTCCGACCGGGTGGTCACCTACAGGCACGCACTGCGGTCCGGCCTGATCCCGGTCGTGACGATCTTCGGCCTGGACGTGGCCGGCAGCCTCGGCGGCGCGATCTTCACCGAGCGGATCTTCGACCTGCCCGGTCTCGGCCAGCTGGTGCTGGACAGCTTGAACAACTACGACCTGCCGGTGATCATGGGCACGGTACTGGTCGCCTCGGTGCTCATCGTGGTGATGAACCTGCTGGTGGACATCGGCTACAGCGTGATCGACCCGCGGGTGAGGCTGGCATGAGCACACCTGCCCCCGAGGACCGCGCCCCCGAAGACCGGAAGGACAGCATGGCCGACGACGCAGCGACCCCGGCGGACGCCCCGGCCGCGACCCGCGGTCCGTCGGTCGCCACCCGGGAGCGCCGGCAGACTTCGATGAACCCGAGCGGCGAGACGCCGTACCTGGTGGTCAAGGACCTGGCGGTGAAGTTCCCGACCGCCGACGGGCTGGTCAGCGCGGTGAACGGGCTGAGCTACTCGGTGCCGCTCGGCCGGACGCTGGCGATCGTCGGCGAGTCCGGGTCCGGCAAGTCCGTGTCCAGCATGGCCGTGATGGGCCTGCACGACCGCAAGCGCACCCAGATCACCGGGTCGATCCAGGTCGGCGGCGACGAGATCGTCGGCCTCAGCGAGAACGACCTGATGAAGATCCGCGGCGACGCGGTCTCGATGGTGTTCCAGGACCCGCAGTCCTCGCTGCACCCGCTGTACACGATCGGCAACCAGCTGGTCGAGGCGTACCGGGTGCACCACAAGGTCTCCAAGGACGTCGCGAAGAAGCGCGCGCTGGAGATGCTCGACCTGGTCGGCATCCCGAACCCGCCGCGCCGGTTCGCGCAGTACCCGCACGAGTTCTCCGGCGGTATGCGGCAGCGCGCGATGATCGCGATGAGCCTGATCAACGACCCGAAGCTGGTGATCGCCGACGAGCCGACCACCGCGCTCGACGTCACCGTCCAGGCGCAGATCCTGGACCTGCTGAACAACCTGCAGAAGGAGTTCGGCTCGGCGATCGTGCTGATCACCCACGACCTGGGTGTGGTGGCCGAGATGGCCGACGACGTGCTGGTGATGTACGCCGGGCGCTGTGTCGAGTACGGCACCGCCGAGGACGTGCTCGCGAACCCGCGGATGCCGTACACCTGGGGCCTGCTGGAGTCGATCCCGACCGTGTCGGCGGCGAACGAGCGGCTGCGCCCGATCAAGGGCCTGCCGCCGAGCCTGCTGAACCTGCCGGACGGCTGCTCGTTCAACCCGCGCTGTCCCTACAAGGACCGGGTGAGCGGCGAGCTCTGTACGACGCAACTGCCGGAACTGCTGCCGGTGGACGGCGCCGGTGCGCACACGTCCCGTTGTCACCTGCACGACAAGGTCTCGGTGTACGAGACCGAGGTCGCGCCGAGACTGGGCTGACGAGGGGACCGAGGAGACAACATGAGCGACGCAACCCGTCCCGCCGCCGAGGCCGAGAAGCCGGCCGCGAAGGGCGAGACCCTGCTGCAGGTCCGCGACCTGAAGATGCACTTCCCGATCAAGGAAGCCGCCGGCCTCGGCCGGACCAAGAAGGTCGTCCAGGCCGTCGACGGCGTCAACTTCGAGCTGAGGGCCGGCGCCAGCCTCGGCCTGGTCGGTGAGTCCGGCTGTGGCAAGTCGACCACCGGCCGGATGATCACCCGGCTGCTGACCCCGACGGCCGGCGAGATCGTCTTCAAGGGCACCGACATCGCGAAGCTGAAGGAGCGGGAACTGCGCCCGTTCCGCCGGCAGCTGCAGATCGTCTTCCAGGACCCGTACAGCTCGCTGAACCCGCGCCAGACGGTCAGCAACATCATCAGTACGCCGCTGCGGGTGCACAACCTGGTGCCGAAGAACAAGGAGCTCGAGCGGGTCCAGGAGCTGCTGGAGCGGGTCGGCCTGAACCCGGAGCACCACAACCGGTACCCGAACGAGTTCTCCGGCGGTCAGCGGCAGCGGATCGGGATCGCCCGGGCGCTGGCCGTGGAGCCCGAGGTGATCATCGCCGACGAGCCGGTGTCCGCGCTGGACGTGTCGATCCAGGCCCAGGTGATGAACCTGCTCGAGGACCTGCGCCGCGATCTCGGCATCGCGTTCGTGTTCATCGCGCACGACCTCGGCGTGGTCCGGCACTTCTGTGACGAGGTCGCGGTGATGTACCTCGGCAAGATCGTCGAGCACGGCAGCCGGGACCAGATCTACAACGCGCCGCAGCACCCGTACACGCAGGCGCTGCTGTCCGCGGCCCCGGACCTCGGCACGATCCGCGGGGTGCCGCCGAAGGAGCGCATCCGGCTGGTCGGCGACGTACCCTCGCCGATCGACCCGCCGAGCGGCTGCCGGTTCCGGACCCGGTGCTGGAAGGCGGAGGACATCTGCGCCACCCAGGAGCCGCTGCTGGAGATCAAGCCGCGCTCGACCGAGGGCCACACGGCCGCCTGCCACTTCGCGGAGCCGAAGGTCGACCTGACCGCCGCCACCGCGTGACCTGCTGAGAAGCGGAGAAGGCCCCCGTCAACGGCGACGGGGGCTTTCTCGTGTGTGCGTGCTTACTTGTGGGTCCAGACGTAGCCCATGAAGCCGTCCAGGTGCCAGCCGGCCTTCACGTACGCCGACGCCTGCGCGGTGCGCATCACCCGCCAGCCGATGCCGTTCTTCGAGACCCGGTAGATCCGGGCCCGGTCCGAGGCGGCAACGAGGGGGATCCGCCCGATGACACCCTCGTACACCCACTGGCCCGAGGACGCCAGCTTGTTGCGCTCGGCCGTCGAGATCGACAGCAGGTACGACGACCCCGACTTCACCCGCAGCCGGTACACCGGGACGGTGCCGCGGACCGCGGTGTTCGCGACGTAGCCCGGAACCTGGCCGGTGAACTTCCAGCCGCGCTTCTGCGCGCTCAGGAACTCGGCCTGGTTGGAGGTGTAGAAGTACCCCTTCGCACCGGCGGTGCGCATCTCGATCAGCTGGGTCCGGTACGACGCCGCCGTCGCCGAGGTCTGCGCGGTGGTGGCCGCGCCCGCGCTGTTCGCGACCGCGACACCACCCGCGAGCAGAGCGGCGGTGGTCACAACGGCACCCGCGCCGAGCGCCCGGGCACGACGGGTTCCCGGAATCTTCCACTTCATCGTTGTCAAGCCTTTCGATCCTGGTTGAATTAGATGCTTCAGGCAACTAGCCCACTCAGGACCGTAACTCGGCCCGGGGTCGTACCGGCGGAGCACCTGAGAGGTTTCTCCGCTCAGGCGCGGCCGTGCGCCTGCCGGGTACGGCGGCTCAGCGAGTCGATCGTGACCGCGATCAGCAGGACACCGGCAGTGACGATGTAGCGGACGTTGGAGTCCAGGCTGAGCAGCGCGAGACCGTTCGAGATCGACATGATCACCAGCGCGCCGAGCAGCGCGGAGTACGCCGAACCGCGCCCGCCGAACAGGCTGGTGCCGCCGATCACGGCGGATGCGATCGCGTTCAGGTTGGTGTCCGTACTGCCGCTGGCCTGGCCGACCGCGACCAGCCGGGCCGCGGCCAGGATGCCGCCGAGGGCCGCGAACGTGGAGCAGGCGGCGAACACCGACAGGTAGATCGCCCGGACGTTGATACCGGCCCGGCGCGCGGCCTCGACGTTGCCGCCGACCGCGAAGACCGAGCGGCCCCAGCGCGTCCGCCGTACGACGAAGTCGGCGACCACCACCAGCGCCAGGAACAGCAGGAACATCGCGGAGACGCCGCGGTCGCCGTTCAGGATCGCCACCGGGACGAGCAGTACCACTGCCAGGCCGGCTGCCTGTACGGCGATGAACGACGTCGGCGCCGCCGACAGCCCGGCCGCGAGGCGGGCGCTGCGGCCCTGCAGGCGGGTGAGCGTGTAGACCGCGACGACCACGGCCACCAGCCCGTAGGCGATCGCGGGGGAGAGGAAGCTGCGGGTGGCGAACCCCACCAGCGCGGAGTCGTACGGCAGGTTGATCGTGCCGTCCTTGCCCAGCACCAGCAACTGCAGCCCGAGGAACCCGAGCAGGCCGGCGAGCGTGATGACGAAGCTCGGTACGCCGAACCGGGTGTAGAGCAGGCCGTAGAACAGGCCGACCGCCACACCGAGCGCGATACCGATCAGCAGCGAGATGACCAGCGGCCAGCCCTTGTTGACGAACGTGACGCCGACGACCGCCGCCGCGAACCCGCTGACCGAACCGACCGACAGGTCGATCTCGCCGAGCAGCAGGACCAGCACGATACCCAGCGCGATCACCCCGACCGAGGTGGTCTGCAGGGTCAGGTTGACGAGGTTCCGGCTGGACAGGAACGAGCTGTTCGCGATCTGGAAGACCGCCCAGATGATGATCAGCCCGATCACCACCGGGACCGACCCGAGGTCGCCGGAGCGGAGCCGCGCGGTGAACGCGCTCATCGCGCCGCTGATCCCGTGGCCGGCGATCAGCCGCTCGTCCTGCAGGTCGGCCGGCAACTGGGTGGCGCTGTCCGGCTCCGGCGTGTTCGCCGTACCGGCGCTGTCCTGGGGGCGGGTGCCCGATCCCTGGATGCTCATCTGATGGGGCCCTCCTCCCGGCTCCGGCGCGTCGCGCGCTCGGAGACCGCGTTGTCCTCGGCGCCGGTGATCGCGGCGATGATGTCCTGCGTCCGGGTCTCGCTGACCACGAAGACGCCGTTGTTCCGGCCGAGCCGGAGTACCGCGACCCGGTCGGCGACCGCCATCACGTCGGCCATGTTGTGGCTGATCAGGATCACCGCGAGGCCGCGTTCGCGGAGCCGCTCGACCAGGTTCAGCACCTCGGCGGTCTGCGCGACGCCGAGCGCCGCGGTCGGCTCGTCGAGCATCACGACCTTCGGCTTACCGAGCAGGCTGCGGGCGATCGCGACGGTCTGCCGCTGGCCGCCGGACAGGCTGGCGACCGGGATCCGCACCGACGGGATCTTCGCGGACAGCTGCCGGAGCAGGTCCCAGGACTGGCGTTCCATCTCGACGTCGTCGAGGGCGCCGGCGGTGCGCAGCTCGCGGCCGAGGTACAGGTTCGCGACCACGTCGAGGTTGTCGCAGAGCGCCAGGTCCTGGAACACGGTGGCGATCCCGAGCTGCTGCGCCTCGGCCGGGCTGCCGACCCGGACCCGGCGGCCGTCGAAGACCATCGTCCCGTCGTCGGCGGTGTAGACGCCGGCGATGGTCTTGACCAGCGTGGACTTGCCGGCGCCGTTGTCACCGACCAGCGCGAGGACCTCGCCGGCCCGGACGTCCAGCTCGATGTTCTTCAGGGCCTGGACGGCGCCGAAGCGTTTGGAGATGCCCTCCAGCCGCAGCACCGTGCCGGCACCGACGTCGAGGGGAGCCGGGGTAACAGTCACGCGATCAGCCTCCTGGGGCTTATTTCAGGCCATGATCCCTGTCCGCGGACGGTTTGTCGCGGACCGGGGCCACGCCCGGCACGGTCCCCCCGCACCTCACTGCGGGGGGACCGTGGCGAGGGGCGGGTCAGTTGCTG
>NZ_DASRVN010000285.1:0-8760 GCF_035655035.1 Kribbella sp. | reverse complement strand
CCCGTTGTTCGCGACGAAACACGGATGCCCCTCGGTCATCGCCGCCTCGATCGTCTGGAAGTCCGCGCCGACCAGGTCCGCGGCGGTCAGGTCGGGTTTCGACAGCTTGTACGCCGCCGACGCGAGCGTGCTGCTGATCTCCTCCAGGTACACGGGCAGCATCTCCCGCCCGATCCCGAGCTGCTCGTGGAACTCCGTGATGAACTCCAGCGCGTCCACCGGAAGCCCGTCGTCACCCACCACCGAGGAAACATCCCAATGATTCAAGGGATAACGCCGAGCCGTGAACCGGTACCGGCCCACCACGTACTCATTGCCATCGGCAACAGGCGAGAGGATGCGCTCGTGCGTGAATTCCGCCAGCGCTTTCCGTACCAGCGCCTCGTTGACCACCGACCAGTTGTCCATCAGCCCACCTCGTTCATCCGCAGCGCGTCGGCGTACTGGTCCCGTGTGCAGAAACTCAACCACGCCTGCTTGTCCGGCAGTGTCACGATGCTGTGCTTGCGGAAACCCATCCGCGCGTTCAATGCCTGGATCTTCGTGTTCCGTACGTCGGGCTCGACCACCACCCGATCCACCAGCGGATCGCCGAACAGGCTGTCCATGATCGTCTCGAACACAGCCGCGGTGAACCCGCTGATCGGCGCGACCGGCGGCCCGACCAGAACGTGCATCCCGATGTCGCCCGGCGCCACGTCGTACACCTGGCCGACCGCGTCGTGGGCGGGCGAGTACCGCTCCATCAGGAACGCCGGCCGCCCGTCGTGCTCGCCGAGGAACGCGCGGTGGTGCGCGGTCGAAGCGATCCGCTGGTACTCCGTGCGCACGTCCGCGAGCGACGCGTTCAGCAGGCCCCAGTACCGCGCGTACGGCCGGGTGACCCAGCCGTGCAGCGTGCGGAGGTCGGCGTCGAGGTCGAGCGGCCGGAGGCTGAGGGTGCCGAGGCCGGCGACGAACCGCCGATACGTCGGCTCGGGCAGTGCTCTGGGCATCGCGACTCCAAGGCGGTGGGGTTAGCTAAGGCTTACCTTACTAGACCTGGAGGTGGATTCGGCAAGTAGCCCGCGCGGCGGATGCGTCACACCGTCGGCACTGCCTACGTTGGTGGCATGTTGATCGCAGAGGACCTGCTGCTGCTTCTGTACGACGACCAGACCGGCAAGCCGATCACCGGGTCGCCGGGGCTGGACTACGGGCTGGCCGGTGCGGTGCTGATCGAGCTGACGCTGCAGCAGAAGCTGGACATCACCACGGAGGGCAAGATCGGACGGCTGCGAGTGCTGGACGGCGCCCCGACCGGCGACCCGATCCTGGACGAGCGGCTGTCCCAAATCGTCAGCAAGCCGGGTAAGAAGCCCAAGGACCTGATCGGGCCACTCTCCAAGCAGCTGCGCGACCAGCTGCTCGCCAGGCTCGCTCAGCGCGGCGTCTTGCAAGCAGACCAGGGCAAGGTGCTCGGCCTGTTCCCGGTGACCCGCTGGCCGGCCAAGGACGCGCGGCACGAGCTGGAGGTGCGTGCGCAGCTGGAAAGCGTGCTCACGCATGGCCTGGCGCCGGACGAGCGGACGGCTGCGCTGATCGCCCTGCTCAGCGCGCTCAACGTCGTACCGAGGGTCATCACCGATGCTGTGGACAACCGTGCGCTAAAGCAACGTGCAAAGGAGATCGCTGACTCTGACTGGGCTGCCGCCGCGGTGAAGAAGGCCGTCACTGAGATGCAGGCAGCCGTAACAGCAGCCATCATGGTCTCTACGACGGCAGCAACCTCAGCCAGCAGCTAGGCGGGCCTTGATGTCCGGCTTGACCACCTTGCCGACCTTGGAGCGTGGCAGGTCCGGCCAGACCAGCACTTCCTTCGGTGCTTTGACGCTGCCGATGCGTGCCTTCGCGAACGCGATCAGCTCGGCAGCGTCCACCGAGGCGCCCGGCTGCAGCTGTACGACGGCCACGACCCGCTCGCCCCACTTCTCGTCGGGCTGACCGATCACAGCACAGTCCTGTACGGCGGCGTGCGCCATCAGCGCTTGCTCGACCTCGGTGGAGTACACGTTGAAGCCACCGGTGATGATCATGTCCTTCGCCCGGTCGACGATGTACAGGTAGTTGTCGTCGTCCAGGTAGCCGATGTCGCCGGTGTGGTGCCAGCCGTACGCCGTCGCGGCCGCCGTGGCGTCGGGGTCGCGGTAGTACCCCTTCATCACCAGCGTGCCGCGGACGACGATCTCACCCCGCTCGCCCAGGGGCAGGAGATCGCCGTCCGCGCCCATGATCGCCACCGTGACCAACGGTGACGGCCGCCCGGCCGATGACAGCCGGCCCCGCGCGATGTTGCCTGCGGCATCGAAATGCGCGGCGGGCGGCAGGACCGAGATCATCATCGGCGCCTCGGTCTGCCCGAACAGCTGCGCCATCACCGGGCCGATCCGGTGCAGCGCCTCCTCGAGCCGGGCGACCGACATCGGCGCAGCGCCGTACCAGAAGCACTGCAGCGACGAGAGGTCCGTGGAGTCGAGCTCCGGCGCGGCCAGCACCATGTAGATCAGTGTGGGCGGCAGGAACGTGTGCGTCACCCCGTGTCGCGGTATGAGCTCCAGGAACGCGTGGACGTCAGGAGCTCGCATGATCACGATCTGGCCGCCGGACGCGAGCACGGGGAAGCACAGCACGCCTGCCGCGTGCGTGAGCGGTGCCAGCGCCAGGTAGACGGGCCGTTCCCCGAACGGGTAGCCGATGAGCGTCAGGGCGGTCATCGCCTCCAGGTTGCCGTTGGAGAGCATGACCCCCTTCGGGCGCCCCGTCGTACCTCCGGTGCCGACGATCATCGCCAGGTCGTCCGGATCGGTGAGGTCGGGCGCCGGTTGGGACGCGCCCCCGCAGAACGCGTCCCAACCGACGGTGCTCCGGCCGCTGGGGTGGGGGTCTGGGCCGGAGCGGCTGGGCTCGCCGTCGAGGAGCACGAACGTGTGCACCTTCGGCAGCGAGTCCCGAATGCGGTCCACCAGCGGCGCGAACGCCGCCTGGTAGATCAGTACTTCACAGTCGAACTGGTCGAGCAGCTCACGGTTCTCGGCCGCCTCGTTGCGCGGGTTGATCGGGCACCAGACCGCACCGGCCCGGCTGATCCCGAACACGCAGCTGAACGCCACCGGGTCGTTCGCGGACAGGATCGCGACCTTCCCGCCCGGACGTACGCCGGTTGCCGCCAACGCACCCGCTATGACGTACGAGAGCTGCTGTACGTCGGCGTACGTCAGCGTCTCGCCGTCCGTGGTGAGACAGGCGGCGTCCGGCGCGAGCGAAGCGCCCTTGTCGAGGTACTCGACCAGTCGCATCAGCGTTGCACCGTGAGCTGCGGCTCTGACACCAGCCCGAAGCCCCGCAGTACGCCGAGCAGTTCGCGGTGACCGAAGGCCTGGCAGGCACTCGCGAAGCCGACACGCTTCGGTGGCGTCTGCAGCAGCGAGTACGCCGCGTACGCCTGAAGCAGACCGGTCTGCTGGTAGTTGCTGTTGCCGTGGATCACGCAGTGCGCCCGCCCGAGCGGTCCCGACGCGTGGACCGAGTCCAGCGACTTGTTGACGCGTGGGTTCTCACGGGGCGGCATGGTGTCCATGACCTGACGTGCGGTCGCCGTGAGCGCATCGTTGCGGTCCTCGGGCGACATGTCCTTCGTAGCTTCCAGTGCGGCCGCAACGATCTGCGGTACGCCGTTCATGAGCGCAGCGTTGAAGACACCGCCCTGTGCCTTGCAGTTGGCCACCCGTGGGTCCCGCTTGAACCAGACGGGGTGTGAGGTGCCTCCCCAGGGCAGCGACAACGCCAGCTCGTGCTGGCCGGGTACGACGAGCGGTACGAGCCCCTGCTCCGGGAACTCGACGTACGCGTTCTGGTCGAGGTAGTGCGCCTTCGACGTCGCAGCGTTCACCAGGATCGTGCGCGTCGAGGCAATCGTCGGACTGCCTCCCCAGAACACCGCGATGTCCAGCGTGTCCAGCCCGGGCTCCTCCAGGCACAGCTGTGCAGCGATCTCACCAGTCGTGTACATCTGCGCGATGCCTGGTGCCAGTAGCAGGCCCGCCTCGGCGAACTTGGCGCCGTACTGCTCGTCGCAGGTAATCAGCCAGTCCTGCTCGCCCGTGGTGTCGGTGTAGTGCGCGCCCGCGGCAAGAGCAGCCTCTACTGCGGCAGGGCCGAGCTCACTGAACGGACCGACCGTGTTGAGCACCACGGACGCGCCCTTGAAGAGCTCTGTCAGTGCTGCGACGTCATGGTCCGCCGCAGCGATCTCGTAGTCCGCTGTCTCGATGCCAGGCACGTTGGCGTCCATCGACGCCTTCAGCTTGTCCTCGCTCCGCCCAGCCGCGACGAACGGTACGTGATAGTGCCGCAGGTACTCGCAGACGAGCCGCCCGGTGTAGCCGGACGCGCCATAGACCACTACAGGTTTGTTAGCCATCACATCCCCATTCCGCCGTCGACCGGCAGGCCGATGCCGGTGATGAACCGGGCCTCGTTCGATGCCAGGAAGACGACCGCGTCGGCCATGTCAGAGACCTCGCCGAGCCGGCCCGCCGGGGTCAGTCCGACGACCGCGGCGACCGCCGCGTCCGGCGACTCGAACAGCCCGAGCTGCGCCACGTCGTTCGCCAGCCCGGCGCCCATCGCGGTCGGGACCAGGCCCGGGTAGATGCAGTTGACGCGGACGCCGTACCCGAGCTTGCCGGACTCCATCGCGGCGACCCGGGTGAGCCGGTCGACCGCGGACTTGGTCGCGGAGTACACCGCGATGCCGGGGAACGCGATCGTGGCCGCCACCGAGGCGACGTTGATGATCGCGCCGCCCTGGCCGGCCAGGCCCTCGGGCCGCATCGTCCGCAGGCCCCACTTGATGCCGAGGGTGGTGCCGAGCACGTTCACCTCGAGCATCTTGCGGATCTGGTCCGCGGTGACCTCGGTGAGCAGGCTGGTGATCTCCACCCCCGCGTTGTTCACCAGGATGTCGAGGCCGCCGAGGATGTCGTTCGCGGCGACCACCGCGTTCTCCCAGTCGCCGTCGTCGGTGATGTCGTGGGCGACGAAGCCGTTGCCGCCGCCGTACTCCTGGTCGAGCGCGTCGGCGACAGCCTCGCCGGCGTCCTTCTGGATATCGCTGATCACGACCTTGGCGCCGGCCGCGGCGAGGGCCCTCGCCATGCCCTCGCCGAGGCCCTGCGCGCCGCCGGTGACCAGGGCCTTGCGGCCGGTGAGATCGAGTGCGCCCATCTGAAGCTCCTTTGCTCGCACGGGGTTGATCACACTCTGCTCACCCTTTTGACACCCGTCAAGACTTTGTTTGACAGTTGTCAAGAAAACTCCGGACGACGGAACGCGCCGGGGCCCGGATCGGGGTACTCTGACGCAACGACCCCCGAGAGTGAGGTGACTGCGATGGCGTCCACGGCCGCGGAACGGCCCGCCCGCGTCTCCGGGATCGACAAGATCGAGCGCCGCCGCGTCGCGCTCGCGGAGTCCGCGCTGAAGACGCTCGGCGAGCTCGGGTACGCGCGCACCAGCCTGCGCGAGATCGCGAACAACTCCGAGTTCACGCACGGCGTCGTGCACTACTACTTCCGCGACAAGATCGACCTGATCAGCTACTGCGTGCGCTACTACAAGACCAAGTGCGCCCGGCGGTACGACGAGGTCGTCGAGACCGCGACCTCGGCCGAAGAGCTCGCGACCGGCTTCCTGGGCAAGATGACCCAGACGCTGGTCGAGGAGACCCCGATGCACAAGCTCTGGTACGACCTGCGGGCGCAGAGCATGTTCGAGGAGCAGCTGCGCCCGGACGTCGAGGAGATCGACAAGCTGCTCGAGGCGATGATCTGGCGGATCCTGTCCCGGTACGCCGACCTCACCGGCACGTCGCCGTCCGTCGACGCGCCGACGGCGTACGCGCTGGTCGACGGCCTGTTCGAGCAGGCCGTCGTCGGCTACGCCGCGAACCCGGACAGGACCCCGGCCCTGCTGACCGACCGGCTCATGCAGGTCCTGCCCAAGCTCGTCACGGCGTAGACGTCACTCCGCTCCGCAGTCCACCTTGCAGAGGGTGTCGGTGAGGGTCAGGATCGCGCCCGGCTGGTCGCTGTCGGACTCGGTGGAGTACTCGACGTTCCAGGTGCCGGCTGTGGTCTTCCCGGCTGCTTTACCGGTCTGCTGCTTGAGCCAGTCGACGATCTGACCGCGTGGGTTCACATGCGCCAGCTCCAACGCCTGCGGTGCGAACTCGGTCAAGGCGCCGGCAGCCTCTGTGGCGGCACCCGTTGCCTGCAGTGAGAACACGGCTGGACGTGGCTGGGTGCCGATCAGCACCTGTGCTGACGTAGTGCCCTTGCTGCAGGTCTGGTACGCCTCGTCCGTGCTGCACTGGTACTGCTGGCCAGTGAACGCAGCCACGACCTGTGCTGGTGTGAGGTCCGGCAGCTTCTCCTCGGGACCAGACGGTGCGCTGCTGGCTTCAGCTGACGGTGCGCTGGAGGTGCTGGGGCTGCTCCCCGACTCGGGCTTGCTGCTGGAGCAGGCCGTCGTACCGGCGAGCAGCGCGGCGCAGGCGAGTGCCGCGCCGAGCCGGCGGTTCAGACCGGCACCTCGATCGCGGCGTCGAGGGCGATCGTGATCATCTCCGAGAACGTCGTCTGACGCTCCTCGGCGGACGTCACCTCGTGCGTGATCAGGTGGTCCGAGACGGTCATGATGCCGAGCGCGCGGCGGCCGAACTTCGCGGCCAGCGTGTACAGCGCCGCGGCCTCCATCTCGATGCCGAGCACGCCGTACTCCGCGGTCCGCGAGACCAGGTCCGGGCGGTCGTTGTAGAACAGGTCGCCCGAGAACACCTGGCCGACGTGCACGTTCAGCCCGGCCGCCTCGGCCGCGTCGACGGCCGCGCGGAGCAGCTTGTAGTCGGCGGTCGGCGCGTAGTCGATGCCGTGGAAGCGCAGCCGGTTCATCTGCGAGTCGGTGCTCGCGGACATCGCCACGATCACGTCGCGGACCCGGACCGCCTCGGTCAGGGCACCACAGGTACCCACCCGGATCAGCGTCTGTACGTCGTACTCCTCGAACAGCTCGTTCGCGTAGATGGAGGCGGACGGCTGTCCCATTCCGGAGCCCTGCACGGAGATGCGCTCACCCTTGTAGGTGCCGGTGAACCCGAACATGCTGCGGACCTCGGTGTAGCAGATCACGTCCGACAGGTAGGTCTCCGCGATCCACTTGGCCCGCAGCGGGTCCCCCGGAAACAGCACCCGCGGTGCGATCTGCCCCTTCTCGGCGGCGATGTGAATACTCATGCGGGGATGCTCTCACGGAGTCCTGTCACGATGCCGGGGTAGGTTGTGCGACGTGGCCTACTCGATCGTTCCTGGTTCGCTGACCCTGTCCCGCTCGGTCCTGGACCGTGCCGCCGACCGCAGGCGGGACGACGACTGGCTGGAGAAGGCCTGGGCCGCCGCTGACACCCAGGTGGTCGCGGTGGCCGGTGACAAGATCCAGGTGCTCGACGACCGGACCGCACTGCGCTTCGTACGCCCGTCCGAGGCGCCTGAGGGCCGCCGGATCTTCCTGGGCATCGACCGCGTGTCCGGTGCCGGTATGACCGCGGACGGCCGGGCCGTGTTCGCAGTACTGATCGAGGGCGAGGCTGACGAGTCGTACGCCGGCCTGCGCGAGGTCGGCGGCGTACTGGACGACCGGGAGGCCGGTGCTGCGGTCCACGTGATCGGTCTGGCCAACTGGCACGCCGTGAACACGCACTGCGCGAACTGCGGCGAGCACACCGAGGTGGTGGAGGCAGGCCACGTCCGGCATTGCCCCGCGTGCGGGATGTCGCACTTCCCGCGCAGCGACCCGGCGATCATCGTGCTGGTCACCGACGACCAGGACCGCGCGCTGCTCGGCCGCAACGAGAAGTGGCCGGAGGGGCAGTACTCCACGCTGGCAGGGTTCGTGGAGCCCGGTGAGTCGCTGGAGGGCGCCGTACGTCGTGAGGTGCTCGAGGAGAGCGGCGTGATCGTCGGCGCGGAGGTGGAGTACGCCGGCAGCCAGCCGTGGCCGTTGCCGGCCAGCCTGATGCTCGGGTTCTACGCGAAGGCGTCGAGCTTCGAGATCGAGGTGGACGGCGACGAGATCTCGGACGCGCGATGGTTCACCCGGGAGGACCTCCGTGCGCTGATCGAAGCCGGCACGATGCGCCTCCCGGGCGCCATTTCGATCTCCCGCCGCCTGATCGAAGGCTGGTACGGCGAGAGCCTCGGCTGACTACTTCCCGACGTCGGACCGGGCTGCGGCGACCAGAATCAGCACGCCCTCCCAGTGCTGGATAGAACCATCTGCCTGGAGCTGACGGACCTTCGTTCTGACTGCGGCGACGTACGCGCTGTGGCTGGGCCAGCTGGCCTTCGCACTCGGTAGTACGTCGGTCAGCGTGCAGCCGTACGTCAGGAAGCGGTTCTGTACGTGGCTGTCGATGTTGCCCGTCCACACCGTCGGCCGTACATCGGACTGCGGACACGGGTCCACAGGCGGGGTGTACGACGCCAGGTTGGTCGGGTTGATGTACCCGTCCGGACGCAGCAGCGTGTAGTAGGTGCCGTCCGGTGTCTGGGTGAGCCGGTTGAGGCCGTGGTCGCGCAGGACCGTCGCTTGCCCGCTCAGGATGTCCAGAACGAACAGCCGCCCACCTGTCACGCCGTACAGGTACCCGTCGCGCCAAGAGAGCGC
>NZ_DASRVN010000284.1:0-4803 GCF_035655035.1 Kribbella sp. | reverse complement strand
CTCGCCGAGGGCGCCGACCTGCTGGTGATCGAGTCGACGTACCTGTCGGCGGAAGCGGAGCTGGCCCGCCGGTTCGGGCATCTGACCGCGCGCCAGGCGGCCCGCGTGGCGGCGGAGTGCGGCGTACGGAAGCTGGTCCTGACGCACTTCTCGCAGCGCTACCTCGAGCCTGAACGGTTCCACGAGGAGGCGGCGAAGGAGTTTTCCGGCGAGGTCGTGGTGGCGTCGGATCTCAGCAGAATCTCAGTTCCAACCCGCCGCTAGCGAACAGTTCGTTACGGCGCGGCGAACACGCCTGAACCGGGAAGACGGCATGATCGGCCGGCATTAGCATTGCCCGCGAATGGAAGAGGGCGTCTGAGAGCCCTCCAACGGCCGATCCCCCAGGAGCAGACCTCGTGCGCACGCCCCGTCCAGTGCCGGCGGTTGTGGCGCTGGCTGTTCTGGGTGCGGCGGCGGGCGTGTCGGTGTGGCGGCCCTGGGAAGGTGCCGCCGGCGCGACGGCCGGATCGAGCGGGATCAGCGTGTCGCGGAGCCAGTGCGGGCAGGGTTGGTCGGACCCACGGACCGGGCGGCAGACGATCACCGTGCGCAACACCGGGGACGCGTCCGCGGAGGTCGACGTCGTCGAGGTCGGGAGCCAGAAGGTGTACGGCGAGGTCGAGGGCCTCGGGCCGAACACGAGCGCGCAGCTCGACGTCCAGCTCGGCGCCGGGAAGTACGCGATCCGCTGCCTGATCGAGGACACCGCCGCGATCACCGGCCCGACCGTCACGGTCAGCGGCACCGGGCAGGGCGGCCCGGCCGTCGTACCGGTGACCAAGAACGACATGCTGCCGCTGGTGAAGAAGTACGAGGCCACCGTCGCGCGCGGTGTCGCGGACCTGGTGACGAAGACGGACAAGCTGCGGACCGATGTCGATGCCGGCAACCTCGCCGCCGCCCGGACCGACTGGGTGGCCGCGCACGTGGCGTACAACTCGCTCGGCGCGGCGTACGGCGCGTTCGGCGACTTCGCGGACAAGATCGACGGCTCCGGCGCCGGGTTCCACCCGCTGGAGAAGGGCCTGTGGCACAGCGGATCCGCCGCGGCGCTGAAGCCGATCGCGGACCAGCTGGCGACCGCTGTCCACGGCCTGCAGAAGGACCTGCCGAACGAGCAGGTCGATCCGAACGACCTCGGCCTGCGGGCCCACGAGATCATGGAGAACGCGCTCCAGTTCGAGCTCACCGGCGAGAACGACCAGGGCAGCGGTACGTCGCTGAACACCGCGCTCGCGAACCTGAACGGTACGGCGACCGTGCTGGCGATCCTGGACCCGGTCCTCAAGCCCCGGTACGCGGACCTGCCGCAGGTGCAGAAGTGGATCGCCCGCGTGCGTGTGCTGCTGGCCGCCAACCAGAACACGCCCGTCGGCAAGCTGGACCACACGACGCGGCAACAGCTCAACGGCGCGGTCGGCGAACTGCTGGAGAAGCTCGCCCCAGTAGCGGCGATCTGCGATGTGCGGAGGACCGGATGAGTGGCTTCGACCGCCGGTCGTTCCTTCGCGGGACACTGGCCGGCGCCGGTGCGGCAGCCGTCTCCGGGGCCGGTGTGGCCGCGGTCACCGGGACTGCGTTGACCGCCGACGCGGTGACGTCTGCGTCCGTACCGTTCCACGGCGTACATCAGGCGGGAATCATCACGCCCCAGCCGAAGCAGGCGATCTTCGCGTCGTTCGACGTGATCGCGGCGGACAAGGGCGAGCTGACCGACCTGTTCAAGACGCTGACCGAGCGGGCGCGGCTGCTCACGACGGGCGGTGCGCTGCCGCCGCTCGGAATCACCGCCCCGCCGGCCGATTCCGGCGTACTCGGGCCGGACATGCCGGGTGACGACCTCACGGTCACCGTCGGTGTCGGGGCCTCGCTGTTCGACGCGCGGTACGGCCTCGGGAAGCAGAAGCCGGCCAAGCTCACCGCGATGAAGGAGTTCCCGAACGACAGCCTCGACGAGGCCTTGTGTCACGGGGATCTGAGCCTGCAGCTGTGCGCGTCGGAGACCGACGTCGTGCTGCACGCGCTGCGCGACATCACCCGGCACACGCGCGGCGCGATGCAGCTGCGCTGGCGGGTCGACGGATTCCACAGCGCGCCGCGCCCGGCCGGTACGCCGCGCAACCTGATGGGTTTCAAGGACGGCATCGTCAACCCGGCCTCGGCCGACCACGACAAGCTCGTGTGGGTCGGCAAGGGCAACGGCGAACCGGCCTGGACCGAGGGCGGCAGCTACCAGGTACTGCGCCAGATCCGGATGCTCGTCGAGTTCTGGGACCGGGTGTCGCTCGGCGAGCAGGAGAACATGTTCGGCCGCCGCCGGGACACCGGTGCGCCGCTGGACGGCAACAGCGAGACCGACGTACCGGACTACGGGGCCGACCCGACCGGCAGCGCGATCCCGCTGACCAGCCACATCCGCAAGGCGAACCCGCGGACGCCTGACACCGCGTCCAGCCAGTTCCTGCGCCGTGGCTACAACTACGACAAGGGCACCGACGCGGTCGGTGACCTGGACCTGGGCCTGTTGTTCTGCGCCTACCAGCAGGACGTCGCCCGGCAGTTCGAGGCTGTCCAGACCCGGCTGGCCGACGAGCCCCTCGTCGACTACATCCGGCCGGTCGGTGGCGGCTATTTCTTCACGCTTCCCGGAGTACGGGACGGCAACGACCACTTCGGGCGGTCGTTGCTCGCATGAGGTATTCATCAGGAGGAGAAGGCATGCGCGCAAGACTCCCTGTCGCCGCCACGGCCGTTGCGGCCGCGACGGGCTTGTTGCTGGCCGCCTGTGGCGCGCCCGGCGCCGCCCAGCAGGTGACCAACGCCGGCGCGGCGTTCACGGCGGCCGACGCCGCGTCGTACCACCCGGCGGGGACCACCACGCCGATCAAGCACATGGTGGTGATCTTCGGCGAGAACATCTCGTTCGACCACTACTTCGGGACCTACCCGAAGGCGGCGAACACCGACGGTACGCCGTTCACCGCGGCCCGGCACACGCCGAAGGTCAATGGGCTGACCAACGAGCTGCTGACGAACAACCCGAACGCGTACAACCCGAAGCGGCTGTCGCCGAAGCAGGCGATGACCTGCGACCAGAACCACAACTACGCCGCGGAGCAGAAGGCCGCCAACGGCGGCAAGATGGACAAGTTCGTCGAGTTCACCGAGACGTCCAAGTGCACCGGCCAGCCCGTGCTGTTCGGTGAGCCGGGCCTGGTGATGGACTACTACGACGGCAACACCGTCACCGCGATGTGGAACTACGCGCAGCACTACTCGATGAGCGACAACTCGTACAACACGGTGTACGGCCCGTCCACCCCGGGCGCGCTGAACCTGATCTCCGGGCAGACCCACGGCGGCCAGGCGTACGACCCGAAGACGGGGCAGCCGACCACCGACGCGTACGCCGTCCAGTCGCCGGACAAGAACGGCATCGGGACGATCACCAACGACCCCGACCCGATCTACGACGACTGCTCGAACAACAACGGCAAGTCCTCGAACAACCTGGCCGGCATGCACGGGCAGAACGTCGGTGACCTGCTGAACAAGCAGAACGTCACCTGGGGCTGGTTCCAGGGCGGCTTCAAGCCGACCGGTACGGCGAACGGCAAGGCCGTCTGCGGCGCCCAGCACACCAACGTCGGCGGCAACGCGGTGAACGACTACAGCCCGCACCACGAGCCGTTCCAGTACTACAAGTCGACCTCGAACCCGCAGCACCTGCCGCCGTCGTCGGTGGCCGCGATCGGTCACACCGACCAGGCGAACCACCAGTACGACACGTCGGACTTCGACGCGGCGGTCGCGGCGAACAACCTGCCGGCGGTCAGCTTCCTGAAGGCCGGCGAGTACCAGGACGGCCACGCCGGGTACTCCGACCCGCTGGACGAGCAGGCGTTCATCGTCAAGGAGATCAACCAGCTGCAGAAGTCGCCGGAGTGGAAGTCCACCGCGGTCGTCCTGGCCTACGACGACTCCGACGGCTGGTACGACCACGCGAAGTCGCCGATGGTGAACGGCTCGAACGACGCGGCGCTCGACCAGGCCTCGCTGTGCGGCACCCGGCCGGTCTCCGGCGGGTACGCCGACCGCTGCGGTTACGGCCCGCGGCTCCCGCTGCTGGTGGTCTCGCCGTACGCGAAGACCAACCACGTCGACCACTCGGTGACCGACCAGTCCTCGATCCTGAAGTTCATCGAGGACAACTGGCGGACCGGCCGGATCGGCGACCACTCGTTCGACCAGCGGGCCGGCAGCCTGAACAACATGTTCAGCTGGTGGGAGCACCCGAACACCAAGCAGCTGATCCTGGACCCGAAGACCGGGGCCGTCGTCAGCTGACCACCTGACCCGGATGCCCTGATCGGCGAGGGATCGCCGGTCAGGGCAGCTTCCTTTTACGCGTTGGGCACGGCGGCGCTCAGGCGGGTGACCAGTGTGCGGATGGCGTCGATCAGTTCCGGCGGGTCCTGGACCTCGAAGGGCAGGCCGAGGATGCCGAGGTGCAGCGCGATCTGGTCGAGTGCATGAGCCCCGGTCTCGACCAGGGTGGTGGTCTCGTCGATCGGGGTGACCGACGCGACGTTCGGGCCGTACCGGTCGGCGACCTGCTCGGCGGGCGCGTGCACCAGGATGCGCGCCTGGTAGCGGTAGCCGCCGTACGCGACACCACGATTCGTGGACGCCAGCTCCGGTACGTCGCGGGGCGTGAACCGCGGGCCGGTCGGGATCCGCGGCTGCACCCGGTCGACGCGG
>NZ_DASRVN010000283.1:0-9083 GCF_035655035.1 Kribbella sp. | reverse complement strand
CATGATGCTCGACGGAAAACAAGCAGTCGTGTACGGCGCGACCGGCCCGATCGGCGGCGCCGTCGCCCGGACGTTCGCCCAGGAAGGCGCCACCGTCCACCTGGCCGGACGTACCGCGGCGACCCTCGAACGCCTGGCCGGTGAGATCCGGGCCGCGGGCGGCAAGGCCGAGATCGGGGTCGTCGACGCGCTCGACGAAGGATCGGTCGACCGGCACGCCGCCGGCCTCGACCGGATCGACATCTCGTTCAACCTGATCGGGCACAAGCAGTACTTCGGTACGCCGCTGGTGGAGATGTCCCTCGCCGACGTCGAGGAGCCGGTCCGGAACATGCTGCGCACCTACTACCTGACCTCCCGCGCGGCCGCCCGGAAGATGATCGAGCGGCGCTCGGGCGTGATCCTGACCTTCGGCGGGTACGGCGACCCGGCCGCGAACCTCGGCGGTTTCCAGGTCGGGTTCGGCGCCGTGGAGGCGCTCCGCCGCAGCCTCGCGCGTGAGCTCGGCCCGTACGGCATCCGCGTCATCACCCTGCAGACGAACGGTATTCCGGAGTCGAACCCGGACAGTTACCCGGAGGACTTCCGTCGCGAGGTCGCCGAACGCACCGCCGCCCAGACCATGCTGAACCGCGCCGCGACGCTCGCGGACGTGGCCGCCGCGGCCACCTTCGCCGCCTCCGATCGAGCCGCCTCCTTCACCGGTACTGCGCTCAACCTGACCGCCGGCGCCGTCGTCAACTGAGGAGGTCGATCGTCTGTCCGTTGTGCTGTGCCGCTTGAAAGACGGGCCAGGCGATCGCGAGATCCTGCCAGGGCAGGCCGACCGGCGCGTAGACCGTGACCTCGTCCGCTCGCCGCCCGGCGACTGCTCCGGTCAATACTTCGGACAGCGTTGCGTGGGCCGCATCGGCGGTGAGGCCAACGTTGCCCAAGGCCCCCATTTGTACGGCGAGCGCGCGGTCGTCGACGACCACCCGGGCCGCGGTCAGCAGGTCGGCCGACCACTCCACCTTCCCGGGCTCGTCGGCGCCCAGTGTCGTGAGGTGCAGCCCCGGTCTGAGGTCGGCCGCGGTGAGCAACGCCTCCCGAGACCACGTGGCCGCCACGACCACATCCGCAGCCGCCGCAACCGCCTGCGGGCTGTCAACCACAACCCCCGGAATCCCTTGCCTGGCAAGAAACCTGGTTGCATGTTCGGGATCCCGATCATGCACCACCAGCCGCCGCACCGGACGAAGCGCGGCGAGCCCGGCAAGGGTCATCTCAGCCTGCGCGCCGGCCCCGATCACCCCAACCGTCGCCCCACGGTCGGTCCCACCGAGGCGGGGTGCCGCCCCGGCCTCTACCGCCAGGAGGTCTGTGCCGGAGTGGGGAACGGCCGGGTCGGGCGCTCCTGCCAGGAGGTCGGTGGCGAGGGCGGCGGCGAGGCCGGTGCGCCAGGCGGTGATCGTGGCGCTGTCGAGGAGGGCGAGGAGTGTGCCGTCGGTCAGGTCGTGCAGGCAGACGACCCCGCGCAGCGCTGGCGTCGCGCCGGGGAACTTCGCGTTGACCTTCACGGTGTACGCCGGGATCCCCGGGATCAGCCCCGGCAGCAGTGCGGTCGCCGTACCGGGACCGGGCAGTTCCGTCCGGATCCGCAGCGGCTCGACCGGGCTCGCCTGCCGGAATCCGTGCCGCAGCGCGTCCAGCACCGCCGGTACGTCGAGCACCCGCAGGATGTCCGACCGGGTGAGCAGAACCGTCATACCTGGTTGGCCGGAGGGACTTTGTGGTCGGCGTACAGGTCGGGGATCGGGATCGGCATCCGCCAGAAGCGCGTGTCGGACTGGATCACGCCGTGCCGGACGGCGAGGTAGCGGAGCACGCGGAGCGGGCCGGCGATCAGGACGAAGGCGAGCGGGAGCTCGACCAGCAGTGCGCTGAGCAGCGCCTGCGTGAGGTCGTCGCCGCGCTGGCTGGTCATCACGTCCACCCAGGCGTCGCAGATCAGCAGTACGCCGGATGCGAACGCGGTCGGGAACACGAACTGCTTGCGCTTCCACCCGCCGATCGCGGTCAGCAGCAGCATGGTCAGCAACAGGATGTCGAACCCGACCCAGGTCGCGCCCCAGTTCCGGGCGACGTAGTGGTCGGGCAGGGTGAGCGCCAGGTACACGGTCCACGGGACCAGTACCGCGACACAGACCATGATCAGCACGGTCCGCCACTTGCGGATCCGGTCGATCGTCCGCCGGGACGGCAGGCCGCCCGGCCGCGGCACCAGCCGCAGGATCAACGCCCGCCGCTCCGCGGGTGTCATCGCCGCGATCTCTTCGTCGGTCAGCTGCACGCTTCGAGTATGCCTTGTGATTGCATTCACAAACTAGTATGGTGAGGTAGTCCGAAACATCTCCAAGGTGAGGTGCCGACCATGACCGAGCGCAAGCCACCCGGCATGAAGACCCAGGACTGGGTCGAGGCCCAGATCAAGCGGGCCCAGAACGCGGGCGAGTTCGACGACCTGGCGGACGCCGGGAAACCGCTGCGACTGGCCGACGGGCACGACCCGGACTGGTGGGTGAAGGACTTCATCCGCCGGGAGAACATCGAGACCGACGCGCTGCTGCCGTCGGCGATGCAGCTCCGCAAGGAGAAGCAGCAGCTGCCCGAGAAGGTTCGCGGGATGCGCCACGAGTCCGAGGTCCGCGAGTACCTGGCCGACCTGAACCAGCGGATCAGGCTCGCCATCCGCGACACCACCGGTCCGGTGGTCCCGACCGGCCCGGTGAACGAGGACGCGGTGATCGCTCAGTGGCGGATGGAACGCCCCACCCGCGAGCCGGCCGCCGCCCGCGCCGTACCGCCGAAGCCGCGGAAGAAATCGTTCTGGCAGCGCTTGTTCAGCTGAGCAGGTCCCGGGCGGCCCGCTCGATGGTCTGCTCGCTGAGCAGTACTTCGTGCGCGGCCGCGCCCAGTGGGACGTACGAGTCGTAGCTCGTCACCCGCGCCAGGCGTCCGGTGTACCCGTGGTCGATCAGCGTGGCCAGGATGCCCTCGGACACCCCGCCCGAGCGGCGGGTCTCGTCGGCGACCAGCACCTTGCCGGTGGCGTTCGCCTCGCGCAGCAGGTCCTCGACCGGCAGCGGTGCCAGCCAGCGCAGGTCGAGGACCCGGATCCCCGGCACCCGCGCGGCCACCCGGAGGCTCATCGGTACGCCGTTCCCGAACGTCACGATCGTCAGACCGGTCCCGTCGCCGTACGTCCGGCCACGCCCGATCGGCACTGGCTCCCCGGCGTACGGCGCCAGCCACTGCTCGTCGCCGTCGGCGTACAGGTCCCGCCGGTGGTAGAGCGCGATCGGCTCCAGGAACACGCTCACCGCGCCGGTCGCCCGCGCCGCCGCCGTACACGCGTGCAGCATCCCGGCCGCGTCGTCCGGCCGTGACGGTGACGCGATCACGATCCCGGGGATGTCCCGCAGTACGCCGATCGCGTCGTCGTTGTGGAAGTGCCCGCCGAAGCCCTTCTGGTATCCGTACCCGGCGATCCGCAGGACCATCGGGTTCGCGTACTGCTCCTGCGAGAAGAACTTCAGCGACGCCGCCTCGCCGCGGAGCTGGTCCTCGGCGTTGTGCAGGTAGGCCAGGTACTGGATCTCCGGGATCGGCAGCAGCCCGGAGACGCCGGCGCCCAGCGCGAGACCGAGGATCGACTGCTCGTCGAGCAACGTGTCGAACACCCGGGCCGGCCCGTACGCCTTCTGCAGCCCGCGCGTCACGCCGTACACCCCGCCCTTGCGGCCGACGTCCTCGCCGAAGACCATCGCCTCCGGGTAGGAACTCAGCACGTCGCTCAGGGCGCGATTGATTGACTGGCTCAGCGTCAAGCGCTCGGTGGTCGGCGTGGGTTGCGGGAGCGCCTCGGCGACGGCGTCCGCCGACGGGAAGCGGAGCGGCGCGGCGATCGCCTCGGCTGAGGTCAGCTGCGGGAGGCCCGCGACCTCGGCCGCGATCCGGAGCGCCTCGGCCTGCTTGTCCTCGTACAGCTCGACGATCTCGTCGACGGTGTAGCCCGCGCCGAGCAGGTAGCGCGCCGTACCGAGCAGCGGGTCCAGCTCCTCGTCAGCGGCCAGGTCGGCGGCCGAACGGTACGCCGTCTCGACGTCGGATCCCGCGTGGCCGAGCAGCCGGACGGTCCGCAGCCGGAGGAATGCCGGGCGCCGGTTCCGCCGTACGAACGTGGCCGCCTCGGTCGCCATCGACAGCGCCGCGTCCAGGTCGGTGCCGTCGGCGTCGAAGTACCGCAGGCCAGGGCGGGAACCGTACGCCTGCCGGATCCAGCCGTCCGGGGTGCGCACGCTGATCCCGATCCCGTTGTCCTCGCAGACCAGCAGTAGCGGCATCGGCAGACCCTGGTACGACGCGTGCAGTGCGGCGTTGATCGCACCGGTCGCGGTCGAGTGGTTCGCGGACGCGTCGCCGAAACTGGTCACCACGATCGCGTCGTCGGGCCACTGGGAGGGTACGCCGAGCTTGTGTGACCGGTTCATCGAGAACGCGACGCCCATCGCCCGCGGCAGGTGGGACGCGATCGTCGAGGTCTGCGGGATTACCGACAGCTCGTGCCGGCCGAACACCTTGTGCCGGCCGCCCGCGATCGGCTCGGTGGTGGCCGCGGCGACGCCGAGCAGGATGTCCCGCAGGCCTTCCTTGGAGCCGCACTGCGCCGCGCGGTGCAGGTAGAACGCGCCGGAGCGGTAATGCAGCAGCGCCGGGTCGGTCGGCTGCAGAGCGGCGGCGACGGCCGCGTTCCCCTCGTGGCCGGCCGAGCCGATCGTGTAGAAGCCGGTGCCCTGGGACTGCATCCAGCGGGCTGCCAGGTCCGCGTGCCGGCTGCCGAGCTGAGCGTCGTACAGGCCGCGGAGCAGCTCCGCGTCGTGCTCCCACGGGGCCGGGGCGAGGCCGCGGACGCGTTCGGCGAAGGTCCTCATTTCCACCATGATCCGGGAAGTCGGTGCCGAAGACAGCAGCGACCACGAGTTGAACAGGTCACGCGGGGAACCGTACCGAGAGGTTGTTCGTTCACCGGGCGAGGGGAATCTGTGGGGTGTGGTGACGGTGAGTGAGCTGTGGTGAAGCACCTATCGCGGGTCGTACGGCGGGTGGGTGTCGCGGCCGGTCTTGGAGTCGGGACCGCCGGCGCGCTGGCCGGTGTCCTGCTGCTCGGTCCGCTGGCCGCGTCGGTGCTGCTCGTCGTGGTGTTCGTGCTGGTCTGGCCGCTGGCGGCGGTGGTCCGGCACGTGACCGAGGAGGCGCCGTACGGTTCGGCGGCGCTGGTCGCGGCGACGGCCGCCGGTGCTGTCCTTTGCCTGCCCGGGCTGGTGCGGTTGCTCGCGTGGGGTGCACTCGGTGTGACGGCCGGGCTGATCCTGGCGGTGCTGTTCGTGCTGCTCGATCTGGTGCTTCCTGATCGGTCGGGGTACGCGAAACCGCCTCGGAAATCGCCCCGCCAGCGGCGGCTCGAGCGGCTGACCGACGCACAGCTGGCGGAGGACGAGAAGCTGATCGCGTCCCTGCAGTGCCCGCTGTCGATCGCCGAGCTGTGCGGCGTCTGGTCCGACACCGCAACCCAACTCGCCCACGGCGCCGGCCCCCGCGACCGCCAGGCGGTCGCCGAGGTCCGCCGCATCTGCCTGGACGAATTCGAACGCCGCAACCCCACCGGCTTCCACCGCTGGCTCGACGCCGGCGCCCCCGCCAACCCCAGCCACTACCTCCTCCCCGTCCCCGGCGAGTAACCACCCGCCCCGCCGTCCGTCGGTGCACGCGCACCCGGGGGGCTGCAGGTGGTTGTAGTACTCGGGCTACAGGCGGTTGTAGTACTTGCGGGCTTCTCGGCTGTGTTTTTGGGCGTCTCGTGCTGTGCGGCGGGCCTCGTCGAGCTCGGAGCCGAGCTGGTGGACGAGGGATTGGGCCTCGGAGAGGGCGTCCC
The DNA here is from genome assembly GCF_035655035.1 of Kribbella sp. Classification (GTDB taxonomy): domain Bacteria; phylum Actinomycetota; class Actinomycetes; order Propionibacteriales; family Kribbellaceae; genus Kribbella. Next base: position 3,109 of record NZ_DASRVN010000283.1, on the reverse strand, counting down.
GGGCGTCGTCCAGCCGTTTGTCGAGGTCCTCGACCTTCGCCTCGGCTGCCTGCGCCGCGGCGACCGCCTCCTCGAACGCCCGCTTGGCCTCCGCCTTCGCGGCCGCCTCACGCTCCTCCTGCTCCCGCCGCTCCCGCTCCGCAGCCTCCCGCTCCCGCTTCGCGGACTCCCGCTCCCGCCGAACCTCCGCCGACTCGCCAACCTCCGCCGACTCGCCAACCTCCGAGGACTCGCCAACCTCCGCGGACTCGCCCACTTCCGCGGACCCCGACGTACGGGCTTTCGCCCCGCCCGCTCTCGCCGACGCCCCGCCCGCTCTCGCCGATGCGCCGCCTGCTCTGGCTCCGGACTGGTCGCCGCGGTGGCGTTCTCGGGCGGCTCGGCGGCGGTCGTCGGTCAAAGGGGTGACGTTGGACGGTTCGCCGTTCTCGTCGACGACGCCGAACCCGACGTGCCGCAGCGCACTGCTCAACCGCCCCTCGCGCACGGCATCACCGGCAGCGGGATCCACCAGCGCGGCATCCAGCGTCTCGCGGAGCTTCTGCCCCACGTCAGCGCTGATCTTCTGCCCGGCATCACCGGCCAGCCGCGCAGCCTCCTTCGCCAGCTGGTCCAGCAACTGATGCCGCCGCGGCGTCAACTCCCGCAGCCGCTCGCCGTCCAGGTCGGCCGTCGCCTCCCGGAACTCGTCCCCGAGCGCCAGCAGGTCGTCCAGCTCGTCCGGCAACTTCCGCGCGACCAGGTTCGCGATCCACGCCGCCACCGTCGGCTTGCGCAGCGCCTTCAACCGGGTCGACCCGAGCGGGTCGCCCTCGGCCTTCAGCTGCTTGGCCAGCTCGTTGCGGGTAGCAATGAAGTCGGCCGCCGGCGCCGCGTACACCGCATCCGCCGCCTCCTCGAAGTCCACACCCGCGACGCTACCGTACCGAAGAACGGGTAGTACCCGGCTCGCGCGCTCCCCGTCCCGCCTGCACCCACCGCCCGAAGGCCGCCGAACCCGACCACTACCCGTTCTTCGGTACGGTCTCCGCCAGCTCGGAACGCAGGGTGTCGAGGATCCCGCGGAGCAGCCGCGAGACCTGCATCTGGCTGACGCCGAGCTCCTGACCGATCTCCTCCTGGGTGAACCCGTTGCAGAACCGCAGCTGCAGGATCCGCTTGTCCCGATCGCCCAGGCTCGACACCGCGGGCGTCAAGCGGTGCACGTCCTCGACCAGGTCGTACCCGGCCTCGGCATCCGCCACCGTCTCCAGCAGACTCGTCCCGCCCTCGGCCGCACCCGGAGCGTCGAGCGACAGCGTGCTGAAGCACCCACGCACCGACGTGGCCTCCGCGACCTCGGCCGGATCGGTGCCGAGCGCCTCCGCGGTCTCCTCGTCGGTCGGCACATGCCCGAGTCGCTGGATCAGCTCGGGCTCGGCGGCCGCGATACTGCCCTGCATCTCCTGCACCCGCCGCGGCGGGCGGATCGTCCACGCACAGTCCCGGAAGTACCGTTTCAGCTCGCCGCGGATCGTCGGCACGGCGTACGACAGGAACGCGGTCGCCGCGTCCAGCCGGTACCCGTTGGCCGCCTTCACGAGGCCGAGGTACGCGACCTGCTCGAGGTCGTCGGCGTCGACGCCCTTGCTGCGGTAGCGGGACGCGATCGACCGGGCGACCGGCGCGTTCAGCATCACGACCTGGTCGAGGCAGGCCTGATGCCGGGGATCGGGGACACTGTCCGCCTCGAGCAGGAGCTCGTGGGTGGCGTCGGCGATGCTCTGCTTGGAATCTTCGACAGCTGCAATCGTCACGGGAGATACCTCGTCGTGTCGTCGTGCAAGCTTCTCGTGGCAGGGGGCTCAACCACTGACTCCACCAGATCAAACTCGGCCGGAGCTTTCAAGTACCCGCCTGTTACGGCTGTTTGAAACGCGTATCGCCTGACAGTAACTGTCAGGTTTCGATGGTTTGCTCGCACTCATGAACGAGTGCTGTGCCGTCGTCGACCTCCGCCAGTACACCCTGCACCCCGGGCAGCGGGACACCTTGATCGAGCTGTTCGACACGTACTTCGTCGACGGTCAGGAAGCCACCGGGATGCACATCGCCGGCCAGTTCCGGGATCTCGACGACCCGGACCGGTTCGTGTGGATCCGCGGCTTCCGCGACCTGCCCGCGCGTGCCGACGCCTTGAACGCCTTCTACTACGGCCCGGTCTGGCGCGCCCACGCGGCAGCCGCGAACGCGACGATGATCGACTCCGACAACGCGCTGCTGCTGCGCCCGGTCCGGCTCGGCCCGTCGTACCCCAGGCTGGACGCGCCGCGCTCCGGCGTTCCGGCCTCGGTGATCGCCGGCGCGGTCTATCACCGTGGTGCCGCGGACGACGGTTTCGCCGAGTACTTCGAGGACCACGTCGTACCGGTGCTCACCGCGACCGGGGCCGAGCCGGTCGCGGTGTTCGAGACGTTGGTTGCCGAGAACAACTTTCCGCAGCTGCCGCTGCGGGACGAGGTGGTGCTCGCCTGGTTCGCCCGGTTCCCCGGCGTCTCGGCGTACGACGAACACCGCCGGCAACTGGCCGCGTCCCGGGTCTGGCGAGAGCAGGTGCTCCCCGAACTGGTCTGCCGCTCGAAGCGGCCGATGCAGGAGCTGCGGCTGAGCCCGACCGCAGGATCGCAGTTCCGGTAAATACGTTGCGGCGTCCGGAGCGGCCGGGCATCCTGGTGCGACCGAGCGGCGACGAGCGCTGCCTGGACCTGAGGAGGGCTGACAGATGGCCATCACTGTGCTGCGGCATGTCCGCGTCAGTCTCACTTCACGGTTCAGGAGCATTCCAGTTGTCTTCTTCCGAGTACGAACTCACCGATAACTACTTCACCTTCCAGTTCCAGTCGATCGACGAGGAACTGGGGCCGGACCAGCGGTGGTCCACCTGGCTGGACGTCGAGCGCGGCTCTCGCGGCCCGGAACCACGCCCCGAGTGGGTTGTGACGGAACAGGCCGCGATCGATACCGAGCTCGGCGTCCTCAAAACCGGCAAGGAAGCCGACGTCTTCCTGCTCGAGCGGGCCGTCGAAGCCATCGGCGACAACCCGGCGAAGTCCTCGCTGCTGGCCGCGAA
>NZ_DASRVN010000282.1:0-9550 GCF_035655035.1 Kribbella sp. | reverse complement strand
CGGGAGGCGTGGGACCACATCGACTACCTGACCCTGCACACCTACTGGCCGTTCGACCCGGCCACCGAGGACGGCGACTACACCCGGGTGCTCACCGGTCCGTACCGCGCCGAGTCCGCGATCGTCGCGATCCAAGGCCTGGTCGACCTCGTCGCCCGCGAGAAACCCGGTATGCCGAAACCCGCGCTGGCCTTTACCGAATGGAACTGCGCCGACGCCACCCGCTTCGAGATGAGCCCGACGTGGCGCCCGGGCGAGACCCGTTACCGTACGGTCGACGCCCTCGCGGTCGCGTCCTTCCTCAACGTCATGCAACGCCGGTCCGCGAGCGTGACACTCGCGAACTTCGCTCAAACCGTCAACGTGGTCGGCGCCCTGGTCGTCACCGACGACCAGGTGGTCCGCGAGACCGTCTACTGGCCACTACAACTGCAACGCCACCACAGCGGCAGCCTCTCGCTCCCCGGCGACACCCACTACGCCTCGCCGCCCGGGGACCTCCCCGCCCTCGACATCAGCGCCTCCACCGACCCAGGCAGCACCACCCTCTGGCTGTCCGTCGTCAACCGCGACCGGGACTCAGCCCACCTCACGCTCAACCTTGGCCGCCCCCTGCTGACCCACGTGGTCAAACTTCACCAACTCCACACCGAAGACCCACTGACCAAGAACACAACGATCGACCCTGACCGCGTACGCCCCCACTCAGAGCGCACAGAACTCGACGACAACCAGACCCTGGTCCTCCCACCCAGCTCGTACTCGATCATCGAAGTCACCACAACCACTCCGGTGTCGAGCATTTCGGGGGTTCACCTCTGAAATGGCCGTTTGGCAGCTTGCCTGCACGTGGTGAACAGGCCATCTCAGAGGCGAACCTCTCAAACGGGGAGGACGTCGGCGTTCCGGGCGGGGTGCTAGCTGTGGCCGTAGTCGGGCACCTGGATCTCGGCGCCGCCCTGCAGAGCGGACTCGTGGGCGCAGATGCCCGGCGCGGTCCAGGTCGCCGCCGTCCGGGCGTCGACGCGGGGCGTGCGGTGGGCGACGATGCTGGAGACGAACTCGTGGACCAGGTGCGGATGTGACCCACCGTGCCCGCCGGTGGTGAAGGGCCGTAGTACCTCCGGTAGCAGCTCCGGAGCGCCGGTCGGCTCGACATCGGTGACGTGTACCTCCCGACCGCGCCGAGGAGTGGTCAGCGGGGGCATCCGGAACTCCTTCATCGGGCCGCCCTCCAGTTGCGGCCATTCCAGCGCGCCCTCGTCGCCGTACACCGAGAATCCTTCGAGGTAGCTCCGTCCGAGCTGGAAGAACGACATCGTCACGTTCGCCACCAACGCGTCGTCGCCGGCCAGCGTGAACAACCCGGCCTCGGTGCCGAACCCGTCGCCCGCCACCCCGACGTGATCCGGCGTGAGCCGACTGGACCCGACGCATCGCACGGACTCCACCCGGGTGTCCGCCAGCGCCAGCGCGGGGGAGAGGGCATGCGTGACGTAGTGCATCGGCGGGTAGCCGCGCCAGTACTCCGGGAATCCGTCGAGGTTCTGCAGATGGTCGCCCTTGAAGTAGCTCAACCGCCCGAGCGCACCCTCGTCGAGGAGTCGCTGCGCGAGGAAGAACTCGCGGGAGTACACCGCGGTCTCCATCATCATGTAGTTCCGCCCGGACTCGTCCTGCGCCGCGATCAACGCGTCCAGGTCGTCCAGGGTCGTTGCCATCGGCACCGCGGACGCGCAGTGCCGGCCGGACCGCAGTACCTGCTGGACCTGGCCGGCGTGGAACCGGACCGGTGTCAGTAGATGTACGGCGTCCCAGCCGTCCGCGGCCAGCGCGTCCTCGAGGGACGCAAACCGGTCTGCGATCCCGAGCCGGTCCGCGACGGCCGCCGTACGGACGGGATCCGCATCGACCACCGCGACCCGGCCCACGTCGGGATGCGCCTGGTAGATCGGCGCGAAGTCCGCCCCGAACCCCAGTCCGACCACGATGACATCGATGCTCATACCGGATCCTCCTGCCGCCGACGGATACGCCAACTCTGCCCGGTCGCGGCCCGCGGTGCTACCGGGCGATCGCCGTGCGGAGCTGGCGGCGGGAGGTGATGCCGAGTTTCGCGAAGGTCTTGCGGAGGTGCCACTCGACGGTGCGGGGGCTGATGAAGAGCTGGGCGGCGATCTCCGGGTTGGTGAGGCCGTCGCGGGCCAGGCCGGCGATCTGGGCTTCCTGGGCGGTCAGGTCGTTGGTGGTTTCGGGCGTACGTTTGCGGACCGTTTCGCCGGTGGCGAGGAGTTCGTGGCGGGCGCGGTCGGCGAACGCCTCGGTGCCCATCGCGGTCAGCTGCTCGTGGGCGGCGCGGAGGTGTTCGCGGGCGTCCTGGCGGCGGCCTTCGCGACGGAGCCATTCGCCGTACAGGAGTTCGGCGCGGGCGGACTCCAGGCGGAGGGCGGTCCGGCCGAGGTGGTCGATGGACGCGCGGTACGCCGTCTCGTCGTTGCTGAGAAGGGCCCGGGCGCGGGCCTCCAGGCCGCGGGACCAGTCGGTCGGGGCGGCGGCGACGCGGTCGGTGAGCCAGGTGAGGGTGGTCTCGACGAGTTTCGGGTCGCCGGTTCTGGACGCGGCCTCGGCGAGTTCGCCGACGACGAGGGCGCCGTACGCGACCGGGTCCTGTTCGAAGACCTGGAGTGCCGCGTCGCGCGCCGTCTCGTAGCGGCCGAGGCCGTTGTTCAGCAGGGCACTCGTGTACGTCGCGATCGCGGTCATCCGGCCTTGTTCCTGGGCGCGGGCCTCGCGGATCATCGCGTCGATCAGCGGTTGCGCGGCGGACTCGTCGCCGCGCAGCGCCGCGAGCTGCATGGCGCCGATGCCGAGCACCCGGTTGCCGGAGGCCGCGGCGAGCTGCCGTTCCTCCTCGACGTACGCCGCCGCGGCGGTCAGGTCACCGGTCATCGAGACGACGTTGGCGCGGAAGTTGAGCGCCCACTGGAGCTGGACGAGGGCGCCGTTGGCGCGGGCGACACGTTCGTGGCGGGCGGCCAGTTCGAGGGCTGTGTCGAGATCCCAGAGGTCGATCGCGACGATGCCGCTCGCACGGTTTCCGGCCAGCCAGAGCCAGCCACGCTCGTCCTCCGCCGCGCCTGCCCGAGCCTGCTCGAGGGCCTTGACCAGCTGCGGCGCGGCGACGGCGTACCCGCGGGTGAACCGCAGTGCGAGCGCCTGCAGCAGCAGGTCACCTCTCGGGCCTGACGGCGGGGGCGTGCTGGAGGCGACTTCGGTGAGGATGCCTGGGGTGTCGGGGCCGGCCGCCCAGATGGCGGCGGACATTGCTTCGAGGTAGGCGACGCGGGCCTGCTCGTGGTCGTGCGGCTCGAGCTGTCGGGCAGCCGCGACCAGCGTACGGGCGGCCTCGGCGGAGTGGCCCCGGTCGAACGCGATCTCGCCGCGCAGCCGGGTGATCTCGGCGTCGCGGACCGGGTCCGGCGGGCCGGCCGCGGCGCCGGCCAGCAGATCGAGCGCGGAGTCGAGGGCTCCGGCGCTGCGTTTGGCGGTCGCGGCGGCCAGTGCGCGGTTCGCCCGCAGGGCCGGGTCGATCGTCAGCGCCGCCGACCGCTCGAGAAAGGTGCCGGCGGCAAAGAACCCGCCGCGGGCACGCGCCCGTTGGGCGGACCGTTCGAGGTCGGCGGCGACGTCCTCGTCGGGCGTCACGGCCGCCTGCGCCCGGTGCCACGCTCGCCGGTCCGGGTCGGTCTCGGGGTCGGTCACCGCCGCCAGCGCACGGTGTACGGCGAGGCGCTGCTGCGGGGTAGCCGTCCGGTACGCCGCCGACCGTACCAACGGATGCCGGAACCGGATGTGCTGGTCGAACGTGATCAGCCCGGACGCAACCGCCTCAGCCGCCGCGTTCGGGCCGAGGCCGAGGTGTTCGGCTGCGCGCCAGAGCAGGGTCGGGTCGCCGACGGGCTCGGCGGCTGCGGTCAGGAGGAGGAGCCGGGTGTCGGTGGGCAGGCCTTCGAGGCGGCGGGCGAAGCCGGCCTCGATTCGCCCGGCGAGGGTGCCGGCCGCGAGGCCGTCGGCGAGCTCGGCGGCGGTCCAGGCGCGGGGGAGTTCCAGCAACGCGAGCGGGTTGCCGCGGGTTTCGGCGACGATCCGGTCGCGGACCCGCGGGTCGATCGGGCCGGGCAGCACCGACTCCAGCAGCGCCCGGGCGTCGGCGTCGTCCAGGCCGTGGATCGGCAGCTCGGTCAGTCCGCCGAACTCGTGCTCGATCCCGTCACGGACCGCGAGCACCAGCACCACGGACTCGGCCGCGAGCCGCCGGGCCACGAACGCCAGGATCCGCGCGGACATCAGGTCCAGCCACTGGGCGTCGTCGACGACACACAGCACGGGCTGTTCGTTCGCCGCGTCGGCGAGCAGGTTCAGTACGGCGAGCCCGATCAGGAACCGGTCCGGCGTCGGGCCACTCCGCAGCCCGAACGCCGTACCGAGAGCTTCCCGCTGCGGCTCCGGCAGCCGGTCGACGTTCTCCAGGAAGGGCAGGCAGAGCTGCTGCAGACCGGCGTACGCGAGCTCCATCTCGGACTCGATCCCGGCCGTCCGGGTGATCCGGCAGCCGTCGGCCCCGGCGACCAGCGCATCCAGCAGCGCCGACTTCCCGACCCCGGCCTCACCGGTGAGCAACAGCACCTGACTACGCCCGGCCTTGGCCTCGCTGATCAGCCCATCCAGTACTTCGGTCTCCCGCCGCCGACCACGCAGCTCCCGATCGCCCTTCCCCACTGGGGCAGCCTAGCCCTCAGGTGTCCAGTAGCCGCAGAGCCTCCGTGATGGAGCCTGTGACCGGTGCGCCCGTCGTGAGCAACGCCTCACGGGTCATGGCGCCGGTAGTGACCAGGACACACTCCGTACCGGCTGCTTGCGCCGCGTTGGCGTCGTCGACGACGTCACCGATCAGTACGACGGACGCCGGGTCCAGCTGCTGCTCCCGGAGGTGGCGGGCCAGGCTGTCGGCCTTGGAACCGCCCCCGATCTCACCGGGCAGCCCGTCTACGCGCGTGAAGTACTGCGTGAGCCCGTACTGCTCGACGGTCGGTGTGAGCCGCGAGTGGAACCACATCGACAACAGCGACTGGGTCCGCCCGCTGGTCGCACAGGCTCGCAGGGCGTCGTGTGCGCCGGCTGCGAGTTCACACGTGTGCAGGAGCGCGTCGTACCGGTCGTGGTACAGCTTGTCGACCTGCGCCCACTCCTCCTCGTCGAGAGCGCGCTGCAGGACCTGCTCGTAGGAGAGCCGCATCGGGCGCGCGTACGCGGCCTGCCACTCGCTCCAGGCGAGCGCCGGCCTCCCGAACCCGGTGCACACCTCGTTGACCGCGGCCAGTACCGCGTGGTTGTCGTTGAGGAGCGTGCCGTTCCAGTCCCACACCACATGCGAAATCACGGGCCTCACTGTAGTGCGGGGTGAAAGGATGGTCCGCATGCCTTTCGTCACTGCGCAGGAGCTCTCGGCCGGCTTCTACACGGAGGTCGTCGGTCCCGCAGTCGGCAGTACGAGTCACGCGGCCGGTCTGCTGGGCTGGGGCTCCGATGTGCTCGGCTACGACACCACACGGTCGATGGATCACGACTGGGGTCCACGGCTGGTCGTTCTGGTCGACCAGACCGAGGTAGAGCCTGTGCTGAAGCGGATCGAAGCTGCGTTGCCGGACGAGTACCGCGGCTTCCCTGTCCGCTTCGGCTCATCTGTGCACGCAGTGGAGCACCGCGTGACCGTAGCGTCGCTGAGTGACTGGCTACGCGGGCACTTGGGTTTCGACGCGTCGCAGGGGATCAGTGTGGAGGACTGGCTGGTCACACCGCAGCAGCAGTTCCTCGGTGTGGTGAAGGGACAGGTGTACGCCGACGACGGTCGGCTCGCGCCCGTGCGTGCAGCTGTGGCCTGGTACCCGGACGAGGTCTGGCGGTGGCTGATGGCCTGCCAGTGGGCCCGGATCGCGCAGGAGGAGCCGTTCGTGCAGCGGACCCACGAGGTCGGCGACGAGCTCGGGTCCCAGGTCGTCGCGGCACGGCTCGCCCGCGACGTGATGCGGCTGGCGCTGCTGCAGTCGCGACAGTATGCGCCGTACACGAAATGGCTCGGTACGGCGTTCGCGCGGCTGAAGCATCCGGACGGGCTGGACACGGCGCTCGCGGAAGCGGTTGCCGCGGGCAACTTCGCGGACCGGGAGCGCGCGCTGGTGACGGCGTACGAGCTGGTCGGCGGGCGGCACAACGCGCTCGGGATCACCGCCGAGCTCGACCCGGTGCCGCGGCCGTTCTTCGACCGTCCGGCGCAGGTCCTCGACGCCGGGCGGTTCGCCGAGGCGTGCCACGCGACGGTGGCGGACCCGCAGCTGAAGCGGGTCGGGCCGATCGGGGCGATCGACCAGTTCGTGGACAGCACCGACGTACTGAGCAATCCGTCCGCCTACCGCCGGCTCAGAGGGGTCTTCCAGTGACGTTGCCGCAGCACACGATCAGCTCGATCACGACCGTCCAGCTCGGGTACGAGTACCTGCGCACGATCGGCCGGAACTCGTTCCTCGGCAGTCACGGGAGTGGCGGCAGCATGACGGCGTACGTCGTGGAGACCGACCGCGGCGCGACCGGCTGGGGGCTGCCGTTGTCGGACGGCGATCCCGGGCCGCTGATCGGGCGGCCGTTGGCGGACCTGATCGATCCGGAGCGCGGCGTGGTCGACCCGGCGGCGGAGTTCCTCGACTATCCGCTGCACGACCTGGCGGCGCGGATCCTCGACGTACCGGTGTACGCGATGCTCGGTGGCGCCGGGTCGCCGCGGGTGCGGTGCTACAGCGGCGGCATCTACTTCGACGACCTCGAGGGCGGGCTGGACGCGATCCGCGCGAACCTCGCCCAGGACCACGCGTTCGGGTTCCGTGACTTCAAGCTGAAGATCGGCCGCGGTCACCGCTGGATGGAGCCGCGGGCCGGCCTGCAGCGCGACATCGAGGTCACCCGGCTGACCCGCGAGCTGTACCCGGACGCCGCGATCCTGGTCGACGGCAACGACGGCTTCACGTTGAACGGCCTGTTGGAGTACCTCGACGCCGTGGCGGACTGCGACCTGTACTGGATCGAGGAGCCGTTCCCGGAACGCCGTCCGGACCTGCAGGCCCTTCACGAACGCGTGCCGGCGTTGCCGAGGATCGCGGACGGCGAGTACGACCCCAACGTGCAGCACGTGCTGTCGCTGGCCGCTGACGGTCTCATCGACGTAGCCCTGATGGACGTCATCGGTCACGGTCTCACCGCTTGGCGTCACACCATGCCGCTCTTGAAGGCAGAGGCATCACCGCACGCCTGGGGCCTTCCGTTGAAGACCTTGTACGCCGCGCACCTGTCAGCCGGCCTTGGGAACACCCCCATCATCGAAGGTGTTCCCGGGCCCAACGCCTACACCCTTGAGGACGGCCACGTACTCCTCACCGAGGAGCCCGGCTTCGGCCTCACACTTGACCGCGCTCTGGCAGGTGCTTGAGGTACTCCGCTACCTGGGCCAGCGCCTTCTTGTCGGCCCAGGACCACGAGGGGGCCGGCGTTGACGGGCCCTCGTACGGCAGGTCGGCGTACTGCGCCTGTAGCTCGCTCAAGCGAGTGGTCAGGGCTGCACGGGTCTCGGCGTATGCAGGGTCGTCGGCGACGTTCACCAGCTCCGACGGGTCCTTCTGCAGGTCGTACAGCTCCCACTCGGACTCGAACAGGCGGTCCGACGACCCCGGCACGCCCAGACCGGCGCCGTAGTAGTGGATGAGCTTGTAGTCCTTCGTCCGTACGCCGTAGTGCGCCGGGGCGTGGTGGATCGGGTCGTCGTGCTCCCAGTACCGGTAGTAGACGGCGTCCGGCCAGTCCGGCACCTCCTCGCCACGCAGCAGCGGCAAGAAGCTCCGGCCCTGAGACGTGGGGAGTGCTGACGCAGCATCCAGCCCCGCCATCTCCAGGAACGTGGCCGCGAAGTCCACGTTGGTCACCATCGCGTCGCAGGTACTGCCGGCCGGGATGACGGACGGCCAGCGGATCATCATCGGCATCTGCAGCGACTCGTCGAACATCAGCCGCTTGTCGAACCACCCGTGGTCGCCGAGGAAGAAACCTTGGTCCGAGGTGTAGACCACGACCGTGTTCTCGGCCAGCCCTTCGGAGTCCAGTACGTCGAGCAGCCGGCCGACGTTGTCGTCGATCGACTGGACGCACTGCAGGTAGTCCCGCAGGTAGCGCTGGTACTTCCACCGCATCCGCGCCTCCCGGTTCTCCGGGCCGCGCAGCTCGTCCGGGAGCGTCTCGTTGAGCTCCTCCGCCGCCAGGTCGTCCGCGACCGACATGTGTACGCCGCGGACTGCCTGGCTACGGGTGCTGTGGTCGTCGAACAGCGTGCTCGGCTCCGGGATCGAACCGACCGGGTAGAGGTGCCTGTGCTTCTCGTCCGGCACCCACGGCCGGTGCGGTGCCTTGTGGTGCACCAGCAGCAGGAACGGGCGCTCCTTGTCCCGCTGCCGGATCCAGTCGATGCTCTGGTCCGTGACGATGTCCGTCGCGTACCCGGGCACCGTCTCGGCGCCGTCCGGCCCGATCATCAGCGGGTCGACGTAGTCGCCCTGCCCGGGGAACACCCGCCAGGCGTCGAAGTTGCGCGGCGCGGACTCCGGCTGCTCGCCCAGGTGCCACTTGCCGAACAGCGCCGTCTGATAGCCGGCCTCCTGCAGCACCTCGGCGATCGTCGGCACCCGGTAGTCGATCTCGGTCCAGATCGACGCGACCCCGTTCACATGACTGTAGGTCCCGGTCAGGATCGAGGCCCGCGACGGCGAGCAGATCGAATTCGTGCAGTAGGTCGCGTCCATCCGCACCCCTTCCTGGGCCAGCCGGTCCAGGTACGGCGTGGTGTTGACCCTGCTCCCGTACGCCGAGATGGCGTGCGCGGCATGATCGTCGGACATCACGAAGACGATGTTCGGAGTCGGCATCAGTCCACCGTAGTCCAGCCGCGGCCGGATCTGGACACCGCTTTCCTGGGGGCGCCGCCGGGCGTAGGTTTAGCGGTCATGGCCATGTTCGACCTTTCCCTCGACAAGCTCCGCGAGTACCGGCCCGAGGTGGCCGCGCCCGCCGACCTGGTCGACTTCTGGCGCCGCTCGATCGAGAAGGCGCGCACCGACGACCTGTCCGCCACGTTCACCGCGATCGACAACAAGCTCGCGGTCGTCGACACCTACGACGTCACCTACGCCGGCTTCGGCGGCACTCCGGTGAAGGGCTGGCTGCACGTGCCGGCCGGTGCCGAGGGACCGCTGCCGACCGTGGTGCAGTACCACGGCTACAGCGGCGGGCGCGGCCTGCCGCACTCGACCACCCTGTGGGCACAGGCCGGGTACGCGCACTTCGTGATGGACACCCGCGGCCAGGGCTACAGCCAGGGCGGCTTCGACAGCACCCCGGACGACACGCCGTACGCGGGTATCAACCACACGCCCGGCTTCATGACCCTGGGCATCAC
>NZ_DASRVN010000281.1:0-4308 GCF_035655035.1 Kribbella sp. | reverse complement strand
GTGGTCGTGGGTTATGAGGATTGTGGTTCGGGTGGTGGGGAGGGATTGGATGAGGTGGTGGGCTGTGGGGGCGTCGAGGCCGGTGGTTGGTTCGTCCAAGAGGAGGACTGGGGTGTTGCGGAGGAGGGCTCTGGCTAGGGTCAGGCGTTTCAGTTGGCCGCCGGAGAGGGTGGGGGACGATGGGGTGAGTGGGGTGTCGTAGCCGTCGGGTAGGGCGGTGATGAAGTCGTGGGCGTGCGCGGTTCGGGCGGCGGCGATGAGCTCGTCTGGTGTGGCGTCGGGGCGGCCGTACGTCAGGTTGGTGCGGATCGTGCCGGGGAGGATGACGGTCTGCTGTGGGAGGAGCGTCACGATGTCGCGCACGCGCCGTACCTGCAGGGACTTCAGCGGTACGCCGTCCAGCCGGATCTCGCCGGCGGTCGGGTCCTGGAAGCGGAGCAGGAGCTTCGCGATCGTCGACTTGCCGATGCCGCTCGGTCCGGTGAGTACGACGAACTCGCCGGGCTCCACGGTCAGCCGGAAGTCCGTCAGCACGTCCACGTCCCGGTAGCGGAACCCGACCCGGTCGAACTCGACCCGCCCGCGCACCTGCACCAGCTCGACCGGGTGCACCGGGTCCGTGATCGCCGGCTCGGCGGACAGCAGTTCGTCAAGCCGCTCGGTCGCGGCGGTAGCGGCGGTCGCGGTCAGGTTGAGCTCGCCGAGACTGCGCAGCGGCGGGTACAGGTATCCGAGGAACGCCGCGAACGACAGCAACGCCCCGAGCGTCATCCGCCCGCGCGAGATCTCCCACACGCCCAGCCCGATCACCCCGAGCACGCACAGGGTTTCCAGTACTTCGACGACCTGCTCGTACAGCTCACTCCGCCGCGCGCCGCCCACCGACGCCCGCATCCACGCGACCGCCTCGCGATCCAGCCGCCGCTCCTCGGCCGGCGACCGGTTGTACGCCTGGGTGAGCTCGATCGCGCCGAGCGACTCCTCCAGTACCGACGTGATCGCGCCGTCCGCCACCCGTTCGGACCGCGCGAACCGCCGGATCGGGCCGGAGAACACCTTCGCCGCCAGCCACAACAGCGGAGCCAGTACGAACGTGACCAGCGCAAGGTCCCACCGCAACCAGAACGCCGCGGCCGAGAACAGTACGACGCGAAACACCGCCGACAGCACGCCGATCGTCGACGACACCACCAGCTGCTCGATCGCCTCGACGTCACCGCTCAGCCGCTCGACCAGATCGCCCCGCCGGTACCGCCGGAAGAAGTCCGGCGACAGCTCCTGCACCTGCGCGAACACGTGCGCCCGCAGTCGTCGTACGAACCGTTCGCCGCTCCAGAACGCCAGCGAGTTCCCGGCGTACCCGATGATCGCGCCGACGACCGCGACCGCCAGCCACGCGGTCGCCGGATGCCAGAACGCGCGCAGCGAACCCTGCTCGAGTGCGTGATCGGTCAGGTTCCCGAAGAGCAGGATCGCGATGGTCTCGCAGACCGCCGCGGCGATCACGCAGCAACACACCAGCACGTACCAGCGCCGGTCGCCGCGCGTCAGCGGCCAGAACGTTCTGAATGCCTGCCGGATCGTCATACCGTCTCCCGTCGGACACGCCGATGGGGCCTGCGGAATCACAGGCCCCATCGTCGGAGAACTAGCGCGTGACCGGCCGGCGGCGCGGCGCCTTCTTCGCGGGCTTCTGGTGGCAGGCACCCGGCTTCGGGCCCTGGTGCTTCTTCGGGAGCGGGGCGAGCTTCTTCAGGCTCATGAGATTCTCCTTCGGGTTGGTTTGTTGCCGCGATCAACCGCTTGCGACAACCCCGAAGTTAGCCAGCAGGCCTGACGAAACCCTCCACCCTTCCTGGCAAGCCCATCCGAACCCAAGCTCCGTCGAAATTAGTTGCCTACGGCGTCAGCTGGCCGCCGTTGATCTCGATGATCTGCCCGGTGACGTACGACGCCATCCGCTCGGAGGCGAGGAACAGGATCGTCCCCACGCACTCGTGCGGCGTACCCGTGCGGCCCATCGGGATCGTCGCGAGCATCGCCTGCAGCTGCGCGTCGCCGGTGTGCCGATCGTGGAACGGGGTCTTGATCACGCCGGGCGCGATCGCGTTCACCCGGATCCCGTCCGGCGCGAGCTCCTTGGCCAGACCGCGGGTGAACGTACTCACCGCACCCTTCGACGTGGCATAGACCACCGACCCACCCGCACCACCGGTCCGCCCGGCGATCGACGTGACGTTGATGATCGACCCGCCGCCCTGCTCCTTGAACACCGGCACGATCCGCCGGCTGAGCGCGAACACCGAGGTCAGGTTGACGTCCAGGATCCGGTGGAACTCCTCGTCCGGTACGTCGGCGATCGCCGACCGGTGCACCAGGTCGCCCGCGTTGTTCACGAGTACGTCGATCCGCCCGTGCTGCGCGAGCACCTCGTCCACGAACGCGTCCGCCGCCTTCGAATCAGCCAGATCCGCCTGATGCAACGACGCCGTACCACCAGCGGTCTGCACCGCCCCGACGGTGTGCTTCGCCCCCTCCTCGTTCCGGTGGTAATGCAGCGCCACGGTGGCCCCGCTCTCCGCGAATCCCACCGCCGCCGCAGCCCCGATCCCACTACTGGCCCCGGTAACCACCACGACCTGATCCCTGAAATCCACATATCCCATACGCCTTATCCTCTCCCGTCGGCGAGCTGAACGCGCCGTGCGGTGGGTTGGTGGGGTGGGGGCGGGGGTATTTTCGATGGATGGGATACGTGCTCGGGGAGCTCGGGCTTCGGCGGTGGCGGACTGGTGATGCGTTGCGGCTGGCGGCGGCGCATGACGATCCGGCGATGGTGGACCAGGGCGGGATCGTGGATCGGGCGTCCGCGGTGGACTGGATCGGGCGGGTCGCGGACCTGGACAACGGGCATGTGTACGCGGTGGCGGATGCGGACGACCATCCGATCGGGTGCGTGGCGGTGACGAACATCGATCGGCACCGGGTCGGGTGGACCTGGTACTGGACGCTCGCCGACGTCCGCGGGAAAGGGGTTGCCCGGGACGCCCTGCGCGCTCTCGCCGGCTGGGCGCACCACGAGGCGGGGTTGTACCGCCTGGAGCTCGGTCACCAGCTCGGCAACCAGGCCGGCTGCTCGGTCGCCGCCGGCGCGGGCTTCCTCTCCGAGGGCATCGAACGCCAGCGCCTCGCCTTCGACGGCACCCGGTACGACGTGGAACGCCACGCCCGCCTGGTCACCGACCCGCTGACCCCACCCGCCCGCCCGGTCCGCATCGCCGGCTGAACGCGGCGGCTGGACAGTACGTATACGTCCACGACAGCCGACCGCAGGCGTACGCACGCCCGCAGTGGTCGTATACGTACTGTCGACCTGCCGACCCTCAGAGGGTGAGCTTGGGGTGGCGGTTGACGTCCTTGTAGAGGAGGTACCGGAAGCGGCCGGGGCCGCCGGCGTAGCAGGCCTGGGGGCAGAAGGCGCGCAGCCACATGAAGTCGCCCTCCTGGACCTCGACCCAGTCCTTGTTCAGCAGGTAGATCGCCTTGCCCTCCAGCACGTACAGCCCGTGCTCCATCACGTGCGTCTCCGGGAACGGGATCACCCCGCCCGGCTCGAACGTCACGATGTTCACGTGCATGTCGTGCCGGACGTCGTCCGGGTCCACGAACCGCTGCGTCTGCCAGGCGCCGTTCGTGTCCGGCATCTCCCGGCCCTCGACGTCCGCCTCGTTGGTGACCAGCGCGGGCGGTACGTCGATCCCCTCGACCCGCTCGTACGCCTTCCGCACCAGGTGGAACGTGGTCGGCGCGTCGCTCGTGTTCCGCACCGTCCAGTCCCCGCCCGGCGGCAGGTACGCGTACCCGCCGGGCGTCAGCGTGTGCTTCTCCCCCGCGACGGTCAGCACAATGTTGCCTGAGACAACAAACAGCACGGCCTCGGCCCCCGGGTCGGTCTCCGGCTTGTCACTGCCGCCACCAGGCGCGACCTCGACGATGTACTGCGAGAACGTCTCCGCGAACCCGGACAGCGGCCGCGCGATCACCCACAACCGGGTGTCGTCCCAGAACGGCAGCCGGCTGGTGACGATGTCGGTCATCGTCCCGCGCGGCAGCACGGCGTACGCCTCGGTGAAGACCGCGCGGTCGGTGGTCAGGTCGGTCTGCGGCGGCAGGCCGCCCTTCGGGGCATAGAAGCTCATCGTTCTCCTCGGGTCAGCAGGCGGCCGCGCGGGTCGGCGGCGAGGTCGACGGGTACGCCGTGCAGCCAGGTGCTCCGGACGACACCGGTCAGGGTGCGGCCGTCGTACG
>NZ_DASRVN010000280.1:0-25939 GCF_035655035.1 Kribbella sp. | reverse complement strand
GAGGACGTCTACAAGATCTACGCCGAATCCTTCAAGGGCGCCGATCACCTGAAGCAGGTGCAGGCCGAGGCCAAGGCGCTGGTGGACGGGGTCATTTCCTAGGAAATTACTGGTTCCCCGGCAACAAGAAAGCGCCGGATGGCTGGTGAACTGCTCCCCGGAAGTTGGACTGAGAAATTCAGTTCCGACTTCTGGGGAGTGTTTTGTATGGATCGACGTAGCTCGCTGAGCGAGGCGCAGCGGGTGCTGGCGGTAGGTTTGTTCGAGCGGGGGCTGGGTCCGGGGGCTGCTGCGCGGCAGCTGATGGTGGCGCGTGACCCGGTGAAGATGCTGTATCAGCGGTGGCGGATCTGGGGCAGAGGAGCGTTGTTGACCAGGCCGACGAAGCGGTCGTACTCGTTCGAGTTCAAGCTGGCTGTGGTGGAGCGGTTCCTGGCAGGAGAGCCGATCACAGCGCTGGCGGCCGAGTACGAGTTGTCCTCGCCGCAGCTGGTGAAGGCGTGGGTGCGGGTGTATCGGCGCGAGGGCGCTGACGGGTTGCGGGCGAAGCCGAAGGGCCGGCCGCGCAAAGCCCCGGACGGTCCGGACGTGGCGGCAGAACCGGAGTCCGAACTGGCGCGGCTGCGCCGGGAGAACGAGCGCCTGCGGGCGGAGAACGCCTACCTGGGAAAACTGCGGGCCTTGAGGCAACAGCAACGGCGGTGAAGGCTGCCGCTGTGATCGCTCTCAAGGCCGACCACCGTCTCGACGTTCTGCTGGCGGTCGCGGGTCTGCCCCGGTCGACGTTCTTCTACCACCAGAACCGGCTGGCTCAACCGGATCCGCGGGCCGAGTTGAAGACCGCGATCCGCGACGTCTTCGAGAACAACCACCGCCGGTACGGGCACCGGCGGGTGCACGCCGTACTGGCCGCGCAGGGCTGGCAGGTAGCTAAGAAGACCGTCCTGCAGCTCATGCGCCGGCTCGGACTCCACTGCCCAGTACGGCGCAAAAAGCGCTACAACTCCTACCGATCGTCACAGGGCGAAGCCGGCCGGACCGCCCCGAACCTGCTCAACCGGGACTTCACCGCGACCGCCCCGAACCAGAAGTGGGTCACCGACGTCACCGAGTTCAGGGTCGGGGACCGCAAGCTCTACCTGTCGCCGGTCTTGGACCTGTTCGACCACCAGATCATCGCCTACACGATCGGCAACTCACCGAACCTGGACCTGACCAACAACTCGTTGCGCGACGCCCTAGCCACCCTCCACCCTGGTCAGGCGCCGCTGGTGCACTCCGACCAAGGATTCCAGTACCAGCACCCCTCCTGGCAGCGGCTGCTCGCCGACGCCGGCGCGACCCAATCGATGTCCCGCAAAGCCAACTGCTACGACAACGCCGTCATCGAGAACTGGTTCGGGCACCTCAAAGAAGAACTCTTCAACCACACCCGATACACCTCCGTCGACGCCCTCACCGAAGCGCTGCACGACTACATCAGCTGGTACAACAACCACCGCATCTCCACACAACTCGAGGGCCTGAGCCCGGTGCACTACCGGACCCAGACCCTCGCAGCCTAGAAACCCTCTATAACCTCTTACTTAACCAGTCCAACTTTCCGGGACCAGTTCACCGGTCGAGGGGTTCTTCGTTTCACCAGTTGCCTAGAGCTTCACACCTAGCAAGGCATCACATGCCTGGGTGATCAGGGCGGGCGCTTCCTCGTCCTCGCCTTCGCTTTCGGACCAGGCGTCGACGGCTGCGAGGGCTGCGGCCGTGTCGAGGTCGTTGGTGAGGGCCGCGCGTACGGCGTCCACAACCGCTGCGCCGCTGGGGCCGGCGGGGCGGTTGACGGCCGTGCGCCAGCGGCTCAGGCGGGCCTCCGCGGTGGTGAGGTCCGCATCCGTCCAGAACCAGTCGGTCCGGTAGTGGTGAGTGAGCAGCGCGAGCCGGATCGCCATCGGGTCGACGCCCGCCTGGCGTTCCTTGGAGACCAGGACCAGGTTGCCCTTGGACTTGGACATCTTCTCGCCGTCCAGCCCGACCATCGCCTGGTGCACGTACGCCCGCGCGAACGGGTACTCCCCGGTCGCCACTTGCGCCCCGCTCGCCGACATCTCGTGGTGCGGGAAGATCAGGTCCGACCCACCACCCTGGACGTCGAACGTCATCCCGAGGTACTTCAGCGCGATCGCCGAACACTCCACGTGCCACCCGGGCCGCCCGCGTCCGAGCGCCGAGTCCCAAGCGGGCTCCCCCGGCCGCTCGTGCCGCCACAGCAGGCTGTCCAGCGGGTCCTGCTTGCCCTCCCGCTCCGGATCCCCGCCGCGTTCCGCGAACAGCTCGGTCATCGTCGGACGGTCGTACCCCGACACCCCGCCGAACGCCGGATCCGTCTTCACCGCGAAGTACAGGTCACCGTCCACGGAGTACACCGCCCCGGCCCGCCGCAGGTCCTCGACCGCGTTCGCGACCAGGTCGATCGACTCCACGACGCCGATGTAGTGCTGCGGCGGGATCACCCGCAGCGCGGTCATGTCGTCGCGGAACAGCTGGATCTCCTGCGCCGCGAGGTCGGTCCACTCGACGCCGGTCGCGGTCGCCCGCTCCAGCAGCGGGTCGTCCACGTCGGTGATGTTCTGCGTGTACACGACGTCGTACCCGGAGTCCCGCCACATCCGGTTGATCAGGTCGAACGTGACGTACGTCGCCGCATGCCCCATGTGGGTCGCGTCGTACGGCGTGATGCCGCACACGTACATGCGTGCGCTGCCGTTGTCACCGGGCGGCACCTCGACCAGCCCGCCGGAGGCGGTGTCGTAGAGGCGTAGCCGCCGGGCCGGCCCGGGTACGACCGGGATGTCTGGTTGAGTCCACGCCTGCATGTGTCGGAGCTTATGCCAGTCCGATTTTCAATGACGCGACACGGTTCCATTCCGTGGTCCGGACCCGGCCGTGCACCCCGCGGGCGGATACCCTCACCGGCGATGACTGCCGACTTCAGTGCCGAATTCCGGGCGTACGGCGGCTGGATCGCCGCCGCCGCGATCCAGCAGCAGGACCTGTTCAACGACGTCGTCGGGCCGGACGCCTTGCAGGCCGACCTGAACGCACGGACGCTGAGCAGCGACCGCGGCGTACTGAGCGGCATCACGCTGCTCGGCAGCTTCTCCGAGCTCGACCGGACCTGGCTGTGGGGCTGGGCGAACCCGGGCTTCGGCCCGGACGCGCCGGCGGTTGCGCCGACGAGCACGATCCGGGAGTTCGGCGAACGGCACGCGATCGCCGAGTTCACCACCGAGACCCTGGAGCTGGGCGGGTTCGAGCAGCCGGAGCAGGCCGCGATCATGCTCGCGATCACCGCCGGTACGGTGCTCGGCGGGCGTGGCGTCTGGTCGACGGCGATCAACGACGGCCGCGGGCACGTGTACCTGCACGTCGCGGACGAGCAGGTCCCGCAGGCGGGCTTCGACGCGATCGCCACACCACGGCTGCTGATGACCGCGGTCAGCGTATTCCCGGGCGACCACCGGCAGGTCGTCCGCGGGTACTTCCAGCACTTCGGCATCACGCCCGACGAAGGCCCGAACGTGATCCACGGTACGGCGCCGAACGGCAGCACGGTCACCGTCGACCTCGACGCCCACGGCCGGATCGGCAACGTCTCCGTCCAGCCCTAGAACCCAGCCCTAGAACGCCGGCCAGGGAATCGCCGGCCACTCGTCGCTCGGATACGGGAACGTCCCGGTCTTCAGCAAGGTCGCGCAGCGTTCCCGGGTCGCGGTCAGCTCGACCGTCGTGATCAGCTCGCACAACTGCTGCCCGAGCGCACCGGCCAGCTCCCCCGACAGCCGCCGTACGTCGTCCAGCAGCTCCTCAGGAATCGGGTCGCCGGCCCAGCCCCACAACACCGTACGAAGCTTGTCGTCGGCGTTGAACGTCACACCATGGTCCACGCCGTACACGCGCCCGTCGCCCGGGTTCAGCACGTGGCCGCCCTTGCGGTCCGCATTGTTGACCACGGCATCGAAAACGGCCATCCGGCGCAACGCCTCGTTGTCCGCGTGCACCAGCGTCACCGGGTTGTGCCGGCCGTCGAGCGCGTCCAGTACGCCGACCCACCCGTCCGGCACGCGACCCTGCGGGACGATGTCGACCAGCTCGGTCTCCCCCGCCGCCGGCTCGGCCTCGTCGATCCACAGCTGCACCATGCCGACACCGAGCGGCCCGTCCCGCAGCAGCGTCGGCGGTACGACGTGCCAGCCGAGCGCCTCGGACACGACGTACGCCGCGAACTCCCGCTGCGCGAGCGTGCCGTCCGGGAAGTCCCACAGCGGACGCTCGCCCTCGACCGGCTTGTAGACCACGGTCGCGGTGGCGCCGGACAGACTCACCGAGCCCTGGTAGGTACCGTTCGAGGCCGCGACCAGGCGGCCGTGCAACGAGAGTTCCCCGAGGGCGAGCAGCTCCGGGTCGATCGTCATTCCGGCGTCATTCCGGCAGATGCCTGCGGTAGCCGTTGGCCCGTGGGCAGATGTGGCCGTCCGCGTCGATCGGCCGGCCGCAGAACGGGCAGCTCGGGCGGCCGGACGCGACCAGCGCGACCGCGCGCCGGGCGAACGCCCGGGCCTGCTCCTCGGTGATCCGGACCACGAACACCTCGGCGTCCTCGGAGTCCATCGCCGCGGCGACCGGGTCGGGCTCCTCCTCGAGCTCGGCCGGGTCGACGGCGACCACCGCGAACACCTCGATCACCACCCGCTCGGCGTCGGCCTCCCAGGCCAGCGTCATGGTGCCGGCCCGGAACTCCTCCTCGATCGGCTGCTCCAGCGGTGCGTTGTCGTCCGCCCCGGTCTGCGGCACCGGGTCCCGGTCGAAGCGCCGCGCGACCTCGTCCAGCATCACGTCGAGCCGCTCCGCGAGCGCCATCACCTGTTCCTTCTCGCAGGCGACCGAGGTCAGCCGGTGCCCGGCCCGGGCCTGCAGGAAGAACGTCCTCGCACCGGGTTCCCCCACGGTGCCGGCGACGAACCGCTCAGGGTCGTCGTACGAATGCACAACTCGCGCCATGGGTCCGACCCTATTACCGTCCGCCGACAACCGCGTCCGAGGACCGCTTCTTCGGCTTCGCTTTCGCTGACGGCTTAGGGATCAGCGAGGCCAGCTCGCTGCCGGAGTCGTTCAGCCGGACCAGGAACGGGCGGGTCGCGGTGTAGGTGATGATCGTCGTCGACGCGGTGTCCACCACGATCCGCTGGAACGTGTCCAGGTGCTGACCGAGCGCGTCCGCGACGATCGCCTTGATCACGTCGCCGTGCGAGACCGCGACCCAGATCGCGTGGTCGCCGTGGGTTTTCGCCAGCTCCGCGTCGTGCGCCCGGACCGCGTCGACGGCTCGTTGCTGCATCCCCCGCATCGACTCGCCGCCCGGGAACGTGACGGCCGACGGGTGCTGCTGGACCACGGCCCACAACGGATCCTTGGCGAGCGCGGAGATCTGCTGCCCGGTCCAGTCGCCGTACCCGCACTCGGTCAGCCGCCGATCCGTTGCCGGACGCAACTCTTGGTGGTACTTCGCGATCGCGGCCGCGGTCTGCTTGCAGCGCTCCAGCGGCGAGGTGACGATCGCGGCCAGCGGCAGCTCGGCGAGCCGCTGGGCCACCGCGGCGGCCTGCTGTACGCCGGTGTCGTCGAGTTTCACGCCGGGCGTGCGGCCGGCCAACGTACCGGAAGTGTTCGCGGAGCTACGGCCGTGGCGGACCAGAATCACCGTGGGCATGCACTGCACGTTAGCGGGTCGCACCAAGCGGTGAGGCATGATGGTCGGGTGATCGTGGACTGCGGGGTGTATGCCGCCGGGGAGCGTCAGCAGCTGCCCAAGGACCCCGAGACCGTTGCCCAGGCCCTCGACGACGACCGCGAGAGCTTCGGCTGGATCGGCCTGCACGACCCTTCGGACGCGGAGATGCAGCGCGTGCAGGGCCTGTTCGGGCTGCACGACCTGGCCGTCGAGGACGCGCTCCAGATCCACCAGCGCCCGAAGGTGGAGCGCTTCGGCGACACGATCCTCGTCGTACTGCGGACCCTCTGGTACGTCGACGAGGGCGACGCGGTCGAGACCGGGCAGGTGACCGCGTTCATCGGCTCGCGGTACGTCGTGACCGTCCGGCACGGCGAAGGCGGCGAGCTCGCCACCACCCGGCACGAACTGGAGGCCCGCGCCTCGATGCTCGGGCACGGACCGGCGGCCGTGCTGTGGGCGATCTGCGACGCGATCGTGGACGACTACGAGACCGTCGCGGAGCAGGTCGAGATCGACGTCGACGAGGTCGAAGGCTCGGTCTTCTCCCCCGAGCGGACCAGCGACGCGGAGCGGATCTACCGGCTGAAGCGCGAGGTGCTGGAGATGCGCCGCGCGATCGACCCGCTGCGCGAGCCGATGGAGCAGTTCGCGCACGGCGTCGCCGGGCTCGGCCCGAAGGCGAGCCCGTTCTTCCGCGACGTGGCCGACCACCTGAGCCGGGTCTCCGACCAGGCCGAGGCGATCGACACCCTGC
This sequence comes from Kribbella sp., assembly GCF_035655035.1. Classification (GTDB taxonomy): domain Bacteria; phylum Actinomycetota; class Actinomycetes; order Propionibacteriales; family Kribbellaceae; genus Kribbella. The sequence goes on along the minus strand of NZ_DASRVN010000280.1, from coordinate 19,397 downwards.
TCACCTCCGCGCTGAACGCGCACCTCGCGCGCGTCTCGGTCCAGCAGAACGACGACATGCGGAAGATCTCCGCCTGGGTCGCGATCGCCGCCGTACCGACCATGCTGGCCGGCATCTACGGGATGAACTTCGACAACATGCCCGAGCTCGGCTGGCACTTCGGGTACTACGCGATCCTGCTGGTGATGGCCGTCGTCTGCATCACCATGTACCGCTTCTTCCGGAAGGTCGGCTGGCTCTGACAGCGACTACGTCGGGCTGATCGTGCTGGTCGAGAGCAGCATCAGCAGGATCACGCCGAGCAGCACGCGATAGAACGCGAACAGCTCGATCGAGTGCTTGGCCACGAACCGCAGCAGCCAGGCGATCGACGCGTACGCGACCACGAAGCTGACCACCGTACCGACCAGCAGGGACACCGCCCCGACGCCGCCGCCCAGGGCGTCCTTGAGCTCGTAGACGCCGGCTCCGACCAGCGCCGGGATCCCCAGCAGGAACGAGATCCGGGTCGCCGCGACCCGGTCAAGGCCGCGGAACAGGCCGGCCGAGATCGTCGCACCGGAGCGGGACACACCGGGGATCAGCGCCAGGCACTGGACCAGGCCCATCGTCAGCGCATCCAGGAACGTCATCCGGGTCAGCGGTCGCGCCTTGCTGCTCAGCCGCTCGGCCGCGACCATCACGACCGACCAGGCGATCAGCGCGCCGGCCACCCACCACAGGCTCCGCAACGGACCGGAGATCAGGTCCTTGGCCAGGAAGCCGATGATCCCGATCGGCAACGAGCCGACGATCACGTACCAGCCCATCCGGTAGTCGAACTCGGTGCGCCGCTCGGGCTTGGCCAGCCCGCCCGCCCAGGCGCCGATGATCCGGACGATGTCCTTCCAGAAGTACAGCACGACCGCGACGATCGCGCCGACCTGGATCACCGCGGTGAACCCGGTGATCGACGGGTCGTCGATCTTCAGCCCGAGCATCTTCGACACGATCGTCAGGTGCCCGGTGCTGGAGACCGGGAGGAATTCGGTCAGGCCCTCGACGATGCCGAGGATGATGGAGTCCCAGATCGTCATCAGTGACCGACCCCGGACAGCTCCAGCGCCTCGGCGGCGGTGCGCAGGTCGGCGATCCGCTGCTCGACGGTCGAGGCGAACGGCGTCAGCGCGACCGTGGTCGCACCCGCCTCGGCGTACGCGGTGAGCTTCTCGGCCATCCGCTCCTTGCCGCCGAGCAGCGAGATCCCGTCCAGGAACCCGAACGGTACGGCGGCCATCGCCTCCCGGTGCTGCTTGCCCAGGTACAGGTCCTGGATCTGCTTCGCCTCGTCGGCGTACCCCATCCGGACGGCGAGGTCGTTGTAGAAGTTCTTCTCCCGGCTGCCCATGCCGCCGATGTAGAGGGCGGCATACCCGCGGACCGGGTCGGCCGCGGCGTGGATGTCGGCTCCGGTCATCAGTGGCGTGGTGACCACGACGTCGAAGCCGTCGAGGTCCTTCTGACGGGCTTGCTGGCCCCTCGTGATGTGCGTCAACTGCTCTCCAAGGAAGCCGGGGTCGTTGAGGATCCCGAGCCAGCCGTCGGCGATCTCGCCGGCCAGCTCGAGGTTCTTCGGGCCGACCGCCGCCAGGTACACCGGCACGTGGTCGCGAATCGGCCGCACGGTCAGTTTGAGCGCCTTACCCGGTCCGTCGGGCAGCGGCAGCGTGAAGTACTTGCCCTGGTACGCGACGGTTTCCCGGCGCAGGGCGGCGTTCACGATGTCAACGTACTCACGGGTCCTGAGGAGCGGCTGAGAGAATCGGACCCCGTGCCAGCCCTCCGAGACCTGCGGTCCGGACACGCCAAGACCGAGCCGGAAGCGGCCGTTCGAGAGCCGGTCCAGGGTGGCGGCGGTCATCGCGGTCATGGCCGGCGTCCGGGCCGGGATCTGGAAGACCGCGGCGCCGACGTCGATGGTCGTGGTCTGGGCGGCGATCCAGCTGAGCAGCGTGGCGGCGTCCGAGCCGTACGCCTCCGCCGCCCAGGTGACCGCGAAACCGAGTGCCTCGGCCTCCTTCACCAGCCTCAAATGATCCAGATGGTCGTCGCCGCCGAAGACGAAGCCGATGTTGAGTCCGAGTCGCATGACTGGCGAGCCTAGCGAGAGGTTGTCGGTGGCCCGCAATAGGCTCCGGGTATGCAACAGCGCTATCTCGGTCACAGTGGACTCGCGGTGAGCAGGCTCGGCCTGGGCACGATGTCGTGGGGCCGGGACACCGACGAGCACGAGGCGCGTGAGCAGCTGGCCGCGTTCGTGTCCGCGGGCGGGACGCTGATCGACACCGCGGCGGCGTACGGCGACGGTGACAGCGAGCAACTGATCGGGTCGCTGCTCGGTGACGTCGTTGACCGCGACGACGTGGTGATCGCGACCAAGGCCGGGTTCAGTGTCCGGCGCGGCGAGCGGATCACCGACACCTCGCGCGGCGCGCTGCTCCGCGACCTGGAAGGCTCATTGCGGCGGCTGAACACCGACTACCTCGACCTCTGGCAGCTGCACACCTGGTCCGACGACGTGCCGCTGGAGGAGACGCTCTCGGCCCTCGACCACGCGGTCAACTCCGGCAAGGTGCGGTATGTCGGCGTCTCGAACTACGCCGGCTGGAAGTCCGCCCGGGCGGTGACCTGGCAGCAGGCCTGGCCGGGCCGCGCGGTCCCGGTCGCGAACCAGGTGGAGTACTCGCTGCTCGCCCGGGACGCCGAGGCCGACGCGATCCGGGCGGCCGCCGGGCTCGGGATCGGCATCCTCGCCTGGTCCCCGCTGGGCCGCGGCGTGCTCACCGGGAAGTACCGGACCGGCATCCCGGCGGACTCGCGGGCGGCGTCTCAGCATCTGTCCAGATTCGTCGACCCCTACCTGGACGCCCGGGCATCGGGCATCGTGGAGGCGGTCGCGCGCGCCGCTGACGGGCTCGGCTGGACCCCGCTGGAGGTCGGACTCACCTGGGTGCGGGACCGGCCCGGCGTGTCGGCGGCGATCGTCGGGGCCCGGACTGCGCTGCAATTGAAGTCGGTGCTAGGTGTTGAGGAGCTCACATTGCCGCCCGCCATCGTCGCGGCACTGGAGGACGTTTCCTGAAGTCGGCAGGTGGAGGTGTGGATGGCCGAGTACGAACTGCAGCAGTTCGAGGTGTCCAGGACGGAGTCCCGCGGTGCGGTGCGCAAGCTGCTCACCGAGCACGCGGAGTACGGCGGCTGGGAGCTGGCCAGGCTGCGTCGCTATCCGGACGGTTCCCGGCGGGTGTGGCTGCGGCGCCGGATCATCCGGGTGATGCGGACCCTCTGAGCAGGACGCTCACCAGTTCCCGTCGGCTCCCCACGCCGACCTTGTCGAACGACGCCCGTACATGCTCCTGCACGGTGTGTGGCGAAAGACACAGCTGCTCGACGATCTGCCGGGTCGAGTAACCGCGCAGCACCAGTCCGGTGACGCGTTGCTGGGCCGGGGTCAGCCCGTGCAGGTCGAGCAGCAGCGAGCCCAGCTGGGCCGGTGTCACCGGCTCGATCACCACGACGGCCTGCCCGTCACCGAGCCTCGACGCCTGGAGCTCCAGCCACTCGCCGGCCCGCGTCCTGACCTTCATCCGGGCCGTCGCCCGGTCCAGCCGCATCCGAGCCGCCACCGCCCGCACCGCCACGGGCAGCTCCCCCGCCGCGTCGAGCTCGGCGAGCCAGTACTCCGCCTCGGCACTCATCGAACGCGTCTGCAGCATCCCGTCGAGCACCACGACCCCAGGGCCGATGCGCGACGTTCCGGACTCAGCTCCCGCGGCGGTCCCCGGCCCGTTCCATCGGAGGCCCAGGCGGAGTCCCTCGCCCAGGTGCGGCGCGAGGCGTCGTACCAGCTGGACCTCGTGCTCCGCGAAGCCGGCGTCGGCGTCCTCCCGGTGCAGGCAGAGGACGCCCCAGCAGCGGCCGTTCGACATCAGGGCGGCGCGAAGTTCGTCGCCCAGCCCGAGCGGCCGCATCACCTCGAGGTACCGCGGGCTGGTCCGCCGGTCGCCCCGCGTCGCCTGCCCCAGCGACCGCACCGGGTCCGGGCCAGCGGCGAGGACGGCGAACTTGTTCACGTCGTCCCGGCCGAACTCGTTCGCGATGAACTGCTCGGTGACCGCGCCCAGCGGCTCCTCCGCGACCGCCGAGGTGAACAGGACCGTCCCCGGATCGACCGTCGCGAAGAACGCCGCGTCGACCGTCAGCAGACCCCGCAGCCGCCCGAGCACCTCGGACCGCAGCTGATCGGCGTCCAGCCCCGCGTAACAGCGCTGGATCAGGACCTCCAGGCGATCCGCCCCGCCCATGGTCAGGATGCTACGCCGAGTTGCCGGAGCAGGCCGAGGTCGTCCAGGCGTCCCCAGCGCTCGACGATCAGGCCGTCGCGGACGCGGAAGATGTTGATCCCCGGCAGGCTGACCGTCTTCCCGTCCGGCGGTACGCCCATCACCTCGCCGCGCTGCGTCCCGCCGGCCGTGAACCGTTCGACGACCAGGTCGCCTTCGGCGATCAGAGCGTGCTGCTCGGCGTGCCAGTCCGGGAACGCCGCCCGGAACATCCGGCCGGCCGCCCGCATGCCTTCCCGGTCGGTCGAGACGCCGAACGGCGGGTCGTGGTTGATGAAGTCCTCGGCCAGGTAGGTGTCCACGGCACCGAGGTCCCCTTTGGTGAACAGTCCGTCGATGAAGTCCGTGACGACGGCTTTGTTGCTCTCTGGTGTGCTCATGCCTCGATGGTCGGCGCGACCGGATCCGGCGGGTACCCCGATTAGTTGGGGTTCTGCCGGCGAAATATCTCTGCGGCAGAGGTATTCTGCGGGTATGACGGACGCGCTCACCGAAGACCTGCTCGCCGCGATCGGGCTGGTCCGCCGGCATCTCCGGAGGTCCGTCGGGCGGCCGTTCCCGGAGTCGTCGCTGACCGACTCCCAGGCCGAGCTGGTGCGGACGGTACGGCGCAATCCGGGCATCTCGGTCGCCGAAGCCGCCGGCGAGCTCGGGCTGGTCGCGAACACGGTGTCGACGCTGGTCGGCCAGCTGACCGAGCGCGGCCTGCTGCAACGGACCCCCGACGAGACCGATCGCCGCGTCGCCCGGTTGACGCTGACCGACCCGGCCCGCGAACAGGTCGAGGCCTGGCGCGACCGCCGTACGGCATTGGTCACGCGAGCCCTCGACGACCTCAGCCCCGCGGACCGTGACGCGCTGCAGGCCGCGCTGCCGGTGCTCGCCGTACTGGCCGACCGTCTACATCCCGAAGAGCAGAAGGAGCGCGTATGAGTGCGGAACCTGCCGTCGACGTCGCCGGGTTGAGCCATCGCTTCGGGGACCACGTCGCGGTCGACGACCTCGACCTGACCGTCTCTCCCGGCGAGTGTTTCGGGCTGCTCGGGCCGAACGGGGCGGGCAAGACGACGACGTTGCGCGTGCTGAACACGCTGTACCCGCCGCAGACCGGCAGCGTCCGGATCTTCGGGCACGACGTGCACACCGAGGCGATGACGGTACGGCGGATGCTCGGTTACGTGCCGCAGCAACTGTCGATCGAGGGCGCGCTGTCGGGCCGCGAGAACGTGTCGTGGTTCGCGCGGCTGTTCGACGTACCGCGGCGGGAGCGGGCCGCGCGGGTGGCCGAAGTACTGGAGATCGTCGACCTGACCGACGCCGCCGACCGGCTCGCGGCGACGTACTCCGGTGGCATGGTCCGCCGGCTCGAGCTCGCGCAGGCCCTCGTCAACCGGCCGGCGCTGCTGGTGCTGGACGAGCCGACGGTCGGGCTCGACCCGGTCGCGCGGGACTCGGTGTGGGCGCGGGTGCAGGAGATGCAGGAGCGGTACGGGATGACCGTGCTGCTGACCACGCACTACATGGAAGAGGCCGACCTCCTCTGCGACCGGGTGGCCCTGATGCATCTCGGGCGGCTGCGCGCCGTGGGTACGCCGGCCGAGCTGAAGGCCGAGCTCGGGCCGGACGCGAGCCTCGAGGACGTGTTCCGGCACCACACCGGCGAGAGCCTGGAATCTCAGGCGAAGGGAGGCCTGCGCGATGTCCGTGGTACCCGCCGCACCGCCCAGCGTATGGGCTGAGTCGCGTCCGCTCCGGCTGCTGTCGCGGATCGGCACGTTCTGCCTGGTCGAGCTGCAGAAGCTGCGGCACGACCGGACCGAGCTGGTCACCCGGGCGATCCAGCCGGTGCTCTGGCTGGTGATCTTCGGCCAGACGTTCAGCCGGATCCGCGCGATCCCGACCGGCAACGTCCCGTACCTCGACTACCTGGCGCCCGGGATCATCGCCCAGTCGGCGCTGTTCGTGTCGATCTTCTACGGCATCCAGATCATCTGGGAACGCGACGCCGGCATCCTCACGAAGCTCCTGGTGACGCCGTCCCCGCGGTCCGCCCTGGTCGCGGGCAAGGCGTTCGCGGCCGGCGTCCGGACGATCTCCCAGGCCGTCGTCGTACTGATCGTCGCCGCGCTGCTCGGCGTCAGCCTCACGTGGAATCCGCTGAAGCTCCTCGCGGTGCTGGTGGTCGTCGTACTCGGCGCCGCGTTCTTCTCCTGCCTGTCGATGACGATCGCCGGCCTGGTACTGCGCCGCGATCGCCTGATGGGTATCGGCCAGGCGATCACGATGCCGCTGTTCTTCGCCTCGAACGCGTTGTACCCCGTCTCGCTGATGCCGGGCTGGCTGCGCGCGGTCTCCCACGTCAACCCGTTGACGTACGAGGTGAGTGCGTTGCGGGGGTTGCTGATCGGCCAGCCGACGACGTACTGGCTCGACTTCACCGTGCTGATCGTCGCAGCGATCGCCGGCATCTGCGCCGCGTCGGCCCTCCTGGGACGGCTCGCTCGGTAGCTCGGCTCAGGAGTACGAGTACGGCGGCGGCGACCGTCACCAGGCCTGCGCCGATCAGGGACGTTGCGGGCCCGACCGCGCCGAGGATGGGACCGCCGACGAGCAGTCCCGCCGCGCTGCCCGCGTTGACGACGACGGCCTGCCCGGCGAGTAGTGCCCGGCGTTCGGCTCCCTCCGACGAGCGCGTGATGAGTACCGAGATCGCGGCGATCCCGATCACCACGCCGACGCCGGACAAGGCGCCCATCAGAGCAACGACCGGCGGTGTCGACCACAACCCCATCCCGATCCAGCACAGCCCCGACCAGCCCCACGCGACGACAGCCGTCAGCACCGGGTCGGTACGCCGTACCACCGCCAGCGACACCGCGGTCCCGGCCAGCGAGCCCACGCCGTACCCGGTCATGCCGGCGGCCAGGTACACGCCCGGCCGGCCCCGCTCCTCCCCCAGCACCGACAGACCGAGCGTGAACGCGAACCAGGTGACGCAGCCGGTGCCGCGCACGATCCACCCGTAGAGCACGTCGGGCCGTCCGCGCAGGCTTTCGCGGATCGACGGCGTCCCGGTCTCCGTCGTCACGACGCGCGACGGCTGGACCGTGCATGCCAGGAGGCCCGCGCCCAGCACCGCGACCGCCTCGACCCACAGCAGTTCGTTCGTGAACCCGGCAGCGACCGCGAACGCCCCCACCGATGGGCCGACCAGCATCCCGACCCGCCTGAGGCCGTCCTGCCAGGTCAGCAGCATCACCGCCCGGCCGTCGCCCCACCTGTCGCCGGTGTCGGCCAGCAGGGCCGAGCGACCCGGGTTGCCCAGGGCATCGCCGCAGCCGAGCAGGAGCCCACTGACGACCAGGAGTTGAGCGGACATGATGCCGAGCCCGGCCGCCGTCGGCACCGAGGCGAGCGCGATTGCGGACACCAGAGCGATCACCGCCAGCCGTGGCCCGGAGTCGACCCACTGCCGCGCCTTGCGTGCCCACCACGGCGACAGCAACACCGGTACGCCGGCCGCTCCGCCCACCAGTCCGGTCGCCGCGACCGAACCCGTTTCGCGCAGGATCACCAAGGGCAGCGCGACCTGTGCGAGCCGCAGGGCGAAGTCCGCCGTACCACCTCCCGCCAGCAGTGCCAGCGCCTCGGTTCTTGCCCGCATGCCTTGAATTCTTGGTGTTCCGGGGCCGCGCAGGTAGATTCCGGACCTTGCATGCTTGCCATAGGCTGAGCCTATGGCCTCATTACCCTCGGTCGAGGACCTGCGACTGGTCCAGACCGTCGCCCGGACCGGCGCGGTCGGCACCGCGGCCCGCGAGCTGCGGATCTCGCAGCCGTCCGCGTCCCAGCGCCTGTCCCGCCTCGAACGGCTCTGCGGCACCAAGCTCTTCGAGCGCGACACCCGCGGCGCCCGCCCGACCGCGGCCGGAGCCGAGCTCAGCCGCCGCGCCGACCACATCCTCGGCCACCTCGAGGAGGTGTACGCCGCCACCCGCGCGGCCGCCGCGGGTCAGCGGCTGGTGATCGGTACGTTCAGCAGCATCGCTCCGATCCTGTTCCCGGTCCTGGACGCCGAGCTCCCCGACATCGAGATCCAGCAGCAGGTCGACCACGGCCACTTCCTGGTCGAACGCGTCGCCGAGGGCACCATGGACGCCGCGTTCATCGCGATCGCCGAGCAGATGGCGCTCCCGCACGGGACGGTCGCCCGCCGGGTCGGCCGCGACGAACTCGTGCTGTTCGTCCCGCCCGGCGCCCGCCCACCCGGTCGCGGTCGGCAGCCGCTGAAGGACCGCCCGATGGTGTTCTCGACGTACGACCGCGGTAGCGAGGACATCCACGACCGCCTCGCCGCCCTCGGCGCCCAGCCTCGCCGCGGCGTCACGCTCAGCACCACCGTCGCGATGGCCCGCCGCCGCTCCCACCTCGCCCTGGTCCCCCGCACTGCCCTGGCGACCGAGCTCCGCCCCGGCGAGCACCTGATGCCGGCCCCGTTCCGCTACCGCCTCACCCTCTCCGTCGTCACGGCCCCCACCCCGCCGAAGGCGCTCGTCGCCCACCTCCCCCAGCTCCGCGCCACGTTGAACTTGTCGTGAACAGGGGCTCATTGCGGCATCTGGTACGGCAGACTCGGAGGCATGAACCTGGGGCGGTTGGCGCGCGGGCGGCGGGTGTTGGCGGGGTTCTGGGGTGCGACGGTCGTGCACGTCGCGGCCGTTGCCTTTGACGTCAGGATCCTCAAGCAGGCCAGCAAGGTGACGCTGATGCCGCTGCTGTGGCAATGGTCACGCACGCAGGACGCGCCACCGTTGCTGCAGGCCGCTCTGCTGGCGTCGGCGGCCGGTGACCTGCTGCTCGAGACAGACCTGCAGCTCGCGGGGATGGCGGCGTTCGCGGCGGCGCATGCGTGTTACCTCGCCGTGTTCCTCGCGGATCCGGCGCAGCGGTCGTGGCGGGTGCTCGCGGCGTACGCGGCGCTCTGGGCAGCGCTGATCGCCGTACTCTCCCCCGGCCTCGGCAACCAGCGGGTCCCGGTCGCCGTCTACGCCTTGTTGCTGACGGCAACCGCGGTCGCGTCGCGCTGGCACAATCCGCGCAGCGGCGCCGGCGGCACGTTGTTCCTGGTTTCGGACGCGCTGATCGCGCTCCGGATGGCCGGGCGCGACTTCCGCGGGCGGGACGCGCTGGTCATGTCGGCGTACGCCGTCGGGCAGTACCTGCTGGTCTCGGGCGTGACCAAAACTGGTCATCCCCGTTGACCGCACCGCGCCCGGCACTGTGGGGTGAAGACCATGGCGACCGTCGACGACGTACGACGACAGTTCCGGAACCCGCCGCCCGAGGCGCGGCCGATGATGCGGTGGTGGTGGTTCGGGCCGTCCATTGATCGGGACGAGATCGACCGCGAGCTGAACGCGATGGCCGCGGCCGGGCTCGGTGGAGCGGAGGTCGCGTTCGTGTACCCGATGGCGCCGGTGACCGCGCCGTTCGGGTCGCCCGAGTTCCTGGAACTCGTCGGGCACGCGTCGCGGACGGCGCAGTCGCTCGGGCTGCGGTTCGACGTGACGCTCGGCAGCGGCTGGTCGTACGGCGGCCCGCACGTCGGCACGACCTACGCCGCCCGGCAGTTGCACTGGGACCGGCGCGAGATCGGCGCCGCCGCGTACGACGTACCGATCGTGGCGGCGTGGCCGGGTGACGAGTTCGTCGCCGCGTACGTCGGTGACGGATCGGCCGGCGCGCCGGCGTCGTACGCCGAGGTGCCGGTGCGGGACGGGATCATCCAGGTCCCGGCCGGCGGGCAGCCGCGGGAGGTGCTGATCGCGACGTCGCGCGTCACCGGACAGAACGTGAAGCGCGCGGCCGTGGGGGCGGAGGGGCATACGCTCGACCACTACTCGGCGGCTGCGGCTGCGGAGCACATCCGGGTCGTCGCGGAGCCGTTGCTGAAGGCGGCGACGCCGGTCGGGTCCGTGTTCTGCGACAGCCTCGAGGTGTACGGCGGGGACTGGACGCCGGGTATCTTCGCGGAGTTCCTCGAGCGGCGCGGGTACGACCTGCGGCCGAGACTGTACGAGTTGCTGGTCGACACGGACGGGTCGCGGCAGCTGCGGATCGACTTCAGGCGGACGTTGTCGGAGCTGTACGAGGACAACTTCCTCAAGGTGTTCCAGCGCTGGGCGGCCGGGCACGGCGTACCGTTCCGGATCCAGAGCTACGGCGAGCCGCCGGCGACGATGAGCAGCTACCGGTTCGCGGACATCTTCGAAGGCGAGGGATGGGCGTGGCGGGGCATCCCCGAGACCCGGTGGGCTTCGTCGGCGGCGAACATCTACGGCCAGTCGGTGGTGTCGGCGGAGGTGTGGACGTGGGTGCACTCGCCGGCGTTCCGGGCGACGCCGCTCGACCTGCAGGGTGAGGCGCACGAGCACTTCCTGTCCGGCGTCAACCACCTGATCGGGCACGGCTGGCCGTACTCGCCGTCCGACGGGCCGGGCCTCGGCTGGATCTTCTACGCCGCCGGCGCGCTCGACGACCGCAACCCTTGGTGGCCTACGGCAACGGCTTTGTTCGGCTCGTTGCAGCGGTTGTCGTGGGTGCTGCGGCAGGGTACGCCGGTCCGGCCGGTGAAGATCTACATCCCGGCGTCGGACGCGTACGTCGCCGGTGGTCCCGAACCCCTCAACCTGTACCGAGTGGCCCGCCGCCTGATCCCCGACGCCGTCCCCCGCACGATCCGCGACGCGGGCCTCGACTTCGACCTGATCGACGACGATGCGATCACGGTGGTGGACCCGGCCGACGTCCCGGTGATCGTCGTGCCGTCGGGAACGACGCTGCCGCCTGAGACCCGGGAGTGGCTGGACGCGGTCACCGCGGCCGGCGGCACGGTCGTCACCGATGTCTCTACCCTCGCGGAGAACCTCCCGCCCGCACCCCTGACTCCGGTGCCCGATGTAGGCGTAGTACACCGCCGCCTCGCCGACTCCGACCTCTACTTCGTCGCGAACACCGCCGCCTCGCCCCGGACGCTGACCTTCGCCGCCCCGATGGAGCGCTGGAACCCGCTCACCGCGGAGACCGAGGTCACCCACACCACAACCCTCCACGCCTACGAATCCGCGATCCTCGTCCCCGGAACGGATGCGACTGTCGCTCCCCCCAGCGAACTCGTCGGTGCAGTCGAAGGTAACTGGTCGGTTGCCTTCGGCAATGACATTCGCCCCGTCCAACTCCCCCACCGCTGGGAGGACGACCCGGCGCGTACGACGTACTCGGGTTCGGCCACCTATCAGACCCAGGTCGACCTGCCGGACACAACCGATCGCCTGCTCCTCGACCTGGGCCCGGGCACCCCGGTCGCACCGGACAGCGAGCCGTACGTCCCCGGCAACTCCTACCGCGCGCTCATCACCCCACCGGTAGGCGTGGCCGCCGACGTCTACCTGAACGACGTCCACTGCGGCGCGCTCTGGGCCCCGCCGTACCAGGTCGACCTCACCGCAGCCGCCCGCCCAGGCACGAACGACCTCCGCATCGTCGTCCACAACACGGCAGCCAACGCCCTGTCCGCCGACCAGGACCTGCTCGACGCGGCGGCCGATTCCACCGCCCGCTACGGCCGGCGGTTCGACCTGCAGCACGTCGAGCACGCCACGGACTACCTGAACTCCGGGCTGCTCGCCGTACCGCGAATCCTCCGTCAGGCCTGAGACCGCCAGCCCCTCAGGCCTGAGACAGGAACCGATCCAGCACGCGTGATCCGAACTCCAGCGAGGACGTCGGCACCCGCTCGTCGATCCCGTGGAACATGCCCATGAAGTCCAGGTCCGGCGGCAGCTGCAACGGTACGAACCCGAAGCACCGCACACCCAGCCGGCTCCACGACTTCGCGTCCGTACCGCCGGACATCAGCAGCGGCGCGAACCGGGCCTGCGAGTCCTCGGCCTGCACGCACGCCTTCATCGCGTCCACCAGCCCGCCGCTGAACTCGGTCTCCAGCGCGATGTCGGTGACCACCGTCTCGCGCTGCACCTTGTCGCCGAGCAACTCGTCGATGGTCGCGTAGAACTCGTCCTCGTACCCGGGCAGGAACCGCCCGTCGATGTGCGCCTCGGCGTCACCCGGGATCACGTTCACCTTGTAGCCGGCGTTCAGCATCGTCGGGTTCGCGGTGTTCCGGATGGTCGCGCCGAACATCCGGCTGAAGCTGCCGAGCTTGGCCAGCGTGGTCGTCATGTCGTCCGGGTCGAGCTCGGTGCCGAGCAGGTCCTCGAGCGTCTTCAGGAACTCGCGGACCGTCGGCGTGACCCGCAGCGGCCACTCGTGCGACCCGATCCGGGTGACCGCCTCGACCAGGTTGGTGACCGCGTTGTCCGGGTTCACCATCGAGCCGTGACCCGCCGTACCGCGGGCCTTCAGGCGCATCCAGTTCATGCCCTTCTCGGCTGTCTCGATCAGGTACAGCCGCAGGTCGTCCTTGACCGTCACCGAGAACCCGCCGACCTCGCCGATCCCCTCGGTGCAGTCGGCGATGGCCTCCGGGTGGTTGTCGATCAGCCACTGCGCGCCGTACACGCCGCCGGCCTCCTCGTCGGCGGTGAACACCAGCCGCACCGGCCGCCGCGGCTTCACCCCGGCCCGCTGCCGCGCTCGTACGACCGAGAGCACCATCGCGTCGAAGTCCTTCATGTCGACCGCGCCGCGGCCCCACACGCACCCGTCGAAGATCTCCCCCGCGAACGGGTCCACCTTCCAGTCCTTCGGATCCGCGGGTACGACGTCCAGGTGCCCGTGCACGAGCAACGGGTCCGCACTCTGGTCCTCACCGTCCCAGTGGGCGACCAGCGTCGCGCGGCCCGGCTCCGACTCGTAGATCGCCGACTCGATCCCGACCTCGTCCAGCTTCGCCGCGACGTACTCCGCGGCCACCCGTTCGCCGTTGCTCCTGCCGTTGCCGTAGTTCGTGGTGTCGATGCGGATCAGCTCACTGCAGAGCTCCACCACCTCGGCGTCGGCGGCGTACGACGTACTGTCGGTCGAGGTCGTCATGGGCCCATCCTAAGCGCGGCGATCTCCCCCGCTCTCAGCTGATCGGCCCGCGTGCGCCTGGTGGGCGCTACCGTCGATCCACAGCGGTGATCCCAGGTCGTCCGGCCCGGAGACCGCACGACCACTCGGGAGATCCTGTGCCGTCGAAACCCGTGAACAAGGCTCCGCGTCACCCGGCCGTACTGGCGGTCGAGGCGCAGCGTGCGGCGAACCTCCAGTTGCGGATCGCCGACGCGATCACGGCATTCGCCGGTTCGATGCGATTCGTCTACGTCCACGTCGCGCTGTTCGCGGTCTGGATGCTGTTCATCGAGTCGAACCCGTGGCCGACCCTGACCCTGGTCGTCTCGCTCGAGGCGATCTTCCTCTCGACCTTCGTGATGATCGGCCAGAACCGCCAGGCCGCCTTCCAGCAGGCCAAGGCCGACCACGACTTCGCCGAGTCGGAACTGGAGCTGAAGACGAACACGGAACTGACCCGCGAGATCCACGCCCTCACCACCGAACTGCACCGCCGCCTGGTGGAACAGGGCAACGCGTGACGCTCAGAGCACCTTGAGGCCGTACATCTCGCCGAGCGGATCGGCGATCAGCTCGATCCGGGCGCCGTCCGGGTCCTGGAAGTAGATCGACGTACCGCTCTCCTCCTGGAACTCCACACCGTGCTCGACCAGCCGCCCCCTCAGCTCGTCCCAGCGCGCCGGCTCCACCGAGATCGCCAGGTGGTGCAGCCCGCCGAGGACTTCGGCGTACGGCCCGAGGTCGAGACCGGGGAAGTCGAAGAACGCGAGCAGGTTCCCGTTCCCGATGTCGAAGAAGAAGTGCGTGGACCCCTCGTAGTCCCGGTTCCCGACCATCTCGGTCAACGGAAACCCGAGCACCTCCTGGTAGAACCGCACCGTCCGCTCGACGTCCGCACACAGTAACGCAGTGTGATGCAGCCCACGCGCGGAAGACCTCATCCCCGTCCCCAGGTACGCCGCCCGGAGCCGCTCACGCTCCGCCTCCACCGCCGGGAGATCGATCTCCGCCATCTCCACCCACCCTTCCCTCACCCCCATCAGACACCCCGGCCCGCCCGATGTGAATTCCACCCCTGGAGTTTGCTACTGTTCTCCGGTCGGCACCGCGTAAGCGGTCAGACCACTCGTCCGGGTGGCGGAATAGGCAGACGCGCTAGCTTGAGGTGCTAGTGCCCGTTTTAGGGCGTGGGGGTTCAAGTCCCCCCTCGGACACACACCAACCAGACGCGGGTAGGACTGATGAAACATCAGCCACCCGCGTTTCGTGGTTATAAGGCCCCTCCGCGGTGCTGCCAGCCATGACCTCACCTCTCCGATGCCGGTTCTGCTCAGGCGTGTGAGCTGATGGGCACGGGGGGCGCCGCTGTGGGCATGAATGATCCGCGTCAGTAGCGCAGGTCGGATTGTACGGCGTAGTGGTCCGACGGGTAGGCGCCGTCGACTGGCTGGGTGCCCAGCAGGGCCGCGCCAACGGGATGGCCGGCGCCGCCGCGGCGTGGGGCGGCCGAGAAGATGTAGTCGATCCGTCGGTTGGGCCACAACAGTTGGGTGGCCCACGGGTTCGCGTTGGACCACGTGTAGCCCGGTGCGTCCTCGCCCGCCACCTCCCAGGCGTCGTAGAACGACAGGCCGGGAACCGGCGCCGCGCTGCGACCCCTGATCAGGCGGAGCTCGTCGCTGTCGGGGTCGGCGTTGAAGTCGCCACACAGGACAAGCGGTATCTCCACGTCGTGCCCGTTGCCGACGTACGCGAGCACGTCCCGCACGGCGTCCTGCCTGGCCTGGCTCTCGTCGAGCCACCAGGCATCCATCGCGAGACCGTAGACCTGGATCGGCCTGCGCGGACCGGAGAGTTCGGCGTACTGGACGCGGGCGCCACCGAACGTACGGGTGGACTCGCGCCGGATCGGCCACCGGGACAACACTGCGACGCCCGACAACGCGGCCGGATCTTCCTGGGCGGTCACACCGCTCATCACGTGGTGCGGCAGGTCCAGCGCATCCGCCAAGCGGGCCGCCTGACTGTCATCGCCCTTCGCCCACGACTCGGTCAGTACGACGACGTCGGCATTCGCTGCACGCAACGTCGCGGAGATCGCCGCTTCACGCTTCTGCCACGGGCCGTAGAGTCCCCACACGTTCCAGGTGACGATCCGCATCGTCGTCTCGATCAACCGACCGTACGACTGTGGCGGCATGCTCAGCTCTGCCATCCGCCCATGATGCCAACAAGCATGGTCAATCCACCCCAGGTCGAACACGCCGGCGGCTTCTCGAGGTTGTGCATCGAAGCTCAACGTCCGAGGCCTGGTCCTCGAACGAGCTTGCCTAGGGCAATCAGGTTGACCCCTGAGCCACCGGCGGCGGCGCACCCACCAGACTGTGTACGCCCAGTTCGTCGAGCGCCCGCAGTACCGACGCAAGTTCGTCGTGGTCGACGTTGAAGGTGACGGTACCCGCGCCCGCCCGCAGATCGTGTACGCCGGGAATCGATCCCGAACGCCCTGCGTAGGAGTCCAGCGGCACGGTGATCGTCGTACCCGTCGGGCGCCGCAGGTCGTCGAGTGTGCCGGACCGCACCGCGCGGCCGGACCGGATGATCGTCACGCTGTCGCACAGCTTCTCGACTGCCGCCAGGCGCTGGCTCGACAACAGTACCGACCGACCGGCAGCCTTCGCCTCGGTGATGCACTCCTGCAGCACAGCCTCCATCAGCGGATCGAGACCTGACATCGGCTCGTCCAGCACCACCAGCTCGACGTCGGCTGCGAACGCGGCGACCAGCGCGACCTTCCGCCGATCTCCCGGGCTGTAGGCGCGGCCCTTCTTCCTCGGGTCCACTCCGAACCGCTCCAGAAGTTCGGCCTTGTGCGCCTCCGGAGCGCCACCGCGCAGCCGCGACAGCAGGTCGATCGCCTCGCCGCCGGTGAGGTTCGGCCCCAGGCTCACCTCGTCCGGCACGTAGGCGATCCGCTTGCGCAGTTCCACGGCATCGTGCCGCGGATGCAGACCGAGCACCTCGACGTACCCGGAATCGGCGGTCAGGAGGCCGAGCACGATCCGGAGCGTGGTGGACTTCCCGGCGCCGTTCGGACCGAGAAGGCCGGCCACCTGGCCGGTCTCGACCGTCAGATCGAGACCGTCGAGCGCCTTCACCGCGCCGAAGGTCTTGTGCAGTTGCTGGATTGTCAGGGCAGTCTTCGGGGCAGCAGCCATCGCTGAACCTCTTCAAGGATCCCGGGTTCGTCCCGGCGTGATGTCGTACTGGACGCAGCGCCCCCGGGGCGCGTGGCAGGCTTACGGCTTCGCGTCCCCGGCCGGCGGATCGCAGACGTACATCAGGTATTCGTCGAGCATCGTGCGGTCGACGAACAACCCCTCCGAGAACAGCTCCAGCGCCGGCAAGGCGATCTCGTCCCAGAGCTGCCGCAGTTCCTTGCGGAAATCGTCGATCTCGTGGAATTCCGGGTGCAACGAGACCCACAGCAACAGCGACCCCATCGCCTGCGTCGCCAGATACCGCGCCCGCGCCACCGGATCCCTGCTCGGTTTGAGCAGACCCTGCGCGACGCCTGCTTCGAGGTACTCGAGGGCGTCGGCGCACATCTGCTCCATGAACTCGATCGCGAGCTCCCCACCCGCCTGCAGGCTGCGCAACGCGTACAAGGCGATCGGAGCGTACTCCTCGACCTCCGCCAGCTGGGCGATCACGACCGCCGGACCGCCCGTCGTCGCCTTCAGCTTCTCCGACCGGATCACGCTCAGGACGTAGGCGTCGCAGGCCCGGCGAAGCCCTTCCTTCGAACCGAAGTAGTGCAGCACCAGCCCCGCGGTCACCCCTGCATCGGCCCCGACCGCGCGCAGCCCGACAGCGAAACCGTCCCGCCCGTACCGCAGGATCGCCGCATCCCGGATCCGCTCGGCCGCCGCCTGCCCGGCACCCTCGGCCAGGCCTGCGGAGACGTCGCTTGAACGCACGTTCAAAGCCTAAACGCACGTTCAACGCCCCGCAAGCACCCAGACGCATCCCCGCCCTGACGACGGTGGTCACGATCTGATCACCGCAGTAACGCCGCCACGACCGTAGCGATATAGCCAGTGTTGTTCAGGTGTGCCGGGAAGTCTGGTCGGCGATGTCCTGCCCTCTGCCCGCACACAGGAGAACCACATGCCGAAGTCCCGCACTGCCCTCGCCTGCGCAGCCGCCGCCCTGACACTCACGCTGACCGCATGCTCCGGCGGATCCGGCAACACCTCGTCCGGTACGGCGCCGAGCACACCGTCTCCGGCGCCCACTTCCACAACGCCGACGACTCCCGCCAGCACGACCCCCACGGCAGCACCGTCGCCATCGCTGGCCCTGCCGCCCCGATCCGCCGCCCAGCTCAGCAAAGCGCTCCTCGCACTAGCTGATCTGCCCTCCGGGTTCTCGATCGAAAAGGACGATACAGGCGACAACGCCGCCATCTCGGTAACGTCGAAAGACTCGCGCTGCGCCCGGCTGGTCGCCCTGACCAACGCTGACAATCCGCCCGGATCGAAGGCCTCGGCCGCCCAGTCGTACTCCGGCGGCGAGCAGGGCCCCTTCGTCGACGAAAGTCTCGACGCCATGGGATCCGCCGCCGCGGTCCGCGCCCTACAGCGCTCCTTCCAGCAGGCCATCGTCAACTGCCGGACGATGACCCTCAAGATCCCGGGTCAGGGCAGTTCTCCGATCAGCGTTCGCCAGGTATCGGCACCGCAGGCCGGCACCGACCCGGTCGCCGTACGGTTCACCGCGACCTCAGGGCCTCTGGAGGGGTTCGAGGTCACGATGGTGACCACTGGTATCGACGATGTCGTCCTGGCTGTCACGGTGGTTGCGGGCGTGCCGGACGACATCGACGGCGCCACCACCAGCGCCGTGACCAAGGCCCAAGCAACCCTCGGCACGCGGTCAGGCACCTGAGCCGAAGGGCTTGTGCATCACTGCATCCGCGCCTTGGTGTTCGCGGGGCGGGCCGCGTCGAACGGGTAGATCAAACGCATGACGGACGCCCCACCATGCGCGGTAGTTCGTGTAGGTTGCTCGTTGGTGTGCCGGGAAGCCTGGTCGGCGGCGGGGTGTGGTTTGTCGACCGAAGGGTGCTCTCGTGGTGCTTCAGATTCTGCCGGCGATCGCGGGCCTGGTCGTACTGACCTTCGCCGCCGACCATCTTGTACTCGGCGCGTCCCGGCTGGCGCAGCGGCTGCGGATCAGCCCGGTCGTGGTCGGCGTCGTCGTCATCGGTCTGGGTACGTCGGCGCCGGAGTTCCTCGTGTCCGGCGTCGCCGCCGCGCGCGGGGAAACCGGTCTGGCGGTCGGCAACATCGCTGGGTCCAACATCCTGAACCTGACTCTCGTCCTGGGCATCGCCGCGCTCGCCGGGCCGGTGGCGGTGACCTCACAGGTGATCCGTCGAGAGGTACCGCTGGCAGTCGGAGCTGTCACCCTCTTCGCCTTCCTGGCCTGGACGGGTCTCACCCCGGTGACCGGAGCGGTGCTCGCCGTCGCCGGTGTGTGTGCCCTGTTCGTCCTCCTGCGTTGGGCCGGCCAAGGGCGCAGCAGTGACGGCGTCGCCGCCGAGGCCACGGAGTTCGCCGAGTCGACCGCGGCCGTGGACGTACCGGTGCAGCCCGCACGGCTGCCCGCCTGGTTCGAACCGGTCCGCGCGCTCCTCGGCCTGGCGGGCGTGCTCGCCGGGGCGCAACTCGTCGTGTCCAACGCATCGGCGATCGCGACCGATCTCGGCGTACCGCAGGTCATCATCGGGTTCACGTTGGTGGCGCTCGGTACGTCGCTGCCGGAACTCGTCACGACCGTCCAGGCGCAGCGCCGCGGCGAGTCCGACCTCGTCGTCGGAAACCTGTTCGGTAGCAACCTGTTCAACAGCCTGGTAGGCGGGGCGGTCGTCGGCCT
>NZ_DASRVN010000279.1:0-27368 GCF_035655035.1 Kribbella sp. | reverse complement strand
GCCGCCCGGGCCGCGATCAACGCGATCGCGAACCCGACCATGCCGGAGAAGGGCGAGCGCTACCTGGGCACGGTCGTGAAGACGACCAACTTCGGTGCGTTCATCAGCCTGCTGCCGGGCAAGGACGGCCTGCTGCACATCAGCAAGCTGCGTCCGCTGGCCGGTGGCAAGCGCGTCGAGGCCGTCGAGGACGTGCTCTCGGTCGGCCAGAAGCTGCAGGTCGAGATCGCCGAGATCGACGACCGTGGCAAGCTCTCGCTGATCCCGGTCATCGAGGGCTCGGACGACAAGAAGCCTGAGGCCGAAGCCGCAGAGTGACCCGTGCGATCACCAGCACGCTGCTGAGCCCGGAGGCGGGCGGTCCGGTCAAACGGACCGTCCTGCCCTCCGGGCTTCGTGTGCTGTCCCAGTCCGTCCCAGGCTTCCGATCGGTGACGTTCGGGCTCTGGGTCGGCGTCGGCTCCCGGGACGAACCGGAGCAGCTGGCCGGCGCCACACACTTCCTCGAACACCTGCTGTTCAAGGGCACCGAGCGTCGCGACGCGCTGGAGATCTCCGCCGCGATCGACGCGGTCGGCGGCGAGATGAACGCGTTCACCGGCAAGGAGTACACCTGCTACTACGCGCGGGTGCTGGACACCGACCTGCCGCTCGCGGTCGACGTCATCTGCGACATGATCACGTCCGCGACGCTCACCGGCACCGACGTCGAGAGTGAGCGGGACGTCATCGACGAAGAGATCGCGATGCACGCCGACGAGACGTCGGACCACATCCACGACCTGTTCGCCGAGCAACTGTGGGGCAAATCGCCGCTCGGACGGTCGATCACCGGTACGCCGGAATCGGTCGCCGGGCTGTCCCGTCAGCAGGTCGTCGGCTGGTACCGGCGCCGCTACAAGCCGTCGAACATCGTCGTCTCGGTGGCCGGCAACGTCGACCACGCGGACGTGGTCCGGCTGGTCCGCAAGGCGTTCGAGCGGCACTGGGTGACGGCGGAGGCCGAGCCGATCCCGGTCCGCCGCGGCACGGCCCGGCGGGTGCCGACGTACGGCGGCGTGCGGGTGCATCACCGCGACGTCGAGCAGGCGCACCTGGTGCTCGGGATGCCCGGGCTGGTCCGCAGCGACGACCGCCGGTACATCGCCGGCGTCCTGCACGGGATCGTCGGCGGCGGGATGTCGTCGCGGCTGTTCCAGGAGGTCCGGGAGAAGCGCGGGCTGGCGTACTCGGTGTTCACGTTCGGTTCGGCGTACGCCGACTCCGGCATGGTCGGCGTGTACGCGGGCTGCCTGCCGAAGAAGGCCCCGGAGGTGCTGGACGTGATCCGCGGCGAGCTCGAGGCGATTGCCCAGGGCAACATCACCCCGGACGAACTGCTCCGCGGCAAGGGCCAGATGCGCGGCTCGGTGGTGATGGGCCTGGAGGACACCGGCGCCAAGATGACCCGGATCGCGAAGGCCGAGCTCGTGTACGGCGAACTCCCGACCGTCGACGAGATCCTGCACCGGATCGACTCGGTCACCCTCGACGACGTCACGAACCTGGCCGCCGAGCTGTACGCCGGCGCCCCCGCCCTCACCGTCATGGGCCCCTTCGACGAGAACACCACCGCCTTCACGGTGTGACACCGGCCAGGTGTAACTTGGCCCAGAACACACGTCATCGTGATCTGCCACTGGATCCCTGGACGCACGGGCTGGGCCCGCTTGCTGGGATGGCACGCAATTTGCGGCCGACGTGAGCTGCCCCGGGTCCCCGGCTGCGGCTCCGGCCTGCGTGCGAAGGATTCCTCGTGCTCGACGCGTTTCGTGCTGTCCGTGACTCATTGACCGACGCTGTCCGCATCACCCCGGGACAGCTGACGACGTACTCGGTTCTCCAACTGGTGCTGGCGGTTCTGCCCGGTGTGCAGGTGGTGCTGATCCGCGAGCTGGTGGCGGGTGGTGATCGCTGGCGCGCGCTACTCGGGCTGACCGTCGTGGTCGGGGCGATGTATCCGCTGACCCAGGTGTCGAACTGCGTGGGGCAGCGGATGATGCTGCGTCTGCGGCTTGCGTTGCGGGTCGAGTTGGCGCAGGTGGCGGCCCGGCTCAGTCCTCGTCGGCTGGCGGCGCCTGAGGTGGTGCGGGACCTGGAGGCGAGCCAGGCGGCGACGCATCCGATGAGCGATGTGGCCGGGAAGCCCGTGCAGGTGCTCAGCGCGGCGGCGACGGCCGTCGTACTGTGCGTGGCGATCGCGTCGATCAACCTGCTGTCCGGGTTGCTGGTGCTTGCCGCGCTGGCGCCGACGGTGCTCGCGTTCACGTTGATCTCGCGGATGGAGGCGACCGGCTGGCCGCGGGTCGCGGAGTACGAACGGAAGGCGGCGTACGCGACCGAGCAGCTGATCCAGCAACGGCCCGGGACCGAGTTGGCGGTGCTCGGGTCCGGGTGGAAGGTGGCGGGACTGGTCGCGGACAGCCGGACCGCCGCGACCGGGGTGCTCGATCGGATGGTGCGTACGGCGATGTTGTACGAGTTGGGTGCCGCGTTCGTGACCGTGCTGCTGTTCGGCGGGGCACTGGTGGCGCTCGGTGGTTCGAGTGCTGGCGCGGTGGCCGCGGTCGCGGGGACGATCTCCGGGCTGAACGCGATCCGGCAATGCGGGTACGCGTTCGGCAGCATCGTGACGGCGGCTCCGCAGGCCGCGATCTACCGGCGGTTCGTGCGGAGTGTGCCGGCGGCGGGGCGGCGTACGGTACGGCGGCGGGTGGATTCTGTTGCCTTGGACAACGTTACGTACCGGTATCCGGGCGCTGACGGGTCGACGCTGCGCGACGTGTGCATCGAGGCGCGGCGGGGTGAGCTGGTGGCGCTGGTCGGGGTGAACGGGGCGGGGAAGTCGACCGTGATCAACCTGCTGGTCGGGAGTCTGCGGCCGGACGGTGGACGGGTGCTGATCGACGGGGTGGACGCGGCCGGGTTGAGCGAGGAGGAGCGGTTGGCCCATTTCGGGCTGCTGGTGCAGGAGTTCGGGCGGTTCGAGTTCACGCTGCGGGAGGCGGTGGCGCTCGGGGCGCCGGAGGCGGTTGCGGATCAGGACGTCCGGGCGGCGTTGGGCGGTACGTTCGCCGCGGAGCTGCCGCTGGACACGCAGCTCGGGCAGCAGTGGGGCGGTACCGGGATCTCCGGTGGGCAGTGGCAGCGGCTGGCGCTCGCCCGGATCCGGTTGCGCGACGCCGGCGTCTGGATCCTCGACGAGCCGACATCCGCGATCGACGCGGAGGCGGAGCAGCAGATCTTCACCGAACTCCGCCGTACCAGCGCTGCCCGGATCACGATCGTGGTCTCGCACCGCGCGTGGACCCTGCGCGAGATGGATCGTATCTATGTGGTCGACGGGGGCAGGGTGGTCCAGCAAGGCACCTACCAGGACCTGATCACTCAGCCGGAGGGCCGGTTCGCCCGCTTGTTCGCAGCACAAAAGGAGTGAGCGCCCGCCATGATCGCTGGTAAGTTGGCGCATCCGCGCCGGACGCGCGCAGAAGGCGGGGGATATGCCGGCCACTCGATCCCAAACCGATGCCCCTCGAACGCCGTCGGCAGGCGCCGGCCCTGGGGTTGTGCGATTCGCGCAGGTTGCCTGGCGGGCGGGGCCTGGGCTGTTCGGGCTGACGGTGGTGAGTGTCGTGCTGTCGGCCGCTGCGCCGGTGGGTGCGGTGGTGGGGATCGGCCAGGTGGTTGCGGGGGTTGTGCGCGGTGAGTCGGGGCGGGCCGTGGTGTGGGCGGTGGTTGCGGGTGGGTGTTTGTTGTTGCAGTGGCTGGCGGGGGCGTTGCAGCGGGCTTCGGCTGTTGCGTTGGGGGAGCGGGTTGACGCGGAGTTGCAGCACGAGTTGATGGCTGCGGTGTCGGCGCCTGGGGGTGTGCGGCGGCTGGAGGATCCGGCGACGGCGCAGCTTGTGGAGGTCGGGCGGGACACCTTGCGGGCGGACTGGGCGCGGCCGGGGCGGCTGGCGGGAACTCTTGGCGGACTGGTCACCGGGCGGGTGGTGCTGGTTGCCTCGGGCGTCATTCTCGGTGGGTTCCACTGGTGGCTCGGCGCCGGTTTGCTGGTCGCCGGCGTGTGGGCGGCGTATGAGGACAAGGTCGCCTCGCGTTCCGAGGCCGGCCACCACTACGGGGCGACGGAGTCCGCCCGGCGGATGCGCTACTTCAACGACCTCGGCACCACACCACCCGCCGCGAAGGAGATCCGCCTGTTCGGGCTCCCGGAGTACGTCGTCGCGCGGCACGGCGAGACGTGGACGCAAACCATGCGACACGTTCTGCACCGCCCTGGCCGTCGCCCACTGCTGGCGACCGCGGTCCTCGGCGCCGTCGTCCTGAGCGGCATCGTCCTCGTGATCCGCGCCGCAACCACCGGCCACCTGTCCGCCGGCGCCACCGCGACGTACCTGCAGACGTACCTGATCGCCCTGGCCGGCATCCAGCAATCCTCCTGGACCGGCCTCCAAACCGAGCTGGCCCTAACCACCCTCCACCGCTACAACCAAGCCCTCCAAGCAATCACAACACCACACCCCACCCGCGGCACCACCGCGCCGGAGCGTGGCTCGCAGGCGGCGGGCGGGGTGCCTGTGCGGGCGATTGCGTTTCGTGGGGTGGGGTTTGCCTATCCGGGGAGTGATCGGGAGGTGCTACGGGATCTTGAGCTGGTGATCCCAGCAGGGGAGTCGCTGGCGATTGTGGGGGCGAATGGGGCTGGTAAGACCAGCTTGGTGAAGCTGTTGTGCGGGCTGTACGAACCGACTCGCGGAACGATCACCGTTGACGGCACCGACCTGCAGGACCTGGACATCGAGGGATGGCGCCGGCGGCTCGCTGTGGTTTTCCAGCAGCCGTTGCGGCTGCCGATGTCCGCGTACGACAACGTGCGCTTCGGCCGTGCCGAAGCCGCAGCGGAGGTGGCCGTCGAGCGAGCGGGGGCGGCGAGCATCGTCGAGGGGTTGCCGGACGGCTGGGACACGATCCTGTCCAGCGAGTTCGACGGCGGCGTCGAACTCTCCGGCGGCGAGTGGCAGCGGCTGGGTCTCGCACGGGCGCTGTACGCCGTCCAGCAAGGCGCCTCCGTACTCATCCTGGACGAACCCGCCGCCCACCTCGACGCCCGCTCGGAAGCCGAGCTCTACCGCCGCTTCCTCGAGTTGACAACAGGATTGTCGACAATCCTCATCTCGCACCGCTTCTCCACCGTCCGCCAGGCGTCGTCGATCGTCGTCCTCGACGAGGGCCGCGTGATCGAGCAGGGCTCCCACGACGAACTGCTCGACCTCGACGGCAGCTACGCCAGCATGTTCCGCCTGCAGGCCGCACGATTCGGGGAGCCGGCATGAAGTCGTGGACGAACACCGCCCGGCTGCTGATCGGCCTCGGCTGGGAGATCGGCCCCGGCCTGTTCCTGCTCTACACCCTCGTCACGATGTCGAGCTTCGTCAGCCCACTGCTGTTCGCGCTCGCGGTAAGGCCCTTGGTCGACGGCGTGGTGTCCGGCGACCAGGCAGAGATCGTTGCCGGTGGCATCGGAGTCGCGATCGCGCTGACCCTCGTGCTGGTGGCTCCGATCGGCTACCGCTGGGCGACGATCCGGATGCGCGAGCGGGCCGGCTTCGTCTCCGAGCGGCGGGTACTGCGACTGGCCGCAGGCGCCCCGCGGATAGAGCACTTCGAGCGGCCCGAGTTCCTCGACCGTCTGCAGTCCCTGCGCCGCGACGCCCCCGAACTCGGCGACAGCGTCACGCTTCCGTTCGTCTCCCCGCTGGTCGTCGCGCAACTGGCGATCAGCACCGTCCTGCTCGCGAACCTCGCGCCCGTACTCGCGCTACTGCCCCTCGTCGCACTTCCGGCGCTCTGGCTGAGCCGCCGCGCGGAGCAGCTCCGTCGCCGGGCCGAGCTTGCGGCGGCCCCGCGCCGACGGCTCGCCCAGCAGCTGTTCATGGTCTCGGTCGCCCCGCCGTCGGCGCAGGAGATCCACGTCGCGTCGCTCGGCGGCGAACTCCTCCGCGAGCACCGCCGCGCGACCGAGGACGCGAACCGGATCGCCCACACCGCACTCTTCCGGTCGGTACTGATCGGTGCCGCCGGCTGGTCGGTGTTCCCGATCGCGTACGTCGGCGCGCTGCTGCTCGTCCTCCGCGAAGCCACCGCCGGACGGGTGACCGCCGGTGACGTGGCACTGGCGATCGCACTAGCCGGCGCCGTGGTCAGCGCCGCGAACCGCATCCTCGACCTGGCAGGTTCCGTACTGCGCATCCGCACCGCCGCCGAGCACTACTACTGGCTCGCGGACCAGGCGCAGTACCAGCCCGGCACGAAGCCGATACCCGACCGGCTGACCCACGGCATCGAGCTGAAGAACGTGACCTTCGGCTACGGCAGCGACGACCGGCTCGCGCTGCCCGGGACCGACCTGTACCTCCCGGCGGGGCGGACGATCGCGATCGTCGGCGAGAACGGCGCGGGCAAGTCGACCCTGGTCAAGATCCTCACGGGCATGTACCGCCCGCGCTCCGGCGAGGTCCTCGTCGACGGCGTCGACCTCGCCGCGCTGGACCTCACGCAGTACCGGCAGAAGGTCAGCGCCGGCTTCCAGGACTTCGTCAGGTACCAGTTGACGGTCGGCGAGGCGGTCGCGGTCGGCGGCCTGTCGGAGCCGCCGAGCGCGGTCCGGGCCGCGCTCGGGAAGGCCGACGCGACGTTCGTCGACGAGCTGCCGGACGGCATCGAGACCCAGTTGGGTACGTCGTGGGCCGGCGGCGTGGAGCTGTCCGGCGGGCAGTGGCAGAAGCTCGCGATCGCCCGGGCGCTCGTCCGGCCGACACCGTTGCTGATGATCCTCGACGAACCGAGTGCGTCGCTGGACCCGCAGACGGAGGCGGCACTGTTCGACCGGCTCGCCGCCGAGGCCCGGGCCGGCCGTGCCGACGGACGGATCACGCTGCTGATCTCGCACCGGTTCTCGACCGTCCGGTCGGCGGACCTGATCGTCGTCCTCGAGAACGGCCGCGTGGCCGAGCAAGGCACCCACGAGGAGCTGATGAGCCGCCGCGGCACCTACGCGGAGCTCTACAACCTACAGGCCGCCGGCTACCGCTGACCGACAAGCTGCAGGTCTCTCCGCAGCACGACCGGCGTCAGCAGACCGGCGACAGCGAAGATGATTGCGATGAGCAACCAACCGGCGCCACCGAGCGGCAGGGCGACCGCGACCAGCAGCGTGGGTCCGATCAGGTCGCCGATCCCGCGGCCCATCGCGTGCGCGCCCTGGTACTGCCCGACGAGGCCGGGCGGCGCGACGGCATAACTCGTACCCCAACTGCTGGCCGACTCGAGGATCTCGCCGGTCACGTGTGCCAGCGCGGCGAGGACCAGCAGCGCGACGGTGACTGCGGTGGACGTCAACGAGGTGACGGAGAGCACCAGGCAGGCGAGGCAGAGCAGCAGCCCGGCCCGGCGCCCGGCGCGGGCAGCCCCACCGAGCGAGTCGGTCCCGCGGGTCAGCCGGATCTGGAAAAGGACCACGGCGCA
Organism: Kribbella sp.; assembly: GCF_035655035.1. Taxonomy (GTDB): domain Bacteria; phylum Actinomycetota; class Actinomycetes; order Propionibacteriales; family Kribbellaceae; genus Kribbella. The sequence continues at coordinate 19,802 of NZ_DASRVN010000279.1, read as the reverse complement.
CGTGTTCACGATCAACAGCACCGACACCATCCAGTGCGGTACGTCGGTACGCGTCGCGATCCACAGCGGTACGGCGACCGTCAGCATCGAGTTGTGCATGTTCAGGACCCCGTTGAGCCCCATGAACAGCATGAACGGCCGGTCGCGCAGCACGGCCCATGACAGCGCCTCGCCGACCGCCGCGACCCGAGGAAGCCGGAAAACGAGCAAGCCGGTGACGAGCAGCAGCCCCGCAGTCGTGAGCAACGCGACGCGATAAGCGGTAGGCGAGCCGACCAGGAGCGCGAAACCGCCGAGACCAGCGCCGACCGCGACCCCGATGTTCGCCGCGACACGTACCGTCGCCCGCACCGCCAACCGCTCCGTCGCCGGTACGACGGCATGGATCACCGCACCCTGTGAGCTCCGGTAGCCGAGGTCCGCGATCGCCAGCGCGAGCAGGGCGACGACGTACGTCGGCACGCTCGACACGAACACCAGCCCGACGGTCGCGAGCGCCTGCAGGCCGAACATCGCCGCGTAGACCTCGCGTGCCCCGAGCCGGTCGGACAGCTGGCCGAGCCAGATGCTGCCCGCCACCGCGACGGCCGTGGTCGCGGTGAGCGCCAGGCCGACGGACCGCGGGGCCAGGCCGACGACCTGGGTCACGTAGAGCGCGGAGACGGAGGCTGCCAGACCGGATCCGATCCGGCTCACGAGGGAGATCAGCAGCAGTGTCGGATGTCTCACGTGCACCGACGCTACGACGATCTTGTCCCATGATCTTGGGCCATGCCACGGTTAGAATTCTGGGCCATGCCCGATCTGCATCTGGTCGTCGACCGCTCTCGCGGTGTCCGCGCCGGACTCGAACACGCGCTCCGGGAGGCGATCCGGACGCTTCCGCCGGGCACCCGCCTGCCGTCCAGCCGAGCCCTGGCAACGGAGCTCGCGGTCGCCCGCAACACTGTCGCCGAGGCGTACGGCCAGCTCGTCCAGGAGGGCTACCTGACCGGCGACCGCGGAGCCGGCACGCGTACCGCCGCAACCGCCCAGGTCCCGGACCGGCGGGCCGATAAAACCACCGAGCCGCCGATCCTGCACGACCTACGGCCCGGCCGACCGGACGTGTCCACCTTCCCGGTCGCCGCCTGGAGTTCGGCCTCCCGGCAGGTCCTCAACACCCGTCCGCACGAGGCCCTGCAGTACGACGACGCGCGCGGCCCGGCGTACGCCCGCGAGGTGCTGGCCGGGTACCTGCAGCGGGTCCGCGGTGTCCAGGCGACACCCGACCAGATCATCCTCTGCACCGGCGTCCGGCAGGCGACCGGCCTGTTCATCCGGACGATCGCCCGCCTCGGCCTGACGTCGTTCGGGTACGAACGCCCTGGTCAGGCGGCCGTTCCGGAGCAGGTACTGCGTGCCGGTCTGGACCTCCGGCCGATCCCGGTGGACGAGCACGGCGCGGTCGTCGGCGAGCTGGGTGACGCCGGGGGAGTGCTGCTGACCCCGGCCAGCCAGTTCCCGACGGGCGTCCCGCTCGCGCCGAACCGCCGTACCGAGGTGATCGCCTGGGCGCGGGCCCGGGACGCGGTGATCCTGGAGGACGACTACGACGGCGAGTTCCGGTACGACCGGCAGCCGATCGGCGCGTTGCAGGGGCTGGCGCCGGACGTGGTCGCGTACGCCGGGTCCGCGAGCAAGACGCTGGCGCCCGGGTTGCGGCTCGGCTGGCTGGTCGTCCCCGAACGGCTGGTCGGCGCGGTGATCGAGGAGAAGACCTGGAGCGACCGGCACAGCGACGCGCTCAGCCAGCTGACGCTCGCCACGCTGATCGCGAACGGCGCGTACGACCGGCACGTCCGGGCGTCCCGGCTGCGGTACCGGCATCGCCGCGACGACCTGATCCGTGCCCTTGGCAACGACTTCCGCACCGGCGCCGCGGCGGCCGGGCTGCAGGTCGTCGTCGGCCTGCCGGGTCAGGACGAGGACGCCGTACTGCGCACGCTCGCCGGGCAGGGGGTGGTCACGTTCGGACTGTCGCACTTCGGCACCGGCCTGCCGCCCGCGCTGGTGCTCGGGTACGGCGCGGCGCCACAGCACGCATGGGCCCGAACACTCAGCGCACTCGTCGGTGCACTGCGGAGTGCGCATTTGTGAGCATACTCCCAAACCGACCTGTCATCTGATGACTCACGGCGACTGATCTGATTAAGTGGCGCTAGCATCGCCGTCAAGCGGCTGGTCATCTGAGGTCTTGGCAAAGTAACGCTCACGTTACGTGCCGCCGCTTTGCGTCTGACAACGTTGACATGCGCAGTTTCGACCAGCCACCATGACGCTTGATCCGCCCGCATAGCGGCCCTCCCGCCGAGGAAGTTGGTAAGACCGTGCGACGTCTGACTGGGGTTGTGGGGGTGGCACTCGGCCTTGCGCTGGTGCTCGCCTCCTGTGGAGACGGCAAGAGCAGCAGTGGAGGCGGCTCCGGCGCCAAGAGCGAGACCATCGCGATGGTCGCCGACCCGCTGGAGTACATCAACCCGCTGAACGACAACGGCAGCCCGGGGATCGGGATCGCGATGGCGATCTTCGCTCCGCTGGTGCAGACCGATCCGGAGACGGGCAAGCTGCAGAACGTGATGGCCGACTCGGTCACGCCGGACAAGACCAGCCAGACCTGGACGATCAAGCTGAAGGCCGGCAACACGTTCCAGAACGGCCAGCCGCTGACCGCGAAGGACTACGTGGACAGCTGGAACATGACCGCCGAGGGCTCGAACGGCTGGAAGAACAACGGCTTCTTCTCCAAGGTCGAGGGGTACGACGCGCTGAACCCGCCGACGCCGGACGGCGCCACGCCGAAGCCGACCGCGGTGAAGACGCTCAGCGGCCTCAAGCAGATCGACGACCTGACCTTCTCGGTGAAGCTCAAGGTGCCGTTCTCGCAGTTCGGCCTGACGCTGCAGTACCTCGGCCTGGCGCCGCTGCCCGAGGAGGTCCGGAAGAACCCGGACGCCTACAAGCGCAAGCCGATCGGCAACGGCCCGTACAAGATGGCGGGCGCCTGGAACGCCGGTGACGACATCAAGCTCACCAAGTGGAGCGGGTACAAGGGTCCGCAGATCCCGCAGGCGGACAACATCACGTACAAGTTCATCCCGAACGGCGACACCGCGTACAACGAGTTCCTGGCCGGCAACCTGGACTTCGTCGACGTACCGCCGACCAAGGTGAAGAGCTTCAAGACCGACGCCCCGGACCAGTGGGTGACCAGCATCAGCTCCGGCGCGAACTACCTGGTGATCCCGGCCTGGGACCCGCGGTTCAAGAACCCGCAGCTGCGGCACGCGTTCTCGGAGGCGATCGACCGGAAGGCGTTCGCGGACCTGGTCGGGCTGTCCGAGCCGGCCAAGGGCCTGGTCGCGCCGGACATGGCCGGCTACCGCGACAACGCCTGCAAGTACTGCGACTTCGACCCGGCCAAGGCCAAGGCCGACCTGGCCGCGGCCGGCGGCTTCTCCGGGCCGCTGAACATCAACTACAACACGACGTCGGCGACCGGGCAGATCTTCGCCGAGGCGATCGGCAACATGCTCCGGCAGAACCTCGGCCTGCAGGTGAAGTACACCGGCAAGCAGAGCTCGGAGATCACCGACCTGGCCGACTCGCACAAGCTGGACGGGCTGCGGTTCAGCGGCTGGGGTCACGACTACCCGTCGATCGAGGACTACCTGACGCCGATGTTCAAGACAGGAGGCGACGCGAACTTCGCCCACTACTCGAACCCCGCGCTGGACGCCGAACTCGCCAAGGGCGACGCCGAGCCGGACCCGGAGAAGGCGATCAAGCTCTACCAGAAGGCCGAGGACATCGCGCTCGAGGACATGCCGCTGATCCCGCTGTACACCAAGTCGAACGCGTACCTGCACTCGGCGAAGATCCAGCCGCGGGTCTCCAAGTACGTCGGCGTCTCGGCACTCTGGGCGACCTTCAAGTGATCCGTTTCGTCCTCCGCCGCATCCTCGCGGCGATTCCGATCGGCCTGATCGTCACGCTGGGGGTCTTCGCGCTCGTGTTCGCGATGCCCGGGGACCCCCTGCGCGAGCTGGCCGGTGACAAACCGATCCCGGCCGCGGTGCTGGCCGCGAAGCGGGCGCAGTACCACCTGAACGACCCGTTCATCGTCCAGTACCTGCTGAGCATGAAGGACATCCTGACCGGCCACTTCGGTACGACGTTCGCCGGCGCGGACATCGGGGACCAGCTCCGGCTGCGGATCCCGGTGACGCTGAAGCTGGCCACGATGAGCCTGGCGTTCCAGTGGGTGCTCGGGCTGATCTTCGGGATCTACGCGGGCTTCAAGCGGAACGGCTGGGTGGACCGGTCGTTGCTGCTGGCAACACTCGTGCTGCTCGCGATCCCGGGCCTGGTGGCGTACTTCGCCGCGCAGTACCTGTTCGCGGTGGAGCTGAAGTGGTTCCCGGTGTCCGGCGTACTGGAGGGCTATCCACGGTCGTACCTGCTGCCCGCGCTGGTGATCGGCGTGCTCGGCTTCGCCGGGCTCGGCCGGTTGATGCGGACCTCGATCGTGGAGACCGTGAACGCGGACTTCGTGAAGACCGCGCGGGCCAAGGGCCTCGGCGAGCAGCGGGTGCTCTGGCGGCACATCCTGCCGAACGCGTTGCTGCCCGTCGTCACGTTCATCGGGCTCGACCTGGCCGGCCTGTTCGGCGGCGCGATCATCACCGAGAGCATCTTCAACCTGCCCGGGCTCGGCCAGTTCATGTTCCAGGCGGTCAAGCTGAAGGAGGGCGGCGTGGTGGTGCTGCTGTGCACGCTCGCGTTCATCTCGTTCATCCTGATCAACCTGCTGGTCGACGTGCTGTACGGCGTCCTGGACCCGAGGGTGCGCAATGTCTGAACAGATCTCCGCGGCCGTCGGCGCCGAGGCGCAGGAACTCGGCGACGGCCGCACCCTGTCCAACCGCGAACTGCTGCGGGCGCTGCTGCGCAAGCCGCAGTTCGTCATCTGCAGCCTGCTGCTCCTGCTGTTCTTCGCGATGGCCGCGGTGCCGAGGCTGTTCACCTCCCAGGACCCGCGGTTCTGCGAGCTCGCGAAGAGCCGGCAGGGCAGTGGCCCGGGGCACCCGTTCGGGTTCGACATCCAGGGCTGCGACTACTTCGCGAACGTCGTGTACGGCGCCCGGCCGTCGGTGCTGGTCAGTATCTGCGCGAGCTTCGGGGCGTTCCTGCTGGCCGGCACCCTCGGGCTGCTGGCCGGGTACTTCCCGGGCGCGGTCGACGCGCTGATCTCGCGGACCGCCGACGTCCTGTTCTCGATCCCCGGCATCGTGGTGCTGATCGTGATCCTGAACTCGGTCCAGGACCGCAGCATCTGGATCATCGTCGGCGTCATCCTGGTGATCAGCTGGCCCGGCGGGATGCGGCTGATGCGGGCCACGGTGTTCTCGGTGCGGAACCGGGAGTACGTACTGGCGGCCCGGTCGATCGGGGTGCCACCGTTGCGGATCCTGCGCAAACACGTGTTCCCGAACTCGATGGCCCCGCTGCTGGCGATGACCACGCTCGGCATCGGCGGCATGGTCGGGCTGGAGGCGGCGCTCACCTTCCTCGGTGTCGGCCTGCAACCGCCGTCGATCTCGTGGGGCTCGCAGTTCGGCGTCGCGGCGTCGTACCGGGACACCCCGCACCTGTTCATCTGGCCGGCGATCTTCATCTCGACGATGACGATCTCGTTCATGATCATCGGCGACTCGATCCGGGACGCCCTCGACCCGAAACTTCTGCGATGACTGCCACTGGCGAAGTACTGCTGAAAGTCGACAATCTTACGGTCGAGTTCGAGACGCCGCGCGGTCCGGTGCGGGCCGTCGACGGGGTGTCCTGGCAGGTCCGGGCCGGGGAGACGCTGGCGATCCTGGGCGAGTCCGGGTCGGGCAAGAGCGTCTCGACCCAGGCGCTGACCGGGATCCTGGAGATGCCGCCCGGGCGGATCGTCTCCGGGACCGCGGAGTACCGCGGCGCGGACCTGATCGCGATGAGCACCAAGGAACGCCGCAAGGTGGTCGGCAACCGGATCACGATGGTGTTCCAGGACTCGCTGTCCGCGCTGAACCCGGTGCAGTCGGTCGGCACCCAGATCGCCGAGTGCTACCGGGTGCACCGCGGGATGTCCAAGAAGGAAGCGATGGCGAACGCCGCCGAGATGCTCGACCGGGTCCGGATCCCGGCCGCGTCGAAGCGGGTCCGGGACTACCCGCACGAGTTCTCCGGGGGCATGCGGCAACGCGTGATGCTGGCGATGGCGCTCGCCCTCGACCCCGACGTACTGATCGCCGACGAGCCGACGACTGCGCTCGACGTCACCGTGCAGGCGCAGATCCTGGAACTGATCGCGGAGCTGCAGGCCGAGCGGGACATGGGCGTGGTGCTGATCACCCACGACCTCGGCGTGGTCTCGGACGTCGCCGACAACGTCGTGGTGATGTACGCCGGGCACGTCGTCGAGCGGGCCGCCACCTCGGAGGCGCTGGAGCATCCCGTGCACCCGTACACCGAGGGACTGCTGCTGTCGATGCCGTCGGCCGACCTCAAGGGCCGCGAGCTGCCGACCATTCCCGGTACGCCGCCGTCGCTGCGGGCGATCCCGTCCGGCTGCGCGTTCCGGACCCGGTGCCCGATCGCGATCGACGACTGCGCCCTCGACGTACCGCCGTTGCTGACCGTCGCTCCCGGCCGGGACGCCGCGTGCATCCGCCGTACGACGCTCGCCGAGAAGGAGGCGGTCTGAGATGGCCGACGAGTTGCTGGTGGCAACGAATGTCGTGAAGCACTACGACATCAGCCCGGCGCTGAGCTTCGGAAGCAAGACCGTCGTCCGCGCGGTCGACGGGGTCGACCTGACCCTGCGCAAGGGCGAGTCGCTCGGCATCGTCGGCGAGTCCGGCTGCGGGAAGTCGACGCTGGTCCGGCTGCTCGCGGCACTGGAGAAGCCGACCGAAGGCCGGATCGAGTACGGCGGCGTGGACGTCAGCAAGCTGCGTGGCCGCGAGCTGCGGCAATGGCGGCGGAACGTCCAGGTCGTGTTCCAGGACCCGTACTCCAGCCTGAACCCGCGGATGCGGGTCGGCGAGATCGTCGGCGAGCCGCTGCAGGTGCACCCGGACGTGTCGAAGGGCGTCGACGTCCGGGCCCGGGTCCGCGAGTTGCTCGAGCTGGTCGGCCTGCGGCCCGAGGACGAGACGAAGTTCCCGCACCAGTTCTCCGGCGGTCAGCGGCAGCGGATCGGAATTGCCCGGGCGATCGCGCTGAACCCCGACGTACTGCTCTGCGACGAGCCGGTGTCGGCGCTCGACCTGTCCGTGCAGGCGCAGGTGGTGAACCTGTTGATGCGGCTGCAGCGCGAGCTCGGCCTGAGCATCATCTTCGTCGCCCACGACCTGTCCGTCGTCCGGCACGTCTCCGACCGGGTCGCGGTGATGTATCTCGGCAAGGTCGCGGAGCTGGGCGAGCACCAGCAGGTGTACGACGTACCCGCGCACCCGTACACGCAGGCCCTGCTGTCCGCGGAGCCGGGTCTGGCCCGCCAGGGACGGCAGCGGATCGTGCTGGCCGGTGACCCGCCGTCACCGGTCTCCCCGCCGTCCGGCTGCCGGTTCCACACCCGCTGCCTGCGCGCCGCGGACAGATGCAGCGTGGAGGTCCCGGAGCTCCGGGAGCTGTCGTCCGGCCAGACCGTCTCCTGCCACTTCGCCGAGGAGGCGCAGGCGGAGTACTCGGCTTCCGAAGCCGCAACTAAGGGGTAGCAGTCAGGAGCGATGGCCTAGGGTGTCGCCCGTGAGCACGCTGCCGGTCGTCCTGCGCAACAGGCGTTTCGTCCTGCTTCTCGCGCTGTTCGTGGTCGCGGCCGGCCTGTCCGCGTGGTGGATCGTCACCATGGCTCTTGTCGCGGGCAAGGGTTTCGACGTCACTGACGAGGGCTACTACCTGCTGTCGTACCGGTGGTGGCAGAGCAACCCGCTGGCGCTCAGCGGGGTGCAGTACCTGTACGGCCCGGTGTTCCAGGTCTTCGGGTACAGCATCGTGAAGCTCCGGTTGTTCCGGCTGCTGACCGTGGTGGTGGTCCACCTGCTGTTCGGGTACAGCTTCATGCGCTGGCTGCGCGGACGGCGGCCGGGGATGCCGCCGACCAAGCTGTTCGAGGCGGCCGGTACGGCGATGATCCTGGCCGCCGGCGGGATGTGCGTCGCCTGGCTGCCGTTGTCGCCGGGGTACAACGACGTCATCCTGCTCGGTGCGTTGCTGCTGGTGTCGTGCGTGCTGTGGATGGCGACCGCGGTCGACCGGGACCGTCCGGTGCCGTTCTGGACACCGGTGGTGGCCGGGCTGGTGATCGGCGCGATGGTGCTGGCGAAATGGTCCTCGGTGGTACCGATCGGGCTGATCGTGATCGCGGCCGTCGTGGTCCTGGCCGGGCAGGGGTGGCGTGCGGTTGCCCGCGGCATCCTCTACGCGCTGGGCGGCCTGGCCATGGCGGCGCTGTTCGTCCAGCTCTTCGTGGTGCCGCTGAACGTGGCGGTGCCGGGAATCCTTACCGTCAACAAGTTCATCGCCGGTACGTCGTACTCACCGACCGAGCTCCTGCACCACTACTGGACCACCGGCATCGACCTCCTCGGCCGAACGCTGCTGTACCACGGCCTGCTGCTGGTCGCGACCGCCGTGGCCGTGGTCGGTCGCTGGCGCAGCGTGCGCATCGTCGCTGCCGTGCTGGCGGTTGCCGGCTTCGCCGTCTCGGCCTGGCGGGTGATCGCCGACGAGGGTGCGCTCGGTGGACCCGCGCACATCTACAAGTACCCGACGACCCTGCTCGGCGCCGTCCTGGTGGCCGTCGTGGCCGCGGCGGGCGCGCTGATCGCCTGGCGCGCAGGAGTGACGGAGTGCTCGCGGCTGTGCCGGGAGAACACCCGGACGTGGGTGATTCTGGTGCTGCTCTTCGTGATCCCGATCGTGCAGGCGTTCGGGACGAACACCCCGCTGTACACGATCGGCTTCAACGCGTTCGCCGCGTGGACCGCGCTGACGATCGCGATCCTGACCGGCATCTGGCCGACACCCGTGGTCGCCCGGGCGATCCTCGGGGCCACGCTAGCCGCGTCGCTGGTGGCGACCGGAACGATCGCGTACACCGGCTTGACCAAGTACCCGTACCGGTCGGTGCCCACGTCGCAGCTGACCGTCGCCGCGTCGCAGCCCGCACTGGCAGGACTGCGCCTGGCGCCGAAGGCCGAGCAGAACTACGGCCGGCTGAAGAAGGCGCTGGCGCCGTACCTGATCCCGGGCGGCCGTCCGATCCTCGCGCTGGACAAGATGGCCGGCCTGGTCCTGATGCTCGGTGGCCGGCCGCTCGGCGAGGCCTGGATCGCGCCGAAGGAGCAGGACCGGACGGTGGCCGGCGTCGAGGAGGCCTGCCGGACGCAGCGACCGTCCCGGAAACCGCTGATCATCGCGAACCGGTCGATCTCGGACAAGGACATCACCGCGCTGCGGGCCTGCGGGCTGGATTTCGGCGCCGACTACGTGCTGCTGGCGCCGCCGCGGCAGACGATCGGCCTGCAGGTCTGGGTACCGAAGGCCGAGCGCGCCGCCCACACCGGGGGATGAGATCCTGGTGCCCTCTACAGGACTGGAGGACGGGTGCGTATGATCAAGGTCGGTGTGCTGGGAGCCAAGGGCAGGATGGGTGCTCAGACGTGCCTCGCGGTCGAGGAGGCTGCCGACTGTGAGCTGGTCGCGCGGCTCGACCAGGGCGACTCGCTGGACGCGCTGACCGCGGCGGGTGCCGAGGTGGTGGTCGACTTCACCCGGCCCGAGGTCGTGATGGACAACCTGGCCTGGTGCATTGAGCACGGCGTCCACGCGGTCGTCGGCACCACCGGCTTCGACGACGCCCGGCTCGCGACGTTGCGCGACCAGCTGGCGAAGTCGCCGTCCACCGGCGTACTGATCGCCCCGAACTTCTCGATCGGCGCGGTGCTGATGATGCGGTTCGCCGCCCAGGCCGCGCAGTACTACGAGTCCGTCGAGATCATCGAGCTGCACCACCCCGACAAGGTGGACGCCCCGTCCGGTACGGCGCGCCGTACCGCCGAGCTGATCGCGGACGCCCGCCGGGCGGCCGGTTCCGGCCCGATCCCGGACGCGACCACGACCGCGCTCGACGGTGCCCGCGGCGCGGACGTGGACGGGATCCGGGTGCACGGCGTCCGGTTGCGCGGGCTGATCGCGCACCAGGAGGTGCTGTTCGGCGACGAGGGCGAGACGCTGACCATCCGGCACGACTCGATGGCCCGGGTGTCGTTCATGGCGGGTGTGCTGCTCGGCGTCCGGCGGATCGGCGCCGCGCCCGGTCTCACCGTGGGCCTCGAGCACTTCATGGACCTCTCCTGACCGGGGCGGTGGGGCGGGGCAGGAAATGACACAGCCATGAAGGCGAAGCAGACCGCGTTCCTGCTCGCGGTCGTGTTCGTCGTGTACGCCGTACTGATCGGCTGGCGCGGTGTGCTGCTGATCGGCACCGGCGAGCCGGTGGCGATCGGGCTCGGGATCGCCGTGCTGGTGATCCCGCTGGTCGGCGCGTACCTGGTGTGGCGGGAGATCCAGTTCGGCCGGCGGACCGAAGTACTGGCGCGGGAGCTGGAGGCGGCCGGCGGGCTGCCGGTCGACGACCTGCCGCGACGGCCGTCCGGGCGGATCGACCGGTCTGCCGCGGATGCGGCGTTCGGGCGGTACCGGGCGGAGGCAGAAGCGGCGCCCGAGGACTGGCGGGTGTGGTTCCGGCTGTCCACCGCGTACGACGCGGCGGGCGATCGGCGGCGGGCTCGCGAGGCGATGCGGAAGGCGATCGGGCAGCACGACGTGACCCCGTGAGCCGGAAGTCCTGACAAGCCGGTGCGGCACGGGTTATTTTCAGGAAGGTACGTGGCAGCCGCCACGTAGAAGGTCGGAGACTGGGTGGGGCCGTCCTGTGCCGTCAGACGGGTCTCGCCGCGGTTCGGAGGACGTGCAGGGGGCCGGTTTCGGTGGCCTGCTGCGTCGGCACCGGCGAGAGGCCGGGCTGTCGCAGGAGGGGCTGGCGGAGCTTGCCGGGCTGAGCGTCGACGCGATCGCGGCACTGGAACGAGGACGCCGCCGTGCGCCGCGAGCGCAGACGCTGCGGCTGCTGGCCGATGCCCTGCGGCTCGGTGAGCAGGACCGCCTGCTGCTCGCCGCGGCGGCCCGTCAGGACGCGAACAGCTCCCGGATGCCGCTGCGGCCGCCGCCCGTACCGACCAGCGAGCTGATCGGCCGTAGTACCGAGCTGGCGGCGACGACACGCCTGCTGACACAGCGAATCACTCGTTTGCTTACGCTGACCGGACCGGGTGGCGTCGGTAAGAGCAGGCTGATGCAGGCCGTCACGAGTGCGGTCGCGGACACGTTCCAGGACGGTGTCTGCTGGGTCCCGCTCGCTGCGCTCACCGAACCGGAGGCCGTCGTATCCGCGGTGGCCGAGGCCATCGGTCAGCAGAGCCGGCTCGCCGAGGACATTGCGCAACAGATCGGCCGCAGCGCGATGCTGCTGGTGCTCGACAACTGCTCGCACGTACTCCCGTCGGTCGAACGGCTCTGCGCGACGCTGCTCGAACACTGCCCCAACCTGTCGATCCTCGTGTCGAGCCGCGAGCTGCTGCGGCTGGCCGGCGAGAGCGTGTACGTCGTACCGGCGCTGGGCCTGCCGTACGACGAGGACCACCTGGAGGCGTCCGAAGCGGTGCGGCTGTTCGTGGAGCGCGCGACCGCCCGCGGGTACGACCCGACCGGGCAGCTCGACCAGGTGGCACGCGTCGTACGGCGTCTGGAAGGCATGCCGCTCGCGATCGAGTTGGCGGCGGCGCGGACGACCGTGATGACGATCGAGGAGCTGGCGTCGGAGCTGGAGACGTCGTTCGGGATCCTGGCCGGCGGGTCGCGGACGCTGTCGCCGCGGCAGCAGTCGATGTACGGCGCGATCGAGTGGAGCCACGCGGTGCTCACCCCGGCCGAGCGGGAGATGTTCGCGGAGCTGTCGGTGTTCAAGGGCGGGTGGACGCTCGGTGCGGCCGCGGCCGTGCTGTCCGGGGTACGGACCCGGGTCGAGGGGCTCGACCTGATCGGGCGGCTGGCGGACAAGTCGCTGATCAAGGTGACCCGGCGCGGCGGCGTGACGCGGTACTACATGCTCGCGGTGATCCGGGAGTTCGCGGCCGATCGGCTGGAGGCGGCGGGGGAGACGGACGCGACGGCCGAGCGGCACGCGCGGTACTACCTGAGCCTGGCCGAGGAAGCCGAGGGACAGCTGCGCGGGCCGGAGCAGGGGGAGTGGCTCGACCGGCTGGAGGCGGAGCTGCCCAATCTGCGCGCGGCGATGGCCTGGTCGGTGCAGACCGGCTCGGTTGCCGAGGCGCTGCGGCTGGCGGGTGGGTTGTGGTTGTTCTGCTGTCTGCGCGGTCACTACGCCGAGGGGAGCCAGTGGCTGGAGCGGGCGTTGGAGCTCGGCGATGCGTCGGGGCTGGAGCCTGCGTTGGCGAAGGCGAACCTTGGCGCCGGGACGTTGGCGTTCCTGCAGTGCGAGTACGACGCGGCGACGGAGCGGTTGCAGACGGCGCTGGCGCAGTACAAGGAGCTTGGCGACAAGGCCGGTACTGCGATGGTGCTGCAGCGGCTCGGGGGAGTGGCGCGGGAGCGCGGGGACTACGTTGCGGCCGAGGACCTGCACTGTGAGAGCTACGACCTGTACGAGAGTCTCGGCGATCGGGCCGGGATGGCGTGGGCGCACAACCACCTCGGGTTCGTCGCGTGGCTGCGGGGGGATCTCGAGGTCGGGGCTCGGCGGTGCCGGCGGGCGCGGGACAGCTTCCGGGTGGTCGGGGACGGCGAGGGGCTCGCGTGGTCGTTGATCAGTCTTGGGACGATCGCGCAGTACGACGGGCAGCTCGTCGAGGCGGAGGAGTTGCTGCAGGAGAGTTTGGCGTTGTCGCAGCGGCTCGGGTACCGCGAGGGGGTGGCGTGGTCGCTGAATCAGCTCGGGATCGTCGAGCGGCGGCGGGGGCTGACCGAGCGGGCCGTGCACCTGCTGGACGAAAGCCTGGCGGAGCACCGGGATCTGGGGGATCGGTGGCGGTCGGCCAGTGTGCTCGAGGAGCTCGCGGCGGTGGCGCAGCATCGTGGGCGGAGTGAGTACGCCGCCTTCCTGCTCGGGGCGGCGGACGAGGTCCGGCAGGTGATCCGGGTGCCGGTGCCGCGGATCGAACAACCCGACTACGAGGCCACCCGCGCCGCGGTCGAGTCCTCCCTGGAACGCCGCACCTTCCGCACCGCCTGGTCCGCCGGCCACGCGGCACCCCTGGCCGCCGTCGCCGACGGCTACCCCCCAGCCCCCCTGGACCCCACCCGAGCCCGCGACCCACTCTGAACCACCCGCACCCGCACACGGGCCCGCCTGCGCCCGCGTGCCGTCCGCACCTGCGCCGCCCGCGTGTCGCGCGCGCCTGCTTTGCGCGTGTTGGTGCCTCGCGGAGCACCACGACCTGGGGGATCGACGATGCCCCGCGAGGGTCTGGAGATGCGTGACCCGGCCGGCTGTGTTCTGTCCGGGCCCGTTCCCGGGTCCTCGGCAGTCCCCCCACCCGCACAGCCGGCCGAAGCCACGTCCGGCGCAGGCCGTCGTCGAGCCCTCCCAGTCGACGCGCGGTCCTCGCGCTGACTCCAGGGTGCCGCGATCACGCTGCGTCGCACAGGGACGCAACCCTGACATCCCCCTGACAACTATGTCCTGACAACGAAATCATCGGCCGGAATTCGCCGACAGTAACCACCCGATGGCGAATTCCGCAGAATCTCAAACGCTCGTTAGCGAAGATATCCGGAAACAGCTTTCGTGAATCCGGCGATCTTTTGTAACGGAGCACCGTCGAGCGACTCCGCACCCGGTACCTCCGGCCCCGGCGCCGGGATCCCCTCACCCTTGCAGCTCACATCCGCCGCCGGCGCGACCCCGGTGCTGAGGAACGTGTTGACGATCCGGTCCGCGCACCGGTTCACGCCGCCGTACACGCCGTGGTCGCCCTCGCCGGTCACCGTCACCATCCGCGAGCCGGCGTACCGCTCGTGCGCCGCGACCGCGAGCCCGTAGTTCGTCGCCGGGTCGTGCACCGACTGCACCATCAGCGTTGTGGGCAAGCCTTTGCCGGTCGGCGTCGGCATCGTCAGGTTCGGCCGGTGCCAGTAGAAGCACGGGTTCTCGGACATCGTCCAGCCGACCAGCGGGTAGTGCGGGCCGAGCCGGGCGGCCAGTTGTTCGCCGTACTCCGACCCTTGCGGCCACGGGGTGTCGTTGCAGGTGATCGCGGCGAAGGTCGCGTCCTCGGAGTCGACCTCGCCGAGCATCCGGAGCCCGATCGGCGCCCGGTGCGCCCGCCGTACGAGTTCCTGCTGACGGGCCGCCGGCAGCGCGTCGACCTGTTGCTGCGCGGCCCGCGGTCCGCCTTTTGCCTGGGCCGCGGAAAGACCGGTCAGAAAGCGCAGGTCGGTGGCCAGGGAATGGAAGTCCAGCTTCGAGTACAAATCCCCGGTGATCATCTGGTCCAGGGTGTTCTCGTCGTACGTGATCTTCACCGAGCCGTCCATGAACTCCTCGGTCGCGGGCGCCGCCTTGAGCGCGCGCCGTAACCGTTCGTACAACCGGAGGACCGCGCCGGGCGTCGACCCGAGGTGCAGGTCCGCGTTGTACTTCGCCGCCCAGGTCGCGAAGTCCTCGCGGAACCGGCGCTCGAACGCCTGCGGCTGGCCGCTGAACGTGTCCAGCCAGCTCCCGGTGAAGTCGGTGTTCGAGTCCAGCACGAACCGGCCGGCGTGCTCGGGGAAGTAGGTCTGGTAGTACGCGCCGATCCAGGTGCCGCCGGAGTACCCGACGTAGTCGATCTTGTCGTAGCCGAGCAGCTGCCGGATCAGGTCCATGTCCTGCACGGTCTGCGCGGTGGTGATGTACGGCATCAGGCCGCGGGACTGGCTGTCGCAGTACGGCTGCGCCAGCTGGGACGCCTCGGTGATCAGAGCGCGGGTCCGCGGATCGCGGTCGCGCGCGTCCATCGTGTACCCGGGCGCGCCGTCGCAGCTGACGCTCGTGCTGCCGCCGGTGCCGCGCGGGTCGAAGCCGACCGCGAGGTGGTCCTTGGCGAGCGGCGCCTGGCTCGCGAGGTACGGCGCCATCCCGAGCCCGGCGCCGCCCGGGCCGCCCGGGTTGCCGAACACCACCCGGCTCGGCCTGCCCTTCGCGGGCGCGACCTTGCTGACCGCGATCTGCAGGTCGTTGCCGGCGTACTGGTTCGCCCAGTCGCGCGGGACGGTGATCTTCGCGCAGTACGTCCGGAGGTCGGCCTCACCGCACTTGGTCCACACCGGTCTCTGCCTCAGGTACTTCGTCGCCACCGGATGTGGACCGTCGACGACGGCCGGGGATTGTGTCGACGCGGTCGCCCCTGATCCCGGTACGACGAGAACGGCGACGGCGGACAGGCCCAGGCCGACGGCCAGGGTGAGGTACTTCATGCAGACTCCAACAGATGGCCATGCGTGATCGGTCCGTGACAATCTGTCATGCCCGCCGAAGTTACTCGGTACCGGGGTCGGTGTGCAGGCGGATCTGCTTGATCCGCACGGACTCGTCGCCGTACAGGTCGAGCTCGCGGTGCGCTCCGTCGGGCGCCCAGCCCGCCTCGGTGTAGAAGGCGCGGAGTACGTCGTCGGTGGAGTTCACCCAGGCGGTCACGCGGCGGAAGCCGTCGGCGCGGGCGGTGTCGACGACCGCGTTCAGCAGCCGCGAACCGTGGCCGGCGCGGGTCGCCTCGGGGCTGACGGCGAGCTCGGCGACCAGGGCGTCGTGCTGCTGGTCGGCGTCCGGGTCGTCGGACGGGGTGATGGCCGCGAAGCCGACCAGCGTCCGGTCGGCCAGCGCGACCAGCACCCGGTTGCGCGCCTCGCCCGGAGCCAGCAGCGCGGCCCGCCACTGGGCCGCGAACTGGGCCGGGTTGAGGTCGGCCAGGACATCGGCCGGCAGCAGCCCGGCGTACGCCGCCCGCCAGGCCGCGACCTGGATCTCGCCGATCTCCCCGGCCTCCGCGGGCAGCGCGAGCCGGACGCTGGTCTCGGCGATCGGCGCGGACGCGGAAAGGTCGGAGAGGTTGGCGGGTTCCGGAACCCCGAAGTCGCTCATGGTCGTAATCCTCGCAAGTCAGTACACGAGGCGGCGCAGCAGGGTCTCGGCCGGACCGCGGTACGACCGGCGGCTCATCGCGTACGCCCCGGTGACCGAGAGGACCCAGACACCGATCGCGACCAGCGCCGCGGTGTACGCCGTACTCCCGAACCGCAGGTCCAGCGTGAACGGCGCCAGCAGGATCATCCACGACACGGACTGGAACAGGTACCCGGACAGCGACCGCTGACCGAGCGCGGAGATCGCCCGTACCGGCAGCGACTGCTTGCGGATCCGCGCGACGATCAGGCCGAACAGGGCGACGTACCCAGGACCGCCGAACATGCCGCTCACCTGGGACAGCAGGTCCAGCGTGTCCACCGCTGCCTTGTCGACGTGCAGCCAGCCGGCGCCGACCAGGGCGTACGGGAGACCACCGATGAACGTGATACCGAGGCAGCCGACGGCGACGCGGGTCAGCAGGGTCTTGTGCGCGCCCGGGTTCTCCAGGAGTTGCTTGCGGGCGGCCCAGATACCGAGCCAGACGATCACGACGAAGCCCAGCACGCTGGCCATGTGCAGCGGGTACTCGTGCAGCCGGTCGACCAGGCTGCCCAGGTACGAAGTGGCGGCCAGCGACGGGTTCGGGGAGTTCGTCAGCGGTTGCGCGGCGCCGGTGCTGGTGACGATCGCGACCACGGCCTTGGCTGCGATGAACAGGGTCTCGAGGGCCATGAACGCCCACACGCCGAGGACGATCCGGTGGAACTTGTCGCTGCGGTTGATCAGGACCAGCGTGCAGGCGATGCCGACCACGCCGTACGCGCCGAGGAAGTCACCGAAGTACAGGAAGGTCGCGTGCACCAGGCCGAACGCGATCAGCCAGGCGTTGCGCTTCACCAGGATCCGCTGTACGGCGGAGGTGCTCGCGCCGGAGGTCCGCTGCCGGCGGGCCAGCTGGACCAGGCCGTAGCCGAACATCACCGCGAACACCGGGTACGCCCGGGCGTCCACGAAGGTCAGCATGAGGAAGTTCAGGATGCGCTCGAAGCCGTGCGGCGCGCTCTCGATGCCGGGCTGGCCGGCGAACGCGAAGTTGGCGCTGTTCGCGAGGGCGATCAGTAACAGCATCGCGCCGCGGATCAGGTCCGGGGCGAGCGCGCGCTCGCGCCCGGTGACCGGTCCTCGATGATCGACGGCCGGGGCGGTGGGTGTGGTGGTCACGGGATCCTCCGGGGAAACTGTTGAGCCCTTGAACGGATAACTCCATCCTGGGTCCGGCCGACCCGGCTCCCCAGTGCGTCAGGACCCCTCTCGGAGGTAGGTGCAACACCACCTTTGTGACACCTGTTGTTGATTTGGAGAAAAAGTGTCACATATGCTGATCCCATGGACAGCTTCCAGGCGACGATCGACGCCGACGGCCGGATCGAGCCGCGGGACGCGATGCCCGACGGGTACCGCAAGACCCTGATCCGGCAGATCGCGCAGCACGCGCACTCCGAGATCATCGGCATGCAGCCGGAGGGCAACTGGATCAGCCGGGCGCCGTCGCTGCGCCGCAAGGCGATCCTGATGGCCAAGGTGCAGGACGAGGCCGGCCACGGTCTCTACCTGTACGCCGCCGCCGAGACCCTCGGGGTGGACCGGGCCGACCTGCTCGACCTGTTGCACGCCGGGAAGCAGAAGTACTCCAGCATCTTCAACTACCCCACGCTGACCTGGGCCGACATCGGCGCGATCGGCTGGCTGGTGGACGGCGCCGCGATCGTCAACCAGGTGCCGCTGTGCCGTTGTTCGTACGGTCCGTACGCGCGGGCGATGGTGCGGGTGTGCAAGGAGGAGTCGTTCCACCAGCGGCAGGGATTCGAGATCCTCTACGCGCTGTGCAACGGGACTCCCGCGCAGAAGGCGATGGCGCAGGATGCGCTGGACCGGTGGTGGTGGCCGTCGCTGATGATGTTCGGTCCACCGGACTCGGCGTCCACGCACTCGGAGCAGTCGATGGCGTGGGGGATCAAGCGGCACAGCAACGACGAGTTGCGGCAGCGGTTCGTGGACATGACCGTGCCGCAGGCCGACGTACTCGGAATCCGGGTCCCGGATGACGGACTCGCATACGAGGACGGGCACTACCGGTTCACGGAGCCGGATTACGCGGAGCTGTACGAAGTTGTCAAGGGCAACGGTCCGTGCAACGAGCAGCGGCTGGCGAAGCGCGTCAAGGCGCACGAGGACGGTGCCTGGGTGCGGGAAGCGGCGGCGGCGTACGCGGCCAAGAAGGCGGTGCGGGCAGCATGATCGAGCCACTGTGGGAGGTGTTCGTGCGGTCGCGGCGCGGGCTGTCGCACACGCACGTCGGCAGCCTGCACGCGTCGGACGCGACGATGGCGCTGCGGAACGCGCGGGACGTGTACACGCGCCGCCAGGAGGGCGTGTCGATCTGGGTCGTACGGGCGGCCGACATCACCGCGTCGTCGCCGGACGAGAAGGACGAGTTCTTCGACCCGGCCGGTGACAAGGTGTACCGGCACCCGACGTTCTACGAGGTCCCGGAAGGTGTCGAGCACCTGTGAGTGACCTGTACGCATACTCCCTGCGGCTCGGTGACGACGCGCTGATCGCGGCGCAGCGCACCGGCGAGTGGATCGCGTCCGCACCGCAGCTCGAGGAGGACGTTGCCCTCGGCAACATCGGGCTGGATCAGCTGGGGCAGGCGCGGTCGCTGCTGCAGTACGCCGGGTCGCTGACCGGGCGGACCGAGGACGAGCTGGCGTACTTCCGGGACGAGCGCGAGTTCCGGAACCTGCTGCTCTGCGAGCTGCCGAACGGGGACTTCGCGCACGCGATGGCGCGGTTGCTGTACTTCGCGACGTACCAGCACCTGCTGTACGACGAACTGCGATCCTGCGCCGACGAGACGCTGGCGGGTGTCGCGGGCAAGGCGGTGAAGGAGGTCGCCTACCACGTCGACCACGCGACCCAATGGGTCCTGCGCCTCGGCGACGGCACCCCGGAGAGCCATGGCCGCATGCAGGCCGCCCTCGACGCGCTCTGGCCCTACACGGGCGAACTGTTCGAATCCGACGCCCTGGTCCAGCGCCTCGCCGTTGCCGTCGATCCTTCGACACTGCAGGACGCGTGGAGCGAACGAGTGCTGAGCGTCATCGACGAGTCGACCTGCAGCCGGCCTTCGTCCACGTACCAGCACACCGGCGGGCGCGAGGGGCGCCATACCGAACACATGGGCTACCTGCTGGCCGAACTCCAGCACATCGCCCGATCCCATCCAGGTGCGACATGGTGACCGACGCTGCGATCTTCGAGGCAGTCGGCGAGATCACGGATCCCGAGATCCCGGTCCTGACGATCGCCGATCTCGGCGTCCTCCGTGGCGTCCGGCACGAGGACGGCGAGACGGTCGTGACGATCACCCCGACGTACTCCGGCTGCCCGGCCATGGACCTGATCCGCCACGAGGTCGAACTGACCCTGCGCTCCCTGAACGTGGAAGGCCGAGTGGAAACCG
>NZ_DASRVN010000278.1:0-2099 GCF_035655035.1 Kribbella sp. | reverse complement strand
CCGGACGCCGGGCTGACGTTGCTCGCCGACGTCGATCCGGCGCTCCGCGATCATCACCGGCTGGCCGCCGTCCGGGCTCACCTGCTCGAGCTGGCCGGCGACAGGGCGGCCGCTCGGGAGGCGTACGAGGTCGCCGCCCGGCTCACTCAGAGCACTCCCGAGCAGGCCTATCTGCTGGGCCGCGCGGCTACCTTGGTCGCCCCCAGCTGAGCTCGGCCTCGATGGTCAGCTCCAGTACGCCGTCCTTTGCGTACGGGCGGAGCGCCTCCGCGACCTTTGCGTCGAACTCGGCCGCCTCGTCGGCGGGCATCAGGCCCCGGGCCAGGCTCGACGTGGAGTGCAGCCGCTCGATGTAATCGGTGACCGTCTGCTGGTAGCCGACGCGCGTCGTACGCGCCGTACCGGTGAGGTCGAGCAGACCGCGCTCCACGATCGCGTCGACGACGTTGAACTTGGGGTCGTGGTTCTGCTTGCGGGAATGCCGTTGGATCACTGGGACCACGTCGCCCATCCAGGGCTCGTCCACCGGGCCGTGCTCGATCACCACCAGCTGGGCGTTCGGGGTCAGGTGCGGGACGATCCGGGCGAACGTCACCTCCCACGGCATCCAGTGGATGCTGGCGCCGGCGGTCACGAGTGCGTACGGGCCGTCGAGGTCGGCAGTCTCGATCGGGTTCACCTGCCAGCGGAGGTTCGGGTGGTCGCCACCGGGACGCTGCCGGCCGACGTCGACCATCGGCTGCGAGAAGTCGATCGCGTCGACGTGCTCGACCCGCGGCGCCAGCGGGCGGGCGATCGCGCCCTCGCCGGCACCGATGTCCAGCACCCGGCGCGGGGCGTCGGTGATCAGGTCCAGCAGCCGGTCGAACACCTCGTCCGGATACGGCGGCCGATGCTGGTAGGCCTCCGCCACCGCCGGTTGCTTGAACGTTCCCGCGAGCTCTGTCATGGCTCGGAGCGTAGCCCCGGCCCTCGACGCCCCGCCGTACTTTCTGCCGTCAGCCAACCGTTCTGCCGTCGGCCAACTGTTCTGCCGTCAGCCAACCGTTCTGCCGTCGGCCAACTGTTCTGCTGCGGGCGAACCGGTCGTTTGCGGGCGAACCGGTCGTTTGCGGGCGGGTCAGTCGGTGCCCCACTGGGTCGCGTGCTGCTCGAAGTACTGCGGGTCGCTGTGGACCGGGATCACGCACAGCAGATGCCCACCCGGCGCGCGGAGGGTGTGGCAACCCTGCCACTCCGCGACCTCGACCGCCCCGAGACCGGTCAGCCGCGTCACCTCGGCCGGTACGTCGTCGGTCTCGATGTCCAGGTGGTACCGGGCCTCGTCGTCGACGGACTGGATCGCGGTCACGTATCCGGGAACGGCGTCGTGCAGCGAGACGAACTGCGGCTCGCCGTCGGGCGACGACGTACGAACCCCGAGCGCCTTCGACCAGAACGCGGTGGCGGCGGCCACATCGTCCTTGTGGGTGTCGATGAGGAACGTGGACACGCGGCTCCGATGCATACGGACAACCTAGTTCCGGACGGTGGTCGTCCGGTACTGGGTTTACCGTGCTCATCATGCAGGTGATCGAGGAGACACAGGTACGCGTCGTACCCGCCAACGAGGCCCCGTGGGAGGACCTGCAGGCGGTCTTCGGTACGGCGGACGCGGGGCAGTGCCAATGCCAGCGGTTCAAGATCCGCGGCTGGATCTGGCGGGACTCGACCCTCGACGAACGGATGACCCGCCTCCAGGACCAGACCGCCTGCGGCACCCCCGGCGCCCCGTCGACCAGCGGCCTGATCGCGTACGTCGACGGCGAACCGGCCGGGTGGGTCGCCGTCGAACCACGCACGGCGTACCCGAAGCTGCGCACCTCCCGGATCCCGTGGACGGAGCGCGACGAGGACAAGGACGACGACAGCGTCTGGTCCGTGACCTGCCTGGTGGTCCGCAAGGGCTTCCGCGGCCGCGGCCTCACGTACCACCTCGCCCGCGCCACCATCGCGCACGCCCGCACCCACGGCGCCCGTGCCCTGGAGGCCTACCCGATGCTCACCCAGCCCGGCAAAACCATCACCTGGGGCGAGCTCCACGTCGGCCCCCACCAGGC
>NZ_DASRVN010000277.1:0-2235 GCF_035655035.1 Kribbella sp. | reverse complement strand
TGTCGCAGCAGCTCCGGGTCGCGGGCCAGCTGGTTGACGGTGTCACCAGGTTGATGCGCGAACAGCTGGCTCTGCTGACCGAGCCGTCCACGGACGAGAACCGGCCCGAACTCAACCCAACCGCAACCACAGCAGGCGCCGACGAGGCAACCACCGTGGAATCAGCCGAAGGTACGCGTGGTGCGACCGCCGGGCGTGCGGGCGAGGAGTCCGCCGAGGGTAGGCGCGACGCGACCGTCGGGGATGCGGGCGAGGAGTCCGCCGTACGTGCGGGCGGCGCGACCTCCGAAGGTCCGGGCGAGCTGACCGGCGGTGGTGCGGATGCGCTCACCGGCGGGGGTACGCACGAGGGGACCAGCCGGGGTGCGGATGCGCTGACCGGTAAAGATGCGGGCGAGGTGACCGCCTCGGGTGCAGATGCGCTGACCGTGGGTGAGGGATCCGGCGTAGGTGTGGGCCGCGAATCTGCCGGGAGTGGGGGTGGCGCGACTGCCGAAGGTGTGCGCGAGGTAGCCGCCGGGGGTGCTGGCGACAGATCTGCCGAAGATGTGGGGCAGGTTGTGTCCGGTGGCGCGTCCGGTGGGGGTGGCGTTCACCTGCGGTCGGTTGAGGGTGGTGCGCGCAAGCAGTCCGTTGAGGGGGATGCGCGCAAGCAGTTCGTCGAAGAGGGTGCGCGCAAGCAGTTCGTTGAGGGTGGCGGGCGCAAGCAGACCGTTGAGGGGGGTGCGCGTAAGCAGTCTGTTGAGGGTGGGGCGGGTGAGCTGGTCAGGGGCGCTCGGCAGGCGGGTGCGGTGGTTGTTGTTCGGGAGGTGGGGGAGCGGCGGCGGCGGGATTTGAGTTATTGGGATCAGGTGCTGGCCGGTGCGCAGCCTTTGGTGTTGCCGGGGGATCGGGTGCGGGCGGCCGGGGACGACGCGGTGGGGTCGGTTCGGCGGGAGTTGGAGGGGGAGCTGGGCGCGGCGGTGTTCGCATACAGCCGGGAGCGGAAGCTCAGTCCGGCGATGACGATGCTGGCCGCGGTCGCGACGGTGCTCGGGCGGTTCGCGGCGCAGGACGACGTCACGATCGGGTCGGCGCTGGTACGTCCGGACGACGCGCCGGCGATCCGGCCGTTGCCGTTGCGGATCGACCTGTCCGGTGAGCCGGATCTGGGCGAGCTGACCGAGCGGATCCGCGACATCACCGCCGCCGCGTTCGAGCACTCGGGTACCGACCTGGCGATCCTCGAGCGCGACCCGCTGTTCCAGATCCTGGTCGACTTCGAGGACGGCGACGACGAGCTGCCGCCGGCGATCGACATCCGGTTCCGGCTCACCCACGACGGCGACGACATCGTCTGTACGGCGGATTACCGCGCGGGCCTGTTCGAACAGCGCAGCGTCGAACGGCTCCTCGACTACCTCGCCGAAGTGTTGCGCAGGGCAACGACCCGCCCGGAGCTCCGGCTGCCCGAACTCCTCCTCCCGCTCGAGTCCGACCTCGAAGCACTCCGCGAACTCGAGTCCGACACCGACCCGGTCGGCCCGATCGGCCGCATCCGCCGGGACGCCGTCGTGGCCGGCGAGCTCAGCGGTCTGCACACCCTGTTCGAGCAGCAGGTCGCCCGTACCCCGGACGCGATCGCTGTCATACAAGGAGATCGCGAGCTCACGTACGCCGAACTCGACCGTCGCGCGAACGCCGTCGCCTGGCAGCTGACCGACCTGGGCGTGAAGCCGGGCGAGCTGGTCGCGGTACGAGTTGCCCGAGGCACCGAAATGATCGTCGCGGTGCTGGCCGTCCTGAAATCCGGCGCCGCCTACCTCCCGCTGGATCCCGGCGTACCGGAGTCCCGCTGGGCGTTCATGGTGCACGACGCGGCCGCCGTCGCGCTGGTCGGGGACGACGCGGCGCTGGCGGATCGCCTCGGCCTGCGGCTGGTCCCGGTCTCGGCGGTGGACGGCGACGCCCGCGCCAAGCAGGCCCCGCCGGTACGCGCCGCGGCCGACGACATCGCGTACTGCATCTACACCTCCGGCTCCAGCGGCAACCCGAAGGGCGTCGTGGTCCCGCACCGCGGCCCGGTCAACCTGGTCCGCCACTACCTGCGCACGCGGCGCTCGCTGCGGACGCTGCAGTGGACCTCGTTCGGGTTCGACGTGCATGTGCAGGAGATGTTCACGACGCTGGCCTCCGGTGCGGCGCTGGTACTGATCGGCGAGGACGACCGGTACGACCCGGACGCGGTGGTCGCGG
>NZ_DASRVN010000276.1:0-20970 GCF_035655035.1 Kribbella sp. | reverse complement strand
GCGGCGGACTTGAGGTGCCCGAGCCACTGGACGAGGGACTCGCCGAGGGCCTGCTGGATGTTGACGGCGTCTGCTCGTACCACTTCGCCGTCCCACGACTCCTCGGTCACGACGAGGGTCGTGCCGGGTCCGGTCGGCGTCAGCACCCACTCGTGTACGGCGGTGATGCCCTGCGTCGGGCCACCCCAGCGGAGGAGCCGGGGCGCGTCCGCGACGTACACGGTGGAGGCGATGTCGAAGCCGGCGGTCTCCCAGTGGAACGTCGCACCCGCCGTCAGCGGAACCGGTCCGCGGGCGGCGACGATGTCGGGTTGCCAGGACGTCCAACTGCTGACCGCGGTCAGCAGCTCCCACACGACGGCGGCGGGAGCGCTGATCGACAGTTCGTGGCCGGCGACGACAGGGGCGGTCCGGTCGACGTCGCGGGGGAGGTTGTCCATACGACCGAGTCTCGGGTCGCGAGCCCCGGCCGCTCTTCGGTGAAAGTCGCCTAGACCGTCACCTAGATTCGCTAGGTGAGGATCTCGGTGAGCTGCCGGCGCGAGGTGATGTCGAGCTTGCGGAAGATGTTGCGCAGGTGGGCGTCGATCGTCCGGGGGCTGAGGAAGAGCCGGTCGGCGACCTCGCGAGAGGTGGCCCCGGTCGCCACCAGCCGGGCGATGTTGAGCTCCTGGCCGGTGAGTACCTCCATCACCCCGTCGGTGGACGACTTGGCCTGCTCACCGGCGGCGGCGAGCTCCACTCGAGCTCGTTCGGCGAATCCCTCCGCGCTCATCGTGGTGAACAGTTCGTGAGCCGCGCGCAAGGCGTTCAGGGCCTCGCGACGGCGGCCGTCACGGCGCAGCCACGCGCCCTGGTGCAGCAAGGCCCGCCCGTACCAGACCCGCATGCCGCTGTCGGCCAGTCTGTCCACCGCTTCGGCGTGAAGGGCCTCCGGGTCGTCCGACAGCAACGCGCCGAGGGCCGCGCGTACTCCCAGCGCCCAGGCCGTTCCCGCAGCCCGTGCGTGCTCGTCCAGCCGGGCGAACGCCTCGCCTGCAAGGGCGTCCTGTCCGCAGCGCATCGCGGCCTCGACCAGTTCGGGCAGCGCCATACTGCTCGTGACCAGGTCGCCGTCGGCCAAGGCCAGCCGTGCCGACTCCAACGCCGACTGATGATCGGCGACCCCGTTGGCATAGAACGCAGCGGCGCCGTGAGCCATCGCGGTCAACAGGCCCTTCCGGCGGTCGCGCGACTCGGCCAGGACCTGATCGATCAGCGTCTTGGCTTCAGTGGGCCGTCCGCGCACGGCCGCGACATAAAGGTGGCCGTACCAATGAACCGGTACCCCGGTCACCTCAGCGATGCCGTCGGCCTCGCTGAGCATGGCGGAGGCGTCGAGCAGGTCGCCGCGCTGGGAGGCGGCCATCGCCTGCATCCACAGTCCGACCGGAAGGATCAGCAGTGCTCCGCTGCGCCGGGCGGCCGCGACGGCGTCGGCGGCGAGCCGTTCCTCGGCTGCGAAGTCCCACAGGTCGACGGCAAGCAGCGCCGCCAGCGACAGGCGCCGCGTCCATACCGGGTCGGACACCTCGGACAGGAGGCGGGACAGCACCGGTACTGCCGTGAGATCGCCGTCGAGGTAGCCGACCAGTGCATCCAGCAGGACGTCGGCAGCGGAGGCGTTCTCTCGTACTGCGGGTGCGCGCAGCGCTGCTTCGAGAGCGATACGGCAGGCATCCGAGGACCGCCCCACGACGAGCCCCGCCTGCAGCGCGTCGAGGAGATGGATCCGGGCCCGGACCGGGTCGAGCTCGGCAGCCCGGATGAGATGGCCGACCGCGTCGGCGGCGCCGTCGCGGAAGAACGCCGCCTGGCCGCGGGCGAGCTCGGCCTCGACCTGGCCGGCGTCGTCGAGCGGTCCGTTCCCGGCCGCTTCGACCAGCGTGACCGCGGTCTCGAAGGCGCCGGCTTCCAGCGCGGCCCGCGCGGCGGCGAGGCTGCGCGTGGCCCGAAGGCGCGGCTCGGGCGTCAGCGCGGCGGCCTGCTCCAGGAACGCGGCCTCCGCGGCTGCACCGCCCCGTCGCCGTGCTCGCTCGGCGCTGCGGAGTAGATCGGCCGCGACGTCCTCGTCGGGACGGGGAGTGGCCTGCGACCGGTGCCACGAGCGCCGGTCCGGGTCGGTCCGCGAATCGGTGACCTCGGCGAGCGCGCCATGGACGAGCCGCCGGTCGGCCGGCGACGCGGCGGCGTACACGGCCGAGCGCACCAGCGGATGCCGGAACCGGGACCGTCCGCCCAACTCGATCAGCTCCGCCGCCTCGACCTCGGTACCGGCGTCGGGCCGTACGCCGAGCAGATCCGCCGCCCGCCACAGCAGGCCCGGGTCGCCGAGCGGCTCGGAGGCTGCGATCAGCAGCAGCATCCGGGCGTCGGGTGACAGCCGGGAGACCCGCTCCCGGTAGCTCTGCTCGATCCGGTTCGGCGGCGACGCCGGGGTGGGCAGCCCGAACCCACCGGCCAGCCCGGCAGCACCGAGCCTGCGCGGCAGTTCGACCAGCGCCAGCGGATTACCGCGCGCCTCGGCGAGAATCCGTTCGCGCACCTGGTCGTCCAGCGGTACCGGAACCCTGGACGCCAGCAGGTCGCGCGCCGCCTGGTCGGACAGCCCGGACAGCGGCAACTCCGGCAGCCCGTCGAGTTCGTCGACACCGTGCGGGTCCCGTACCCCGAACAGGATCGCGATCGGCTCCGCGGCGATCCTGCGCGCGGAGAACGCCAGTACCTGAGCGGAAGCCCGGTCCAGCCACTGCGCATCGTCGACGACACAGACCACCGGCCCGTCACCGGCCGCGTCCGACAACAGCCCCAGCAGCGCGAGCGCCACGGCGAACTGGCTGGGCGCGCTGCCGGTGCCCAGCCCGAAGGCCACCGACAGGTCGTCCCCCTGCCGGGCCGGCAGCCCGCCGAGCCGGTCGTGCAACGGCAGGGTGAGCTGATGGACGGCGGCGTACGCGAAGTCCTTCTCGAACTCGGCCCCGTTCACCCACAGCACCCGCACGCCGCTCTGACCGTCCACGACGTGTCGCAGCAGCGTCGTCTTGCCGATGCCGGCCTCACCTCGTACGACGACAGAACCGCCACGACCGGCCCTGGCCGCCGCGATCAGGTCGGCCAGGTACTCCCGGCCGGCGGGCGGAAAGTACGTCGTACCCGAAAGCAACCCCACCACCGGATCATGCCATGCGAACGACCGCGCGTCTCAGACGAACTTGATCACGGAGATGACGCCCGCCACCAGGCAGTAGACCGCGAACGGGATCAGGGTGCGAGTGGTGAAGTAGCGGGTCAGGAAGCGGACGCTGGCGTACGCCCCGAGTCCGGCGACCACGGCGCCGACGATCACCTGACCGTGGATGTGGGCACCGGCCGGGCCGAACAGCGACGGGATCTTCAGTACGCCGGCGGCCAGGATGACCGGGGTCGCCAGCAGGAACGAGAACTTGGCCGCATCCTCGTGGTTGAGTCCGCGGACCAGGCCGCCGACCATGGTGATGCCCGAGCGTGAGATACCGGCCAGCAGGGCCAGCGTCTGGAACAGGCCGATGATGCCGGCCTCGCGGTACCCGAGCGTCTCGAGCCGGCGGCTCGGACCGCCCTGGACCACGGCGTGGTCCGCGGCCGGCTCGGCCGAGACCTTGGACTCCGCCGCCACCAGCGCCCGTTGGTCGGCCCGGCGGCGTAGCCGTTCGCCGCCGAACAGGATCAGGCCGTTGATGGTCAGGAAGATCGCCGCGGCCAGGGGTTTGGCGAACAGCACGCGGAACGTGTGCTCGAGGAGGAGTCCCGTCAGACCGACGGGGATCGTCGCGATCACGATCAGCCAGGCCAGTCGCTCGGTCGAAGTCTGCACCTTGCGGGTGCGCAGCGTGGTGAAGAACGCGCCGATGACGGCGATCCAGTCACGGCGGTAGAACCAGAGCAGCGCGAGCGCGGTGGCGACGTGCAGAGCGACGATGAACGCCAGGTACGGCGACTGCTCGCTCTCGGTCGTTCCGTACTGGGTGACCAGCTGCGACCAGCTCCCACCGATCCACGCCGGGACCAGGACGGAATGACCTAGGCTCGAGATCGGGAAGAGTTCGGTGACGCCTTGCAGCAGGCCGATCACGACCGCTTGGAGATAAGTGAGCCCGGTCATCCGGAGAGACTTTCTGTGCGGGTGGGTCGATCGCAGCTGCGATCGACGTACTACTATTAATCGTGTAGTAGATGGAGGTGGTCGGTCAACATGGGAAGTCCTCGGCGCCGTGATCGCGGAGCGCTCGAAGCCGAGATTCTGGCCGCGCTCGGAGCTGCCGGGCGGCCGATGACGCCGCGCCAGGTGCACACCGAGCTGGGTGGCGCGCTGGCCTACACCACGGTCATGACGACGTTGGCCCGGCTGTCCGAGAAGGGTGCGCTGACCCGCGAACGCGTGGGCCGTTCGTACAGTTACCGGCCGGCCGGTGATCAGCAGACGGTGGACGCATCGGTGACCGCGCGGAGGATGCGCAGGCTGCTGGACGCCGGCACGGATCGCAACGTCGCCCTGACCAGGTTCGTGGCCGAGCTGGAGCCCGAGGACGAGCAACTCCTGGTGTCCCTGCTGCGGGATCTCGACGCCGACAAGGACAGCCCGGGGCCATGACGTTGCTGGTCGCCGCCGCGGTATCCCTGGTGGCAAGCGCTGTTCTCGGCCTGGCGGCACCGCTGGCGGGCCGCCGCCTGCACCCGGCTGTCGCCGTCCGTGCGGTCAGTCTCACGAGCATCGGCGCCACCCTGGTCGCCGGCTTCGTCCTGTCCGTGCTGAGCTTCGACTTCCTTGCCCAGCTCGCACCCGTGGCCGCAATGGGACGCTGGTCCCAGCCGCTGTTGCTGCACCGCGACACGATTCCGTCGTGGCTCGGACTGCTTGCGTGCTTGGCGACCGCGGTCGCGGTGACCCGCGGCGGCCGTCGAGCCGTTGTCATCGCTGCCGACCTCCTGTCGGCGGCAGCCACCTGCCGCGCTGGTACCCGGTCCGCCGGCGGCTTGCGAGTTGTCGACGATGCGCATCCTGCCGCGTACGCCGTACCGGGGATTTGGCGTGGGCAGATCGTGGTGACCACCGCACTGCTGACGGCGCTCGATCGTGACGAACGCCGCGTCCTCCTGGCCCACGAGGCATCTCATCTGCGGCACCGGCACCACCTCTACATCGCGCTCGCAGAACTGTCGGCGGCCGCCAATCCGTTGGTCAGGTCAACAACCAGCTTCGTACGCGCGGCTGTCGAACGCTGGGCGGATGAGGATGCCGCGACCACCACCGGCGACCGCCGTACGGCCGCCCGGGCGATCGCCCGAGCCGCGCTGGCCACCGCAAGAGTCCCCGCCGACGCTGTAACCTCCCGCGGCCTCGCGGTTGCTCAAGGTGCTGTCAGTGAACGCGTGTCCGCGCTGCTGCACTCACCGCCGCCACCGAAACGATGGAGATTGGCCCCGATCCTCGCCGGCCTGGCCATCGCCGCCGCAGGCGCGTACGTCGTCGCCCACACCACCGAGCTCCGCTTCGAACAAGCCCACCACCTCTACCTGCAACGCTAGCTCTGCTGCGGGCGCGGTTGAGGCGTACCAGTTCGGAGTGATGTTCGACAGGTGCTGGCGGACCATGGTCCGATTCTCGATCCGGCGCCGGAGTCGAACGCATGAGCGAGTCGCCGGTCCTGGTGGTGATCGTGAAAGGCCACTGCCGGAATCGGTTTAGACCGGCTAGTCTCGGTATTTCGGAGCGCTGGGCAACGGCAGAGTTCAAGACCAGGTGACATCGGTCAAGAAAGGGCAGTACGTCGGGCCAGGGGAGGGCGACCAAGGTGACCTTGATCGGCCGGCAGCACCAGTCAGGGGATCCACGGGCGGCAGGCGGTATCCCGCGTCCGCCGTCGACCTTGGTCGTCCGGGAGCGCCTGCATGCCGCGCTCGATCTCGGCGCACGGTCGTCACTCACGCTGCTGGTCGCACCGGCCGGCACCGGCAAGACGGTTCTGCTGTCGGATTGGGTGACCCGCCGGCGGGCGTCCGGCACGCCGGTGACGTGGATCGGCGGGCACGCGGCGAGTTCGCTGGAGCGCCTTCTCGAACAGGCGATGGACGGAGACCCGCCGGCTCCGGGCCTGACCGTCGTCGACGACGGCCATTTGCTGTCGGCAACCATCCTGGTGGATCTTGCGCTGGTACTGCGGAAGTCGCCGCACTCGCTGCGGATCGTGCTTGCCACCCGGTACGACCTGCCGCTGCCGGTCCCGGAGCTCGAGTTGAAGGGCCTGGCGCTGACGCTACGCTCGCGGGACCTGCGCTTCACCGACGCCGAGGCCGCCGAGTTGGTGAAGGCGCACGCCGCCGAGGCGACGACCGAGGACATTCAGTTGTTCCAGGCCAGGACGGCGGGCTGGGCGGCCGCGTTGGTCCTTGCCGCCCGGGCCTTCGCGGCGTCCGGCGAAGTCGCGTGGTCCCTGGTCAATCAGGGCCCGGTGCTCGACCTGTTCGTCGGTGAAACGGTCAGCACCTTGGACGAGCGCGTCCAGACCATGTTGCTGAGCACGTTCGGAGTCCCGTCGGTCACCGGTGAGCTGGCGGCGATGCTGAGCGACGACTCGGATGCTCCCGCGATGCTCGGCGAGCTGGCGGGCAACGGATTGCTGGTGACTGCCTATGTTGACGGTGCGGGCGGCGAGCCGGTGTACCGGTACCACCCGTTGCTCGTCGAGCTCTTGCGGCGCAAGGTCGCCGGCAGCGCGGAATGCGCGGGGACCGTGGCGGCCGCCCAGCACCGGTCCGCGCTGTACTACGAGAACCGTGGCGACAGCGTCGGCGCGCTGCGCAGTGCGCTGGGCGCGGAGGATCCGGAGCTCGTGGCGCGGATCGTGCTGGACCGCGGGCCGGAGCTGCTCGCGGCGGGCGAACTGGATCTGGTCGCCGCCGCCTTCGAGGCACTGCCCGCCGACTACCTCGAGACCCACCCGCACCTGACCGGAGTCCGCGGCCTGATGCGGCGAGTCTGCGGTGACGTGGCCGGCGCGATGATGGATGCGGCCGCGGCGGACCGGTTGACCGACGAGCGGGACGCGGCGGAGCCGACACCCGATGACGACGCGCTCGCGGCGGACGCGGTCCTGCTGAGCCTGTGGAAATCGCGGTACGGCTGGCACGACGTCCACGCGGCGATCGACCGGACCCGGTCCCTCCTGGCGCTGGAGCGGACCGCGGGTGGCCGACGCAACGACGCCGTACTCGGACCCGAGCGGCTGGCCTGGCTGCTGATCGAGCTGGCCGCCACGGAGATCTGGGCCGGCGATCTGGACAGTGCGTCGGCACACCTGGACGAGGCGCTCGTCTCGGCACGGATGGCGGTGCATGCCAGGCTGATCGCCGGCGGACTCGTGCACCGCGCCGTCGTGCAGTGCATCCGCGGCCAGATGCGGAACGCCGCCAGGTCCGCCAGGGAAGCGCTCGACCTGTGCGGCGACGAGCTCCCGCGGGAGTACGCCGTACGCGCCCGCGTGGCGCTGGGATTCGCGGCCCTGAGCGACCTGCGACGCGACGAGGCCCGGCGGTGGTACGAGCTCGTCGCCGGGACGGAGGCAACCGAGTCCGACACGGTGATCGCCGCGCTGCGCGCGATGCTCCGGAGCGCCCTGCTGATCGAGGACGGCCGGCTCGACGAGGCGTTGTCCGAGTTGACCGCCGATCCCGCCGCGGTCGGTCCGCTGCCGTCGTTCCTGGTGCGTGATCGCGCGCTGTTGCGGTTCCGGCTGGCGGTGCTGATCGGGGACGAGGACGGCGCCATGGTGCAACTCGCGGAGCTCGACCGGGTCGGCAGCGGCTCCGAGGCCGAATTGCTCAGGGCGATGCTCTCGGTCAGGCAGGGTGACCTGCGGGCGACCGTGTCGATGATCGACAGCGTCCTGGTGCGCCCGGGCATCTACCCACCGGTCGCATCAGCGGCGGTGTCGTTCCGGACCGTTCTGCTGGTCCGCGCGGGCGACCCCGTCGCCGCCGAGGCATCCTTGGTGGACACCCTCAATCGAGTAGCTCCGCAGCGCATCGTGCATGCCTTGATCCCCGCCGCCGGTGAGCCGGTCTTCCTCGACCTGCTCCGCGAGTACGTCGTGACTCCGAACTCGCATCCGTTCGCCGCGATCGCGCTCGAGAGGCTGTCCGGGTACCAGAGCGGGTCGACCGGCGCCGGCGGAGTGACCTTGCTGGCGCAGACCAGGCCGGACCTGCACGCCGTGGCGCCTCGCCGGCTCAGCGCGGTCGTGAACGGTGCGCGGATCCGTCTGACGGCGAGGGAAGCCGAGGTCCTGGACCAGCTCGCGCTCGGCAACTCCTACACCGAGATCGCCAAGGCGTTGTTCATCACCGAGAACACGGTGAAGACGCATCTGATGGCGCTCTACCGAAAGCTCGGTGTGGAGAAGCGGTCCGCGGCTCTTCGGGTCGCACGCGGCGTCGGCCTGCTGCAGCCGGCACCGGTGATGGAGTCACAGACAGCATCTGCTACCGGACCGCCTACCAGGGCATTCGGCGGACAAAGGAGACTGGGATGAATCGGGGCCTGCTGAACTCGTTGACCGAGGCCGAGCGTCTGTTGGTGGCCGAGACCGAGCGGGACGCACTGAAGCAGTTGGACGAGGACGAGTTGCTGGACCTGCATCAGCGCACTCGCCGCGTGCGGACGAAGTACGTGAAGAACTACCGGCGTGGTGCGAGCGCTGCCGTTGCCGATGCCGGCGGTCGAGGCCTGTCGTACGCGCGGAACCAGCGCGACCGGGACAAGGCCGAACTGTTCGAGTCGGTGCTCGCGACGGTGAGCCGTGAAGTTGCAGCCGCCGCGCGGCGAGCGTCGATGGAACTGCGGGCCGAGCGGATCGAGGCCGGGAGGTCGGCCCGCCCGGCACTCGCGGCCGCGAAGCCGTCCGGCACGCAACGAGCTGCGAGTAAGCCCGCGGCGACCAACCCACGGCCGCGTACTGCCAAGACCACGGGCGGCCTCAAGAAGGACGCATCCACCCGCGCGCTCGGGAGCCGGCGCCAGGCCGAACGCGACTCCCGCTGACCCGGCTCGCCCGATTCGGGTGATCCCAAGAACTTCGGGCTTGGTTCTGCTGGATTCCGCGGCATCCAGGAGGTGCGGAGATGGAGGGTGTGACACCGCGACGGCTGCTCGGGCCGAGATTCAGGTCCAGGCTCAGATTGCCGGTGATCGGTACTGCGCTGGTCGCCGTCGGGCTGGTCTACGCCGCGCTGGTCCCGAGTGGTGCCGCCGGAGCGGACGGCCCGCAGTCCCAGCAGATCGAGGCGGGCCGGCGGCTGTTCGCGGTCGGGTGCGCCAGTTGCCACGGACTGCACGCCGACGGTGGAACAAACGCGGATGGCCGGATGGCCGGTCCGTCGCTGATCGGGGTCGGTGCGGCCGCGGTGGACTTCCAGGTCGGCACGGGCCGAATGCCGGCTGCTCAGCCCGGAGCACAAATACCGCAGAAGCCACCCGTCTACAACCAGGACGAGATCGCGGCGTTGGCGGCGTACATCGCCTCGCTGGCGCCCGGACCCGCGATCCCGGCGTCGGCGTCGTACGACGTCAGCAAGGCGACCCAGGAGGAAATCGCTCGGGGCGGGGAGCTTTTCCGCACGAACTGCACGGCGTGCCACAACTTCGCCGGTCGCGGCGGCGCACTGCCGAACGGCCGGTACGCGCCGTCGCTGATGTCGACCACGCCGCGGAACATGTACCAGGCGATGCTGACCGGGCCGCAGCAGATGCCGGTGTTCTCCGACGCTGTCCTGCTGCCCGAGGACAAGCGGGCGATCATCGCGTACATCGTCGCGTTGCAGACCTCGAAGGACCCGGGCGGCTTCGGCGTCGGCCGGCTCGGCCCCGTCTCGGAGGGCCTGTGGGGCTGGCTGGTCGGGATCGGTCTGCTGGTCGCCGTCGCCGTCTGGATCGGGGCGCGGGTCCCGAGGGTGCGCCGCACACGCGACTGATCGCCGACGCCGGACCTCACCCGAATTTCTCAGGATCACCTTAATCGGAGGAGGACGGCCGCGCGGCGCGTTGGTGGGATGGGGCGGTCGGCGCGCACCTTCGGCGCGCCATCCCCGGGAGGAACCCGACATGACCCATCTGGTGGTGCTCGGTCTGGACAGCCGCGAGGACGCGGAGCGCGTCGTGCAGCTCACCGAAGACCTGGCCAAGCAGCAGTTGTTGCAGCGAGAGGACGCGGCGATCGCGTACAAGGATGCGAAGGGCAAGGTACGCATTCAGCAGGCCGTGAACCTGACCGGGATCGGCGCCGCCAGCGGGGCACTCTGGGGGACGCTGATCGGCCTGATCTTCCTGAACCCGCTCGCCGGGATGGTGGTCGGTGCGGCGAGCGGCGCGATCAGTGGCAAGTTGACCGACATCGGTGTCAGCGACCAGCTGATCAAGGAGATCGGCCAGGAGTTGCAGGAGGGCCATGCCGCCGTGTTCCTGCTGGCGCGGTCGGCCACCGTCGACCGGGTCGTCGAGGCGCTGAAGCCGTACAGCCCGACCATTCTGCAGACCAATCTGACGCGCGAGCGCGAGGAAGAGCTCGTCCAGGCCCTGCAGTCCTGACGGAGCCGTTCGCGGCAGTCCGCGGCGGGTTGGCAAGAGTTCGCTGGAGGAGGTCTCGTGCACACCATCCCGGACGACTTCGATCCGATTCCCTCGACCCGGCGAAGGCCGGCCGTCGGGGTGGCTTCGCTGAAGCAGGCCGAAGCCGAGGCCGACGCGCTCGCGGTTCCGGTGGCGGCCGGCACCGAGCCGGGTGCCGAGCTCAGCATCGACGCTGCGGGCCTGGCAGCGGCCGGCTTCACCGGCAGCCGCGGACAGACCCTCGTGCAACCGCGCAGCGGCGGTCCGGTCCGGGTCGCGGTCGGGATCGGTACGCCGGACCAGATCGACGCCACGCTCGCCCGCGACCTGGCCGCGGAGTTCGCCCGGGCCGTTCCGTGGCACCGGCGCCTGGCGATCGAGGTTCCGTCCCGGGACGCCGGGATCTCGGTCACCGACTTCGCGCAGGCCGTGACCGAGGGCGTGCTGCTCGCCCGCTGGCGGTACTTCGTCGGCCGGGGCGCGGACGAGTCGACGTTGGAGTCGCTGACGGTGGTCGCCGCCGACGAGGACGCCGGGGCCGCCCGCGCCGGGGTGGATCGTGGCCGGGTCGTCGCTGCGGCGTACTGCCTCGGACGGGATCTGGCGAACTGCCCGGCCAGCACGCTCTCGGCGGAACGGATGGCCGAGGTCGCCCTCGAGGTCGGCCCGCCGGCCGGACTGCGGGTGGAGGTCTTCGACAAGCAGCAGCTGATCGAGCTGGGCTGCGGAGGACTGCTCGGCGTCAACCGGGGCAGTGTCGACCAGCCCCGGATGGTCAGGTTGCGGTACGAGCCCGAGAACCCGACCGGCCGGATCGCCTTGGTCGGCAAGGGAATCATGTACGACTCCGGCGGCATCAGCCTGAAGCCGAGTGACGAGTCGCACGCGCAGATGAAGAACGACATGACCGGTGCGGCGGCGGTGCTCGCGGCGATGACGGCGCTGCGCGATCTCGGCTGTACGTCGGCAGTGACCGGCTACCTGATGTGTACCGACAACATGCCCTCGGGCTCGGCGCTGAAGCTCGGTGACGTCCTGAAGATGCGCAACGGAACCACGGTCGAGGTGCTGAACACCGACGCCGAGGGGCGCCTGGTGATGGCGGACGCGCTGGCGCTGGCGACCGAGGAGCCGGTCGACGCGATCGTCGACATCGCCACCCTGACCGGCGCGTGCCTGCGGACCTTCGGCGTCGAGATCGCCGGTGTGATGGGCAACGACCGCGCCGTCGTCGAGCAGCTCCGGCGCGCCGGTGATGCCACCGACGAGCCGGTCTGGGAGCTCCCGCTGCACCGGCCGTACCGGTCGCAGCTCGACTCGGAGGTCGCCGACCTGACGAACATGGGCGGCCTCAACGCGGGGTCGATCACCGCCGGACTGTTCCTCGAGGAGTTCGTCGACGGGCATCCCTGGGCCCACGTCGACATCGCCGGCACCGCGCAGCTTCCGGCGGCCCGGACCTGGCGGAACAAGGGCGCCACCGGCTTCGGCACGAAGCTGCTGATCGAGTTCGCGCTGTCGTTCACGCCACCGGCGAGCGGTGGAGCGGGATCGTGAACGCGAAGGCGGAGGGGGAAACGCCGACCAAGAAGAGCCGGATGCAGCGGGTCCTCGACGGCATCGAGCAGGTCGGCAACAAGGTTCCGCACCCGGCGCTGATCTTCCTCGGCCTGATCTTCCTGGTGATCGTGCTCTCCCAGATCCTTGCCTGGACGGGTACCAGCGTCACGACCGAGGTCGTCGAACCCTCGACGGTCCAGGTCGCACCGCAGTACCCGGGCGGTACGAGCGTCGCGGGCAACGACGCGCCGCCGGCCCCCGCCGTGCCGGACTACGCGGTGCACCACGAGACGATCAAGGCCGCGAGCCTGCTGACCGGTGACGGGATCCGCTACATCTTCACCACGGCGGTCCAGAACTTCAACGACTTCGGTGTCGTCGCGGTCATCCTGGTCGCGATGATCGGCGTCGGCGTCGCCGAGGAGGCCGGTCTGATCGCGGCCCTGATCCGCAAGATGGTCAAGGTCGCGCCGCGAGGGCTGATCACGTTCATCATCGTCCTCCTCGGCGGCATTTCCAGCGTGGCTTCCGACGCCGGCTACCTGGTGCTGATCCCGTTGGGTGCGGCCGCGTTCGCCTCCCTCGGCCGGCATCCGCTGGCCGGCATCGCGGCGGCGTACGCCGGGGTCAGCGCAGCGTTCTTCGTCAACGTGCTGATCACTCCGGCGGACGGGATCATCACCGAGGTCACCAACGAGACGATCGCGCTGGTCGCGCCGGATGTCCATCTCAATGTCACGCACAACTTCTTCTTCAGCATCGCGGCGACGATCTTCTGCGCGGTCGTGATGACCGTCATCACCGAGCGGATCCTCGAACCCCGGCTCGGCAAGTACGACCCCTCCGAGGCCCCCGAGGACGCCCCGGTCGACCACCAGCCGACGGACGAGGAGATGCGGCTGGAGTCCCGCGGCTTGCGGTGGTCGGTCTACTACCTGCTGATCGCCGTCGCGATCGTGTCGGCGCTGACCTTCGTCCCCGGAGCCCCGCTGCGCAACCCGGACACCGGTGAGATCTTCGGCTCGTCGCCGTTCATGAGCAGCCTGCTCTTCATCATCTCGATGCTGTTCCTGGCCGCGGGCCTCGGCTACGGCCAGGGCGCGAAGTCGCTGACCGGCAGCACGAACGTGATCAACGCGATCGTGAAGACCTTCAACGGGCTCGGCGGACTGATCTTCCTGATGCTGCTGATCGCCCAGTTCATCGCCTACTTCAACTACACGAACATGTCGACGCTGGCCGCGACCGGACTGGCCGACCTGCTCGAGCGTGCGGACATCGGGGCATTGCCGTTGCTGATCGGCTTCATCCTGCTGGTCTTCGTCATCGACCTGATCATGCCCGGGGTCATTCCGAAGTGGGCGATCCTGGCGCCGATCTTCATCCCGCTGTTCTACCGGCTCGGCATAGCGCCGCAGACCGTGGTCGCGGCCTACCGCGTCGGCGACGGTCCGGCCAACGTGATCACCCCGCTGATGGTGTACCTGCCGTTCATCGTCCTGGTGTGCCAGAAGTACCGGAAGAAGGCCGGTATCGGCACCGTGGTCTCGATGATGCTCCCCTACACCGGCATCGTGCTGATCAGCTGGACCCTGTTCTACGTCGTCTGGTACCTGATCGGCATCCCGTGGGGCCCGTCCGCACCGGTCCACCTGCACTAGGGAACAGTCATGGACGACGCGACGCTGAGCCTGATGGTGCTCGGGCTCGTCGTCGCGGTGTTCATCTGGAACCGGCTACCGGTCGAGGTGGTCGCGGTGCTCACGGCGGTGGTGTTGTGGGCGACCGGCTTGGTTGCCTTCCCCGCCGTGCTCGCGGGCTTCGGCGATCCGGTCGTCATCCTGATCGGATCGCTTTTCGTGGTGAGCGAGGGCATCGACTCCACCGGCGTGACCGCCTGGGTCGGACAGACCATCGTCCGGTACGCCGGTACGACGCGAGCCCGGCTGCT
The DNA here is from genome assembly GCF_035655035.1 of Kribbella sp. Lineage (GTDB taxonomy): Bacteria > Actinomycetota > Actinomycetes > Propionibacteriales > Kribbellaceae > Kribbella. The sequence continues at coordinate 6,781 of NZ_DASRVN010000276.1, read as the reverse complement.
GGTCGCCGTCACCGCCCTGTGCGCGGTTCTGACCGCGTTGATCACCCTGAACGGCGCCGTCGCGGCGCTGCTACCGCTCGTGGTCATGCTGGCGATCCGGGCCGGCGAGCCGCCGTCGCGGATGCTGATGCCGCTGACCTTCGTCGGCAGCTCGGGATCGCTGCTCACGTTGACAGGCTCGCCGGTGAACATCATTGTCTCGGAGGCGGCGCACGACGCCGGGGCCGGCAGCTTCCCGTTCTTCGCCTTCGCGGTGGTCGGGGTGCCGCTCGTCGTCGGCACGATCGCCATCTCGGTGCTGGCCGGTCCGCGACTGCTGCCGAACGCCCGCCCCGCACACCCGGTCGCGGATCTCGCCCTGCACGCCGACACCCTCGACACCCACTACGCCGCGCTGGCCGACGGCTTCTATCGGCTGCGGATCCGCGCGGTGTCGCCGTTGGTGGGCCTGCAGGTCCGCGACCTCGACCTCTCGCCGTACCCCGGCGTGGAGATCGCGGGCGTCCAGGACGTCCACGGACGGCATCGGCCGGACACCGCGGCGCTCGATGCCGGCGACGTGCTGGTGGTGACCGGCGCGAACGCGCACGTGAGCAGCCTGACGGCCGACGCGCGGCTCGCCGTGGCCATGACACCGGTTGACGACCTGATGACCCGCGAGGCCGGAGTGGTCGAGGCGGTCATCCCGCCGCGGTCGTCGCTGGTCGGTGAGACGGTGTTCCCGGGCATGCGCCGCGGACCCGGCCTCGTCATCGTCGCGGTCCAGCGGATGGGCAAGGACCGCGGCAAGCGGCCGACCCAGCTCGCCGAGGGCGACGCGCTGCTGGTGCACGGCGCCTGGGCGGCGCTGGACGAGCTCACCAAGGACCGGGACATCCTGCTGGTGGACTCGCCGCAGACGGTGCGGCGCCAGGCGGTGCCCTGGGGCGCCAACGCGTCGATCGCGGTCGCGATCCTGGCCGTGATGATCGTGCTGCTCGCGACCGGCGCCGTACCGGCCGCGATGGCGGGTCTGCTCGCGGCGACGGCGATGGTGCTGACCCGGGTCGTCCGGCCGCAGCAGGCGTACCGGGCGATCTCCTGGCAGATCGTCGTCCTGATCGGCGCCCTGATCCCGTTGTCGGACGCGATCCGGTCGAGCGGCGGAGCGGATCGGATCGCGGGCCTGATCGTCGACGCCGTCGGCCCGGGACGCCCGTACCTGTTGCTGCTCGGCCTGTTCGTGCTCACCGCGATCCTCGGTCAGGTGGTCAGCAACACCGCGACGGTGCTGATCGTCACGCCGATCGCCGTCGCCGCGGCGGCGGGCACGGGTACGTCGGTCAAGCCCGTGCTGATGCTGATCGCGGTGGCCGGTTCGGCCTCGTTGCTCACCCCGATCTCCACGGCCGCGAACATGATGATCATGAGTCCCGCGGGCTACCGCTTCGGCGACTACTGGAAACTCGGGCTGCCGGTGATGCTCTGGTGGCTCGTGACCGCGCTCCTCGTCATCCCGCTCGTCTGGTCGTTCTGAGATGCCCGGCGCGGACAGATATGTCTCGACCGGTGGCCTGCCGACGGCCACCAGGGTCGAGGAGCTCGTGCGTACGGCGTACGAGACGTTCCGTGGTGTCGACGACGGTGCGGTGAGCGATGTCTACCCGGTGCTGCAGCGTGCGCAGGCGGACGCTTTCGGTCTGTGCGTGGCCGCCGTCGACGGCCGGCTGTTCGAGGCCGGGGAGTCGCAGCGGCCGTTCACGATCATGAGCGTTGCCAAGCCGTTCGTGTTCGCGCTTGTTTGTCAGGCGATCGGCGTCGGTGCCGTCCGTGAGCTGGTCGGTGTGAACGCGACCGGGCTCCCGTTCAACTCGCTGCGCGCGGTGGAGCAGTCGGCGACCGGGCGTACGAATCCGATGGTGAACGCCGGCGCGATCGCGACGGCCGGCCTGGTGCCCGGCGATTCACCGGACGCCCGATGGAGGTTCATCCTCGACGGACTGGCCGGCTTCGCGGGACATGAACTGGTGATGGACGAGGAGACGCTCGCCTCCGCCCTGGCCACGAACCATCGCAACCGCGCGCTGGCGGCGCTCCTGCACGCCGTCGGCGGTTTGGCGGGCGATGCGGAGATCGCGATCGACCTGTACACCAGGCAGAGCTGTCTGCGGGTCACGGCGGTCGATCTCGCGGTGATGGGAGCGACCCTCGCGGATGGCGGGGTCTGTCCGACGACGCGGTTGCGGGTGGTGGATCCGGACATCGCCCGGGTCACGTTGGCGGTGATGACGATCGCGGGCCTGTACGAGACTTCGGGAGACTGGCTGCTCGATGTCGGCGTACCGGGGAAGAGCGGTATCGGTGGCGGCCTGGTCACGGTGTCGCCCGGCAAGGGCGCGCTCGGGACGTTCGCGCCCAGATTGGATGCTGCTGGCAACAGTGTCAAGGGCCGCCTCGCGGCGGAGTACCTGTCGCGGCAGCTCGGTCTGGACCTGCTCGCGTCCGAGGTCAGCGTCACCTGAGGCGTACTTGGAACCTTTCCCCGGCCCTGGAACTCACCTCGCACGGTGGCTGACCGTCCCTCGATTGAGGTGGCGCCATCGGACGAGCGTCAGCAGGCCGACCACGACCGGTACGACCTGGACAGCGACCCGCCAGACCAGCAGTCCGGCGACCAGCGTCGTTGCCTCCAGGTCACTGTGCGACGAGACGAACGCCGCGTAGCTCGCGTCGAGCACTCCGGCGCCCATCAGCGGCAGGCCGGTGAGCGGATAGGTCACCAGGAACGTGCAGCCAAGCAGCAGGACGGTGGCGCCGCTCATCGGGACGCCGACAAAGGCGAGGCACAGGATGAGCACCCCGGCCTCGACAACGACCAGACCGCACAAGCTGACGGCCGCGAGTCGGCCGTGCGCCTTCAAGAGCCCTGCACTATGGGCCTGGAAGTCGACCAGCCGCTCAGCCCATTCTTCCGGTCCGTTGGCCGACGGCCGGACCTTGCGGATCAACGAACCGAGCAACCGTCCAAGCGCCGCGGCGGTCCGCTCTGCCCGTACGGCGTAGATCAGCCCGACCAGCAGTGCGGCGGCCCCCGCACCGAACACGAGTGCCGCCCAGCCGAGACGTGCGTCGAAGGACCGGCCGATCCAGAACACGAGGAATCCGAGCACCGGCGCCGCCAGCCGGGCGATGTAGAACATCAGCGTGCTGAGCGTCAGCCCGGACGCGGCCGCCTTCGCGTCGATGCCCCACGACCGCAGCATTGCCAGCCGTACGACGACATCGCCCGGCGACGGCGCGATCGTCGCGACCGAGGACGCTGCGACGTCGTTGACCATCGCCCGCGGAACGCTGAGGCCGGTCACGAACAGTGCCAGCGGAGTCGCGAGGACGAACCGGCGGATCGGCAGGACGAGCAGCAGCACCAGGATCTGCCACGGGCTCAGGTGGGTCATCGCGTAGCCGACCCGGCTCCAGTCGACGGCCCGCAGCAGCCGCAGCAACAACCAGGCGACGACGGCGACAAGCAACACCCTGCCCACGCGGACCAGCGTCTTCGGGACCCTGCGCCGCGCAGCCTTGTGGGTCGGTTGCGGTCGGGGTGAGTGGTCTGCCACTCCACCACGGTGCCGTCGGATCAGCGCGCCGTCCTCCCACGATCCGGGGGAGCTGACGTCGTTCGGGCCACCCATCGCCCGGGAAGGGTGATGCCGTGGCGCCGCTGCTCCGGAACAGTGGGTCTCGCCGGGAAAGGGGCGTTGCTATGGGCCACTACGTCATCCGGGTGCAGGGCACGTTGTCGCACGAGCTGACCGAAGCGTTTCCCGCGCTGGCGGTGGATCCGGAGCCGGTGCAGACCGTGCTCCACGGGTACCTTGCCGATCAGTCCGCGCTGGCCGGCATCCTGAACCACCTCGACATGCTCGGGGTCAATATTCTGGAGGTCCTGCAGGTCCCGCCGTTCGACCCGACCGACGCCGGATGACGAGGCCCGCGACCAGGGCCGCGCCGGCCGCTACCAGTCCGATCAGGAAGATCACCACGAGTGCCGTGCGAAGGGATCGGGTCACGATGTCGAACGCGGCGGCGCCGGTGGCCCGGCTGAGCTCGGCCGGCAGGCGGTCGAGATAGTGCTGCCGGCCGATCGCCAGCAGGATGCCCAGCACCACCATCGAGACAGCCACACCGATTCCGGCGCCCATCAGCGCACGGCGGCGATCGACGACGAGGCCGAGGCCGAGGACAAGCAACGCGCCGGCGACGATCGGCAGGACGACCCCGTACCGGTCCAGCAGACGGTAGCCGCGCTGCGCTCGGTACAGGTCCGGCGAGGAGAACAGGTCGAAGCTCTGATGGACGTCCGGGATCCGTGCCGCGGAACTGAACCCCGCCGCGACCAGCCGGTCTCTGGCCGCCGCCACGAACGGACCCAGATCGATGCTGACCGTGTTCCCGTTGACACCGAGAGGCCCGTTCCGGCCGCTCAGCGCGTTGACCAGTTGCTGGTGCGCTGTCCGGTTGGAGTTGCGCCACAGCGTCTGGAACGTCTCGCTCTCGATCAGTTGACCGACCTGGCCCCGGACGACGCCGCGGGCACCGTTGGCGATCCGCTCCGGCAGGTTCCGGAGGATCACGTCCGTAATCCGGTCGGCCACCGCATTGCGTACGCGGGGGTCAGCGGCCAGCGGTACGACGTTCTCGACGTACCGGTCGGTGTTCGTCACCTGCGTCCGTGCCCACGCACCCGCGACCGCCGCTGGTGCCAGGACGCACCCGGCCACCAGCAGGACAACCGCCACCACGGTCCTGACCTTGCGTGTGTCGTCCATGGACTCCTCCGGCGCCACCAGGAGCGTGACCGCTCGGGGTGACGGTTTCCTCCTCCAGATCGGGTGAGCAGACCGGGTCACCGCGGTCCTACGCTCCAGAAAGGAGGTACCAACGTGACTTCGGATCAGGGACAGCCAATCGTCTTTCGTCAGGTGCGTGTTCTGGACGTCCGTCGCGGCAGCGTCGGCGACCCGACGCAGGTCGTCGTCCAGGACGGGATGATCGGCGAGATCTCGCCGACTGCCGACGTCCCTGCCGGTGCGCGCGTCGTACCCGGCGAGGGGCGGATCCTGATCCCGGGACTCATCGACGCCCACTGGCACTCGCTGTTCGCCTCGGTTCCGCTGATGACCGCGATGACCGGCGATGTCGGGTACCTGCACATCGTCGCCGCGACGACGGCGCGCGAGACGTTGCTGCGCGGATTCACCACGGTCCGGGACGCCGGCGGACCGGCGTTCGGGCTCAAGCAGGCGATCGACTCCGGCTTGGTGCCGGGGCCGCGGATCTACCCGTCCGGCGCGATGATCTCGCAAACCGGTGGGCACGGTGACTTCCGGACCAGGCACGAGGTCCCCCGCGGCCGGACCGGCCACCTGAGCCATGCGGAACTGGTGGGTGCCGTCCGCATCGCCGACGGTGTCAGCGCCGTGTTCGAGGCCGCGCGGGAGCAGCTCATGCTCGGCGCCTCGCAGCTCAAACTCATGGCGGGCGGCGGCGTCGCGTCGTCCTACGATCCGCTGGACGTCACGCAGTACACCGAGGCCGAGCTCCGCGCGGCGGTCGATGCCGCGGAGAACTGGGGAACGTACGTGATGGTGCACGCCTACACGCCGCGCGCAGTGCAGCAGGCGATCCGGGCCGGGGTGAAGTGCATCGAACACGGCCAACTGCTCGACGACGAGACCGCCGAACTGATGGCGCAGAACGACGTCTGGTGGTCGCTCCAGCCCTTCCTGGACGACGAAGACGCACCTCCCGTCCCGCCAGGAAGCCGGTCGAAGTTCGAGCAGATGGTGACCGGGACAGAAACGGCGTACGAGCTCGCCAAGAAGCACGACGTACGGCTGGCGTGGGGGACCGACACCCTGTTCGATCCCGCACTCGCCGTCAAGCAGGGCAAGCAGCTCGCCAAGATGGCCCGCTGGTTCACACCGGCCGAGGTACTGACGATGGCGACCATCACCAACGCCGAACTGCTGTCACTGTCGGCTGCCCGGAATCCGTACCCCGGCGTCCTCGGCGTCGTCGAGGAAGGCGCACTCGCCGACCTCATCCTCGTGAACGGCAATCCACTGGACGACATCACGTTGCTGGCCACCCCCGAGACCGCCTTCGCGGCGATCATGAAGGAGGGCGCCATCGTCAAGGACACGCTCTAGCCCCGAAATTTCGCGAGAATCGGAGAGAACCCTTCGGTCGGAATTCCCCTACACATGGGTGTTGGTGTTTAGGTTCTCCCGCGCGGGACGTGTGCTGCGACGCCGGCCACGATCTGCGTGCGCTCGGCGCTGGCCAGGCATCACCTGATCGACAACATCCCGGCCGAGCTGGACATTGCGGTTCCCCGGGACGTGCTGGACACCGGGGGTGGCCGTAGCATCGGGATCTACTCCCTCTGAGTGCAGCATCGTTGACGCCTGTCGGCTGCGCCATCTTGACGGCGCCGACATGGGCAACGACGCACTGAAGCGTTGGCTGCTCCGGTGAGATCAGCTGTCGGAACTGCCGCGGGTGGCAAAGGCGTTTCCGCGCACGGCCACGCCGCTGTGGCAGCCATCGGAGGAACCTGACGAGAGCAGGTGCTTGACGGCCTTGCCATTGTGGTCGGTTTGCGCGCCCCAGGTCGAAACTTCGCCCCAGGTCCCGATGGGCAGTGGTGGCCTGACCATGTCACGCCTCCAACCTCTTCGATGGTTGGAAGCTAAACGTCGGCGGGCTCGTCGAATCCGCGAAGTCGACCGCGATGCGA
>NZ_DASRVN010000275.1:0-7167 GCF_035655035.1 Kribbella sp. | reverse complement strand
CTGTACCACCTGTCGGTCCCGATCCGGACGCCGTGGGTCTCGGACCTGCCGGGCTCGTTCCTGGCGCTGTCGATCTGGATCCTGGGCAGCTTCGTGCTCCGCTGGATCCTGCAGAGCACGGTCGGCGGTACGTCGATCTACGGCCCGCTCGCGGCGCCGATCGCGGTACTGATGTGGCTCTACATGACCGCGATCGCGGTACTGATCGGCGCTGCGCTGAATGCGGTCGTGGACCGGCTGTGGCCGCACAAGGCACACGTCACCGAGGTCAAGAAGGAAACGCCGGAGCCGGAGTCGGAGCCCGCTGAGGCTGAGGCTGAGGTCGAGCCGGTGATGAAGGCCGAGCCGGAGCAGCACCACGAGCACCCGAACCCGCTGACGCCGGTCGAGTCCGACGACCACGCGGAGGCCGCGCGGAAACTGGAGGAGTTCGCGGAGCAGCCGCGGAAGACCGGTCCGGCGGTGCGGACGGGCCTGGGGAAGAAGGCTGTTCACAAGGCCGCGAAGAAGTCCGGCGAGACGGTGCCCGACGAGCCGGGCCGGAAGGCCGCGAAGGTCGGAAAACCGGGTGCGCAGGGGGATCCCGACGACCTAGGCTGACGGCATCGCGACAGACGGTCCTGGCCGGACCGCAAGGACCCGGAGGGAGGCAACCCGCCATGAGCTTCGAACAGGCCGAACGGCCCGTTGTCTTCCGTACTGTCCGTCCGCGGCGCTGAGTCCCGCGGCCGGACCCTTCGAAAGGTTCGCCGCATGTCAGCCTCACTTCAGGCCCTGGGACTCGACAGCTCCACGGCCGAATGTCTGCACACCGTCCCCGCGGAACTGGTCCCGGGACGGGTCGCCCGGGTCGACAAGGGCCTGGCGACGGTTTTCACCGAGGACGGTCCGGTCCGCGCCAGCTGGTCCGGCGCGCTGCTCGCCGAGATCGCCTCGGACGCCCAGGCCGGCCCGTGTACGGGTGACTGGGTGGTACTGCGTTTCTGGCCGGACGACCGGATCACGGTCGAGTCCGTGCTGCCTCGACGCTCGGCGATCGTCCGGGCCGAGGTCGGCGGGTCGTCCCGCGGCCAGGTGCTCGCGTCGAACGTCGACGTGATCGCGATTGTCGTCGGTCTGGTTCCGGAGCCGAACATCGTCCGCATCGAGCGCTTCATGGCGCTCGCGTGGGAGAGCGGCGCGCGACCGGTCGTCGTACTGACCAAGTCGGACCTCGTCACCGACGCTGACCTGTTGGCCGAGGACGTGGCCGCTGCTGCGCCCGGTGCCGACGTACTGGTGTGCAGCGCGAGCACGGGCGCCGGGCTGGACGCCGTACGCGAGCTGTTGGCCGAGAACGCGACCCTGGCGTTGCTGGGGTCAAGTGGTGCCGGTAAGTCGTCCCTGGTGAACGCACTGGCCGGCGTGGAGCTGCTGGACGTGCAGGACATCCGGGAGGACGGTAAGGGGCGGCACACGTCGGTACGGCGGGAGCTGATCGTGCTGCCGCGTGGTGGGGTCGTGATCGACACGCCTGGGCTGCGGGGGATCGGTCTGCAGGAGAGTGGGGAGGGTCTGGCTGCGGCGTTCCCGGACATCACGGAGCTGGCGGAGCGGTGCAAGTTCAAGGACTGCTCGCACGAGTCCGAGCCCGGCTGTGCGGTGCAGGCGGGGCTCGAGGACGGGACGTTGCCGTACCGGCGCTACGAGAGCTGGGTGAAGCTGCAGCGCGAAGCGGCGTACATGGCGCGGCGGGCCGACGTACGGCTGCGGAACGAGGCCAAGAAGGAGTGGGTGCGGGCAGCCAAGTCGCACCGACGGGATTGGAAGCCCCGGCCGTAGTGCTGCGCCGTTGAATGAAAGGATCGGGCGTATGAACCGATCAGTGCTGGTGACAGGGGCTTCGCGGGGGATCGGCGCGGCGACGGCGCGGGCCTTCGCCGCCGCGGGGGACCGGGTGGCGGTGCACTACAGCTCGTCCGCGGAGGCGGCCGCGCAGGTGGTGAAGGAGCTGCCCGGGTCGGGGCACGTGGCGGTCCAGGCGGACCTCGCGGATGCGGCCGCGATCGAGACGATGGTGGCGGACGCGGCGGCCGCGCTGGGCGGCATCGACGTACTGGTGAACAACGCCGGCGTGTATCACCCGCACCGGATCCGGGAGACGACGTACGCCGAGTGGCAGCGGGCGTGGACGGACACGCTCGCGGTCAATCTCGTTGGCCCGTCCAACGTCACGTGGTGCGCCGTACGGCACATGACCCGCGGCGGGCGGATCGTGAACGTGTCGTCCCGCGGCGCGTTCCGCGGCGAGCCGAACCAGCCCGCGTACGGCGCCTCGAAGGCGGCGATCGTGTCGTTCACGCAGTCCCTCGCGCGAGCACTCGGCCCGGAGGGAATCGCCGTCACCGCGATCGCCCCCGGCTGGACCGTCACGGACATGGCCGCGGTGAACCTCGCCGGCGACGGCTACGACCGCCGCCGCCTGGAAAGCCCGCTCGAACGAGTGGCCGACCCGTCGGAGGTAGCAGCCGCCATCGTCTACCTGGCATCACCTGAAGCAGAGTTCGCCACCGGCACAGTCCTGGACTTCAACGGCGGCTCTTACCTGCGGATGTAGCTGATCGTGTGGTGGAGCTATTGAGGCGGTACTCCAACCGGCCAGATTTGCTGGGCCCGATGCTCGAGGTGCTGCGGAGGATCCGGGAAGGGGACCGTGTTGACCTGCCCGGCGTGCAGTCGACGGGGTCAGGTGGCGGGTCGGCCCCGATCCGTGACCGCCTGAGCGAGGCAGACATTCGTGACATCGTGACGCGATTCCGAGCTGGGACGCCGAAGCACAAGCTGGCGACCGAGTACCGCATGAGCCTGAGCACGATGAAGCAACTGCTCAGGCATCATCGATGACAAAGGGCGGACCGCCCACGGCGAGCCGCTTCAATAGATATTGAGCACCGAGCAGCATCCCTGAAGATGGTGTTAAAATAGTTGGAGTATGGAACCAAAAGCACTACAATTCCGCGGCGCAGGTACCGGCAATGTTGCCTGTGCGATCGATCTGGAGTTGCTGTATGCGACGCCGCGTGAGCGCGAAGCTTTCGAGGCGCGTTGGCTCGAATTCTTAGCGTCCGATCCAGGCCACGGCGAAGTGCTGACGCGAGAAGGCGCGATCATCAGGTATCCCCACAAGTCGTGGCTGCCTACCGCTGAAAACGGCAAGCCGGCAGTCCTGTTCCTGTTTGGAAACCCAGCTCCGCACTCCGTCATCGCCGACGTTTACTTTGCATATGAAGGCAATGGAGCTGAGCACCGATTTTGGAAGGTGCTGCGTGAACTCGGGTTCGTAGACCTCTTTGGCGATGACGAAAATATCAAACAACGGTTTCTACAACTGAATTACACGTCACCGTTTCGATTAGGGTTCGATGTTATCTACACCTTCCCGAGCAGCGCGAGCAAGCCGAAGTGGTCGGGGGTTCTTGGTGTCGAGCGACTGTTTGGGCGTGCCGCCATAGAGATTCTGCGAGGACTGGAGCAGCAGCGACTGCAGAAGGTTATGCGGGACTTCCTGGCGAGCGGCGGCGCAGTCATTGCGATGCAGAAGGATGCCTATAACGCCATAGCCCAGAACGCGTACGACATCAAGCAGGCCGTTGCTGGGACACTGATGTCTGAGTTCGACGGGCTGCCAGTTTACGGCACACCCCCGACACGCTGGCTCTATACGTCGAAAATGAAGGACGTGCTTCGGCGCATCAAAGTGGACGCCGCGAGCAACACTACAGCTCAAAAGGGCTGATCATTAGATGGCCTATTTAAACGTTCACACTGGTCTGTGACGTCCACTTCGACTATTTGCCAGATTCCTCAACGAGGCGCTCCTCGATGCGCGTCACACCGAGATCCGTGATGAACCACTTGCCGTTGCGATTGGCAATCTGTCGAGTCTTAGCCTTCGACATGTTGCTTATCGCGGCCCTCACGCCAGACGCTGCCTTAGGTACAACTTTCACAAGCTCGGCCGTGGCCAGCCCATCGTCGGCGTTCAGTAGATGAGCAAGCACTTCTTCTTCGGTTGTAAAGGATACCGACTGCAGAAGCGGCTGGCCCTCGATGTTTCGGATAAGGGGCTGCGGAAAGCGAGCCAGGCTCCGAACGGTCTCTGCAACTTTCTCCCGGTCGGTGGTGACGAATACGCGCAGGATGTCAGCAAGCACCCAGCGAACACATTCGATGATCAGCCGGGAGTCGATTTCATTGGCCGTATAGGTAGGCGACACATGCACAGCGCCACGCTGGCTTCGAAGCTTGTAGATGGCGCGGAGCACCTTGGCCAGGTGTATCGCACCCTGCCGCTCGGGGAACTTGTGCGGCACCTGGTCGTTGTCGATGTACTTGAGGCAGTCATCGACGGACTTAGTTCGCGATAGGTTCGACGAATCAACGGAGTAGATGATTCGAGCTGCTACCTCGGCAAATCGACCACCATCAAGCTCACTGTACTTCCACTTTTTGAGCAAGAACGCTTCTTCAACGGATACAAACTCGTCAACAAGCTGCTCAGCTAGCTGATTGTCAACAGAGGTCGAAAGCGCCGCCTTTAACTCGCCTGGCGTCACTTGGCAGCCTCAGCAGCGAGTCCTTGGAGGTACACAATGCCGGCTGGCGTAATTCGAACCTTGCCTTCGCCATTCTTGTTTACGTAGCCTCGCTTCTGGTTGCCCTTGAAGTAACTGTTTAGATCGTTTCTCGAAACTCCTTCACCCAGCCGATCCGTAAGCCAGGCGACGTCGCTTGGCTCAACCGCATCTGCGCCAGCGAGTTTGGCTGCGTTGAGCGCCCACAGATATTTGTCCGTCTTAGTCTTCACTTTGTGGTAGTTGATGAAGCCGTCAATTGTGGGCGTCAGTTCAAGGTTCTTCAGCGCTTCTGGGGCAACCATCGGCTTGCGCGGCTTGCGTGCTGAAGAGCTCGAACGCGATCCCCGTGAGTTGCGGAGACCCTCAAAACCCGTCTCCAGCACATTAAGCGCTTTATCCATGACGTAGTATTCACCCTTGTTCTCAGCTTCGGCTACATACCCGCTGCGGATCGCGGCATCAAGGTCGCGACTGAGGTTCCCGGGCGTGGCCTCTCTGGCCTGGCGGAACAGAGGCCTTACATCATCGAGGGTGAATGTATCCTTGCCGCTCTGCTGAGATACGAGAACGGCAAAAGCGACGATTTTCTCTGGATTTATCTTGGCGCCTGATGCTTCGAGCGCCTCCTTGGGACTCAGCCCGGTCTGCTGACGTGCACTTCGGCTCGCCACGCCACCGCCCGGGCCTCCGGCCGCGCCCCGACCCGGTGCGTTAACCGCCGAGTCGCCCGAAGTCAGATAACTCAAGATGTCGGCTGCTTGAGCAAGTGTGATCGCCTCAGAGTATGTGAGCTTCCCTGAGAGAGTGAGTTCGACGTCGCCCGTAGAGTCCATGAATAGACTATACACGATGTAGCCATGTAGTACATCTCTACATGATCCTGCTTATGCTTCTGACAGCTGCGGACGGAAGCCGGAGAGTGCAGCATCCGAACCTGTGATCGAGCTGTGAGGCTTCGGTTTGGAACGGCTGGCTCGGTGCAGGACTCGCCTCACTACACCAAGCCAGCCGGTCTGGGGTCCCTGGCCGAGTCATCCACAGGGGAACAGACGACTCGGACAAGGACGTTTGGTGTGACGGAGCCGGGCGGCTGGTACGCAGGTGATCCACCACACCGCGAGGAGACTGAGGACGACTCGCCACCGGCTCCGCCAGATCATGGGGCGAGCACCTGCACCTGCGCCTGAGTCGCCGCCTCGAAGTACTCCTTCATGCGTGGAGAGCCCAGGGCCATCAGGTGCAGCGGGCTGGGCACTAGCACTACCTCAACCTGGTCGCGCATGACAGCGTGGAAGAACCGTTCAAAGGCCAGTAGCGGCCGCCGGGGATCCTCTTCCACGAAGACGGCTGCCAGTTCCAAACCGGACGTCTTGGCGAAAGTGCTCAAGCGCTCCTTAGTCCGGTTGACCTCAGAGGTACACACCAGCAGGTGGGCGCGCAGATAGGCGTAGGCCCGGGGGCGTTCAGCTGGCTGGCGGCGGTCCTTAGGGCCACAGCTGCAACGCAGCGCGTAGCAAACGTGAGAGGCAGCCGTCTGGCCGCCGGCTGCTCGTCTGTGCGCCGTGAGGGTGCCCGGCGTCTGAAGGTGATACCCCGTCGTCACCCCCTGACCGTATGGATTGGGGGTGGACCGGATCGATGAACTTGCGCCAACTTGCGCGCATCCCCTGACGGCGAAGAATCCTAGACAGGCAAGTTGCCCAGGGCGGTCCGGATGAGAGCGCGGGCCTTGGAACCGTAGACGGCGAGTTTGGAGAGCGCCGTGAAGGTCTCGGCGTACATGGCGATTTCGCGCGGCTGGGTGATGGTCAGGAACCCGGAGACGAGTTCGACGTTGGCTTGGGTGTTGTCGAAGATGTAGAAGTCTTCGACCGGCCAGCGTGGCGTCCGGTCGACCGCGGCCGGGATTACGCCGAGGCTGACGGAGGCAAGCTGCGCCACATCGAGAAGGTGGCGCAGCTGTCCGGCCAGGACTTCCGGTCCGCCGACTTGGTAGTGCAGGGCGGCTTCTTCGAGCACGAAGGCGAAGGTGTGTCCGCCCTCTGTAAGGATGCGCTGGCGGTCGATGCGTTCAGCGACGGTGGCGGCTACGTCGTCCACGGGCACGCGCCGGCGGTCGCGCAGCGAGGTGAGGACGGCGGTGGTGTAGTCCGCGGTCTGCAAGAGCCCTGGGATCATGCTCTGGCAGTAGGACCGGTACTGCTTGGTGCGGTCGTAGAGCTCCCGCACGGAGGCGTTGAGGTGACGCAGGCCGGTCTGTTCGGCCCGCCGCCAGTCCAGCCACATCGAGTCGACGGACCGGAGCTCGGCGATCAGCTCGGGAAGGAGCGCGGCCGACGAGCAGACCGCACACCAAGTGCGCAGGTCGGCTTCGGATGGTTGCTGCTTGCCATGCTCGATCTTGGAGGTCTTGGCCTCATGCCAGCCGGCCGCGGTCGACAGCGCCCGCGCGGTGAGTCCCGCGTCGAGCCTGACATCCCGCAGCCGGTCGGCAAGCGCCTGACGGGCGCTTTGGGCACTCGAGGATTGCGAAGCAGGCATCCAGATTTCG
>NZ_DASRVN010000274.1:0-6756 GCF_035655035.1 Kribbella sp. | reverse complement strand
GATGTTGCTCGTCCGGGGTGCATTGGGCATCGTGTTCGGAATCCTGGCGATCGCGTGGCCGATCTCGACGGCGATCGCGTTCGCGCTGCTGTGGGGCATCTGGGCGCTCACCGACGGCATCGGCTCGATCGCCCAGGCGTTCCAGCCGGAGGCCAAGGGCGGCCGGGTCTGGCTGATCGTGCTGGGCGTGATCGCGCTGCTCGCCGGGTTCTTCGCGATCGTGCACCCCGGGATGACCGCGGTCACGCTGACCTGGATCCTCGGTATCTGGCTGATCGTCCGCGGCATCTTCGAGCTCGCCGGCGCGTTCGGCAGCCAACTGCCGATGCCACGCTGGCTGCTCGTCCTGAACGGCGTGCTGTCGCTGCTGATCGGCATCCTGTTCGCGGCCAACCCCGGCGCCGGCGCGATCAGCATCGCCGTACTCCTGGGCATCACAGCCCTCATCTGGGGCGCCGTACTGATCGGCGTCGCCTGGTCGGTACGCCGAGCCGCGTCCGGCCCTAGCACAACCGAATCCCCGTCACCCGCGTGACGACGGTTGCCGTTCAGCCGAGCGTAGTGCCCTGACTTGCCTTGCGGACGGTCGACGCCTTGGACGCGTCGGCCGCCGTACTGCTCGTACCTGTCTCGCCGGGGACGGTCGCGACCGCACCAGCCACACCGTCCCCGGCCAGGCGGGAAGCTACCGCGCTGTCGGTCTCGGCCGTACGAGCAACCTCGGCGTCCGGCTCCGGCGCGGCATCGGCCTCCAGCCGGCCGACAGCCCGCTGGACGTCCTCGCCGATCCGGCGGCCGAGCCCGTCGGCACGTTCCTCGCGCGAGGTCCGCGACTCGCCCGGTCGCTCCAGGTCGTCGATGGCGCGACCGAGCTGGGTGCGGATCGCCTCGCGGAGCAGCTCGGTCGCCGCTGCCCGGGTGGCCGGATCGGTCTGCTGGAGGACCGGCGAACGGTTGACGAGGATCTCGGCGGCGACCCTGGCCTTGTCGGCCTGTTCGGAGGCATGCATGCGATCCAGCAGCCGTCCGTCCGCCGGGTTCCGTCGTTCCGCCGGGTCGAGGGTGCCGGCGAAAGCCTCGACGAGCCGCTCCTTCGGAGTGCGCTGCGCGAAGTCGTTGCCGCTCCGTAATGCCTGCTCCACCTCGGGCGAGATCGTCTTCGCGCTCGCCAGGTGCGTCACGATGTGCGAGTAGTGGAACCGGCCGACCGCCGTACCGACTGCGTCGGCCAGCTTGCGGGCGTCCCGATCCTCGGGTTCATGCGAGTACGGCCGTACGGCGCCCGCGCTGAGCTCACGGCTCAGTGCGACGCCGAGCCGCTGCACCTCGGCAACCTCCGAACCAGTCGGCCAGCTCCGGTCCCGCCGCCAGCTCGTGCTCACGCCGAGCTTGTGCAGCCGCTTGCCGTCGCCGATGTCGATCCGTCCCTTGGCGTCCCCACCACCGGTACCGACGGCAAGCAGGCCGTGGCGGTGTTTCTCTGGCGAGGCGTACGGGCCGAGCAGCACCCGCCGGTCGTACCGCTGCGGTGGCTTCTCCACCAGCCGCTCCCGGACGGCCGCCTCCCAGGCGTCGACGAACTGTGCTGCTGCCTTCGAAACCGGTACCTCTGCCATTCGCCGGATTGTCCAGCCGCTCGGTGAACGCCCTTCAACAACTGCAGGACCTACCGGCAACCGCTAGGCGGCTCCGCCGTACGGGACGGTGAGGATTTCCAGGTTGTGGCCGTCGGGGTCGTCCCAGTAGAGGCCGCGGCCGTTGTCGTTGGTGTTGATCTCGCCCTCGTGCCGGTGGAACGGGTCGGCCCAGTAGGTCAGGCCGCGCTCGACGATCCTGCCGTGGATCTGGTCGAACTCGTCCTCGCTCACCAGGAAGGCGTAGTGCTGCCGATGCACCTGCCCGTTGGCGGCGGCGAAGTCCAGTGACGTGCCGTTGGCGAGTTGCACCACGGCGAACGGCCCGTAGCTGCTCGGTTGCCCCAGTCCGAGGATCTCGGCCAGGAAGTGCGCCGAGGCCTGCTTGTCGGTGCAACTGACGATGGTGTGGTTGAACTCAACAGCCATCGCATCAGGCTACTCGGATTCGGTGCAGCCGCAGGATGTACTGGGAACCAGCTCGTAGTCGAGCACGTGCCGCGCCGCCGCCGGCTTGCTCCGGTCGAGGAGCAGCTCGACGGCCTGGCGCGCGGTTTCCTCGATCGGCTGCCGGACACTGGCCAGCGGCGGAATGGTGACCGTGCACTCGCTGGTCCCGTCGAACCCCATCACCGCGACGTCCTCCGGCACCCGCAGCCCGGCCTCCCAGGCCGCGAACAGTACGCCGAACGCCTGCTCGTCCGTCGAGCAGTAGATCGCCCGCGGCGGCCGCTTCTGCTGGAACCACGGCCGTACGGCGTCCCGCGCCGCGAACCGGGAGACCGGTGCCGCGACGTACCGCGCGCTCGACCGCGGATGCGCCTTCAGCGCGCGCTCGATCCCGCGCCGGTGCTCCGCCGTACCGGGTGATTCCTCCGGGCCGGTGACGACGCCGAGGGTGCGGTAACCGTGGGACAGCAGGTGATCCGCCGACGTCTCGGCGCCCGCGACGTAGTCGATCGACAACGTCGAGACCATGACGCCGTCCGGCACCGGGTGCAGCGCGACGACCGGTACGCCGGCCGCCGCGAACCGCTGGATGGCCGGCTCGACGAGCAGCGAGACGAGTACGACGCCGTCGACCTTGCGCTCGATGAACGACCCGATGTGCGCGGACTCCTGCGCCGGGTCGCCCGCCGAGTCGCCGATCAGCAACAGGTGGTCGTGCTGCCGGGCGAAGTTCTCCAGGTGCTCGGCGAGGGTCGCGAAGTACGGGTTGCGGATCTGCGGGATCAGCAGCCCGAGCGAGTACGTACGGCCCGCGCTGAGCGCCCGGGCCAGGATGTTCGGCCGGTACTCGAGCTCCGCCGCCGCCTCCAGCACGCGCCGCCGGGTCTCCGCCGACACCGGCCGCGGCCCGTTGTTGAAGACGTAGCTGACCACCGCGGTCGACGTACCGGCACGTTCCGCGACGTCACGCGCGGTTGCCATCGATCTCCCCACGCCCGACAGCGTAAGCCGTCCCGGCCGCAACGATCCGCCGCGTGATCTCCTCCGCCACTTCTTCGGCCTCCACCGCGGTGACGATCCGCACCGTCCCCTCGCCGTCCGGCGCGAACGAACTGTGCCCCGCCTGCTCCCCGCCGACGGTGATCGTGACCCGGCCCAGCTCCGAAAAGCTGAACAGCTCCGGGCAGCTCAACGCGAGTACGGCGACCGGGTCGTGGGGCACGTTCCACGTCTCGTTCCAGAACGCCCACCACTGCTCGATATCGGCCCCGAGCGCCGCGCCCAACGGACCCGCCGCCCGGATCCGTTCCAGCCGGGCCTTCTCGATCGTCACCTGCCGGGTGATCTCCAACCCGGTGATCGTGGTCGGGATCCCCGACGACAGCACGGCCTGGGCGGCGACGTCGTCGGACTTGAAGTTGTGCTCGCAGACGTCGTCGCCGAACGATCCACCCATCACCCAGAGGTGCCGGATCCACCACGCCGCCTGCGGTTCGAGGGCGAGCGCGGCGGCGATGTTGGTCAGCGGCCCGATCGCCGCCACGTCCAGCTCACCGGGACGCGCCCGCAACAGCTCGACCAGCCGTTCCGGCGTACGGTCCGCACTGATCGTCTCGGCGTCGAGCCCGTCGTGCAGCGTGCCTTCGTGCCCGGCCCACCAGACCTCCCGCCCGGACAGCGGATCGGCAAGCCCCGGTACGACGGTCAGCTCGCGGCCGGCGAGTACGCCGTACCGCCGGGCGAGCTGTGCCCGCAGCCGGGTGTCGCCGTACACCGTGTGCACCTCGGCGAGGTCGATCTCCGGGCTGCCGAGCAGCTGGGCGAGCGCCATCGCGTCGTCCACGTCGGAGCCGATGTCGGTATCGAGAATCAGGGATCGCACGTATCTCCTTACTTGAGCCCGGTACTCGACACGGACTGGACGAAGTACCGCTGGAAGCCGGCGATGACCACCAGCGGGATCACGGTGAGGACCACGGCGCCCGCGAACACGAGGCCGTAGTCGGTGAAGTTCTGGCCTTGCAGGTTGGACAGCGCGACCGGGCCGAGGATGTGCTTCGCGTCGGTGCCGATCAGCAGCGGCCACACGTACGCCTGCCACTGGAACAGGAACAGCATCAGCCCGGCGCCGATCAGGGCGGGCTTGGACAGCGGCAGGTAGATCCAGCGGAAGACGCCGAACCACCCGAGCCCGTCCAGCCGGCCGGCCTCGACCAGCTCGGCCGGGACGCCCAGGAAGAACTGCCGGAGCAGGAAGATCGCCATGCCGTTGCCGATCCCGGGCAGCACCAGTCCGGTGAACGTGTTGGTCAGGTGCCAGTCCCGGAACATCGTCGAGAGCGGGATCGCGATCGCGTCGAACGGCACGAGGAAGCTCAGTACGACGATGCCGAACACGAGCCCGCGGCCGCGGAACTCGAACGCCGCCAGCCCGAACGCCGCGCTCGCGCAGACCGCCAGCCCGATCGCGACGGTGAGCGCGCTGACCAGGATCGAGTTCAGCGTCGCGCGGCCGATCTCGCTGCCGAGCAGGGCCGAGTAGTTGATGAGCGTCGGCCGCAGTTCGAAGAACGTCTGCCAGGACAGCGGGTTGAGCTGCGCGAATGTCTCGGATCCCGGGCGCAACGAGTTCGTCACGACCCAGAGCAACGGCAGGAAGAACAGGATGCCGACGACCCCGCCGAGCACTGACAGGCTCACGCGTTTCACTGGTCACCTCGCAGCAGCCGGAACTGCCCGGCCACGATCGCCAGCGTCAGCGCGACCAGGATCACCACCTCGGCCTGGGCGACGTGGATGTCGCCGATCGCGTACGCCCGGTTGTAGACGTCGTACATCAGCAGGTTGCTGTTCCCGTTCGGGCCGCCCTTGGTGAGGATCTGCACCGGTGCGAACACGAGCAGGTTCGACACCGTGTCCGCGACCAGCACGAACGCGAGCGGCCGCCGTACCAGCGGCAGGATCACCGAGATCATCCGCCGCCACGGGCCGGCGCCGTCCAGCAGCGCGGCCTCGCGGACCTCGACCGGGACCTCCTGGATGCCGGCGATCAGGAACAGCATCCAGTAACCGACGCCGATCCAGGACAGCAGCACGATCAGCGACGGCAGTACCTGGCTCGGCGAGGTGAGGAACGGCTGCGCCGGCAGGCCGAGGCGTGCCAGTACGCCGTTCCCGAGACCGTCGGGGCGGTAGATGACGCTCCAGATGACGGCCGACACGGCCGGCGGCGTGGCGATCGGGAGGATCACCAACGTCCGCCAGAGCTTCGACCCGGCCGCCTTCTGGGTGAACAGCACCGCGAGCAGGAACGAGACCACGACCTGGATCGGGTTGACCAGCACGGTGAAGAGCAACGTGACACCGACGGACTGCCGGAAGTCCTTGCTGCCCAGCAGGTCCGTGTAGTTGCTCAGCCCGGTGAACACCCGGCCGCCGCGCAACAGGCTCTCCGTGTAGAAGCTCTCCACCACGGCGGAGATCGCCGGAACGATCCGCAGTACGGCGAGACACACCAGCGCGGGCGCCAGGAAGGCCAGGGCGATCAGCCCCTGCCGCTGTTTCATTTAATGGTCTTCCAGGCCTCGTTGAGCTGTTGGGTGGCCTGCTGCAACCGCTGGTCCGAGTTGGTCCCGTTGCGGATGTCCGCGAAGGCCTTGCCCATCACTTCCTCGAACTGGATGTACCCGACGCTCACCGGCCGCGAGACCGCGGTGTGCTCACTTTCGTACGTCGTGATCGCCGCGGCGCCGGCCGTCTTCGCACCGGAGAACGCGTCCATCTTCGGGGTGTACTGCTTCCGCGCGTCGACGTTCGCCGGGATGATCGTCGTCGTACTGGTCGTGGCCAGGTTGCCGGCCGGGTCCAGCGTCGCGAACTCGGCGAACTTGCGGGCCATCCCCTGCTGCTTCGAGGCCGGGTTGATGCCGAGCGACCAGGACCCGGTCGGGGTGACCGGCTTGCCGCCCTGGAAGTACGGCAGCGGCGCCACGCCCCAGTCGATCTTCGAGCTTCCGAAGATCTTCAGGTCCCACGGCCCGCCGACGAAGAACGCCACGTCACCGTTCGAGAACACCGGTCCGGTCTGGAAGCCGCCGATGCCCCGCGGCGACAGCCCGCTCGCGAACGTGGCGCCGTACCACTGCATCGCCTTCTTCCAGCCGTCGGTCTCGACCGCGGGCGTGAGCGCGTCCGCGCCCTCGATCCCGGAGCCGCCGCCGAGCGACTCGGCCAGCGGCTGCAGCTGGTAGTACGCCTCCGGCTGCTCCATGAACAGGCCGTACTTCGTACCGCCCGCCTGCATGCTCTTCCGGCCGGCCGCCTCGACCTGCTCCCACGTCCAGCGCTGCTGCGGATCCGCGGTCGGCGGCGTCACCTTCGCCTTCGCGAGCGCGGTCTTGTTGTAGAAGAGGTACTGCGTCGAGTTCCACATCGGCAGCGACCAGAGCTTGTCGCGGAAGTGGTTGGTCTTGTAGGCCGCCGCGCTGAACGACGTCTTCACCTTCGCGTCGAGGTCGCTGAGATCGGTGAGGAACCCCTTCGCGGCGAGCTGCGAGACCCGCGGCTCGTCGACCGTGTAGACGTCGATCCCGGCGTCCTTCGCGCTCAGCCGCTGCTGCATGGTGGCGTTGAACTGGTCGAACGGGATCTGCGTGTAGGTGACCTTGATCCC
>NZ_DASRVN010000273.1:0-3957 GCF_035655035.1 Kribbella sp. | reverse complement strand
GGGTGAGGGGGTGCCGGCGTCGAGGGCGGTGGTGGCCAGGGTTAGGGCGGTGGTCAGGGCGTCGGCTTGGCGCTTTTCGCGGGGGCGGGGGTCCGGGGCGCCGTCGATGGTTTTGTGGGGGCGGGCGGCGGTGGTGATCAGGGTGCGGAAGAGTTCGGCGTTTTCGTTGGCCAGGTAGCCCTTGAACTTCACTCCGCGGTCCACCGAGCAGAGGGTGAGGGTTTCGCGGGCGGCGGCCTTTTGTTCTTCGGGTTCGGGGCCGTCGGTGTCGAGGATGTCGCGGGCCTGGATGGCGGCTTTGCGGAGCTGGATCGGTGGGAGGTGGGTGAGGGCGGCGAGTTCGCGTTCGGCGCATTCCAGGTCGGGGACCGGAACCGTGGACGGGGTCTTTTCGAGTTCGAGGACGATGGCTTCGGCTTGGGCGGGGTGCAGGGTGCCGTCTGTGAGGCGGGCGGTGATCGCTGGGTATTTCGGTAGGGCGCGGGCCAGCTGGACGTCGCGGAGGGCGCGGTGGTGGTCCAGGCGGTAGCGGAACTCGAGGAACTGGCGGGTGTCGCGGGCGCCGGCGCGTTCGGCGTAGCCGGTCTGGTCGAGAGCCGCGATCAGGCGCAGGCGGTGGGTGGCCAGGCGGGTCAGGTCGGCGGCGGTCTGGTCGAGGGCGTGCAGGAGTTCCTGCTCGCTCATCAACTCCGGCGGCCGTTCCATGCGAGAAACTCTAGACACCGCCTCCGACAGTTTTCAAAGCCGGATCCCCTTCAAAACAAGGGATTCTGTTATCCACAGATTTGAACTCGGGGCGATTGGAGCAAGCAGAACCGAGTAGGTGGAGAGCCGTTCAGCCAGATGGTGACTCAGGCGACTCGGTAGTTGGCGGCTGCGGTTGGGAGCCAGGTTAGGCCGTGGCCGGGGGTGGCGGGTGGGGTGGCTGTGCCGTTGGTGGGGAGTGGGAGGCCTTCGAAAAGGGTTGATTCGATTCGGGTGTGGTCGTGGAACCACTCGAGGTGGCGCAGGTTGGGGATGGCGGAGAGGGCGGCCAGGTGCAGGCCGGGGGCGCAGTGGCCGGAGAGTTGGAGGCCGTGGGCTTCGGCGAGGGCGGCGATGCGGAGGAGTTCGGTGATGCCGCCGCAGCGGGTCACGTCGGATTGTAGACAATCGACAGCTGGGGCCATCCGCGAGAAGTACGCCAGGTCGTACCCGTACTCCCCCGCCGTCACGTCGATCGCGGTCTGGTCGCGGACCACGCGGAGCCCGGCGAGATCGTCCGACGACACCGGCTCCTCGAACCAGGTCACGTCGTACGACGACAGCCGGGAAGCGACCCGGCACGCCTGGCCGACGGTGTACCCGCCATTCGCATCGACGTACAGCTCAACGTCGGAGCCGATCACCGAGCGCGCCTGGGCGACGCGGGCAAGGTCCCGGTCCGAGCGCGTGCCAAAGCTTTCGCCGATCTTGATCTTGACCCGCGGTATCCCCTGCGAGACCCACCCGGTCAGCTGGTCCGCCAGTTGCCGGTCGTCGTACGTCGTGAAGCCGCCGCTGCCGTATACCGGCACGCTGTCGTGCACCGCCCCGAGCAACCGGTGCAACGGCAGCTCGAGCAGCCGCGCCTTCAGGTCCCACAACGCGCAATCGACCGCCGACAGCGCCATCCCGGCCACACCTGGTCGGCCGATGTTGCGCAGCGCGGAGCGCATCGCGTTCCAGGCGCCGCCGACGTCCATCGGGTCCCGGCCCTCCACCACCGACGCCAGGTCATGCGTGACGACGGTGGCGCAGGCCGGCGACCCGTACGTCCACCCGGTCCCGGTCACGCCGTCCGCCGAGACCTCCACCAGGACCAGCGTCGTACTGTCCCAGGCGAACGTCCCATCACCCTCCGGCGCATCGGTCGGAATCGTGTAGGCAGACGCGCGGACCGAACCGATCATGACTTGCCGGGCAGGAACTCCTGCATCTTGGACTTCACGCCCTCCTTGATCATCGCCCCCCGGTCGCTGTCGCCGCGCACGATCGACTCCAAGGCCTTCTCGATCTGGTCCCAGCTCGCGTGCGGCGGGATCGGCGGTACGGCGGGATCGGTGCGGAACTCGACGACGCACGGCCGGTCCGCCGCCAGCGCCTCCTCCCAGGCCGGTACGACTTCCTCGGGCTTCTCCGCGGTCACCCCGTGCAGCCCGAGCAGCTTCGCGTACCCGGCGTACGGGAACTCCGGCAGCTCCTGCGAGGGCAGGAACTGCGGCGACCCGCCCATCGCGCGCAACTCCCAGGTCACCTGGTTCAGGTCGTTGTTGTGCAGTACGGCGATCACCAGCCGCGGGTCCGCCCAATCTTTCCAGTACTTCGTGATCGTGATCAGCTCGTTGATCCCGTTCATCTGCATCGCGCCGTCGCCGACCATCGCGTACGCCGGCCGGTCCGGCAGCCCGAACTTGGCGCCGATCACGTACGGTACGCCGGGCCCCATCGTGGCGAGTGTCCCCGACAGCGAGCCGCGCATGTCGCCGCGGATCCGGATGTGCCGCGCGTACCAGTTCGCCGCCGACCCCGAGTCCGACGCCAGGATCGCGTTCGCAGGCAACCGGTCCGAGAGCTCGTGGAACACCAGCTCCGGGTTGATCGGGTCCGCCGAGGTGTGCGCGCGCCGGTCCATGACCTCCCACCAGCGGCGTACGTTGCTCTCGATCCCGGACCGCCACGACCGGTCCTCCTTGCGCTGCACCAGCGGCAGCAGCGCGCGCAGTGTCCGGGCCGCGTCGCCGACCAGGTTGACCTCGAACGGGTACCGCATGCCGATCATCGTCGGGTCCAGGTCGATCTGGATCGCCCGCGCCTTGCCGAACTCCGGCAGGAACTGCGTGTACGGGAAGTTCGATCCGACCACCAGCAACGTGTCGCAGTCCATCATGAGCTCGTACGACGGCCGCGTACCGAGCAGCCCGATCGAGCCCGTCACCCAGGGCAGTGCGTCAGGCAGCACGTCCTTGCCCAGCAGGGCTTTCGCGACCCCGGCGCCGGTCAGCTCGGCCAGCTCGGTCACCTCGTCCGCCGCGCCCCGCGCGCCCTGCCCGACGAGGATCGCGACCCGCGACCCGGCGTTCAGGATCTCGGCCGCGCGGTCGAGCTGGTCCGCCGCCGGCACCGGCGCCGACCAGCTCAGGTCCGTACTCGACGGCACCATCTTGAACGCGTGCGACGGCGGCGTGTACTCGAGCTCCTGCAGGTCCGACGGGATGATCAGCGCGGTCACGGTACGCCGGGCCGCCGCGATCCGGATCGCCCGGTCGAGCACGTTCGGCAGCTGCTCCGCGACCATCACGGTCTCGCAGTAGTCCGACGCCACGTCCTTGTAGAGCGTGTGCAGGTCGACCTCCTGCTGGTAGCTGCCGCCCATCGCGCTGCGGGCCGTCTGGCCCACGATCGCCACCACCGGGACATGGTCGAGCTTCGCGTCGTACAGGCCGTTCAGCAGGTGGATCGCGCCCGGGCCGCTGGTCGCCGTACAGACGCCGACCCGGCCGGTGAACTTGGCGTAGCCGACCGCTTCGAAGGCGGCCATCTCCTCGTGCCGGGCCTGGACGAAGCGCGGCTCGTCGTCCGCCCGCTGCCAGGCGGCGAGCAGTCCGTTGATACCGTCCCCGGCGTACCCGAAGACGTGGTCGACGCCCCATTCGCGCAGGCGTTGCAGTACGAAATCGCCAACTGTCGTGCTCATGACAACCCTCCTGCCAGCAGTTCGGCGAGATGTACGGCCCGCCGGTCGGTAGCTTGTGCTATTTGCGTTCGGCAACTGAAGCCGTCGGCAACGATCACGGTGTCGTTGCCCGCGGCCCGGACTTTCGGGAGCAGGACCCGTTCGGCGGCGGCCATCGAGACGTCGTAGTGCCCGCGTTCGAACCCGAAGTTCCCGGCCAGGCCGCAGCAGCCGGAGTCCAGCTGCTCACGGTCGACCCCCGC
>NZ_DASRVN010000272.1:0-13300 GCF_035655035.1 Kribbella sp. | reverse complement strand
CCTTCATCTGGGTGGTCAGGCTGTCGGTGTCGGCCGCGATCTGCTGGTGCTTGTCGGCCAGCTCCTTCGCCTGCTGCTCGCGCTCGTCCGCCAGCCGCGCTCGGAGCGCCGCCGACTCGCGCTGGATCGCCGTACGGATCTTCTCCGCCTCGTGCAGCGCGCCGTTCTTGAGCGTGCTCGCCTGCGATTCGGCCGTCAGCTGCAGCTGCTCCGCCCTCCGCTGGGCGGCCTGCAGTATCTCGGCGGCCTCGGTCTCCGCCGTACGCCGCAGCTCGGCCGCGTCGCCCTCGGCGGTACGGCGCATGCTGTCCGCCTCGTTCAGCGCGACGGTGCGGATGTCCTCGGCCTCGCGGTCACCGGTCGCCCGCGCGGCCGCGGCTTCCTTGGCCGCGTTCGCGCGCAGCTCGTCGGCCTCGCGTTTGGCCTCCTCGAGCGCCTCGGCCGCCTGATCTTGGGCGAGCCGGAGGATCTGCGCGGCCCGGTCGCCGAGCCCCGCGTACGAGGGGTTGGCGCTGGCGTCGAGCTGGCGCCGGGTCTCGGCGAGCTGCTGCTGCAGCGGCGCCACGTTCTGCTGCAGCTCGTCGGCGCGGTTGCGTGCCTCGACGAGTTGCATCTCCAGCGCGCGGACGTAGTCGTCCACGGCCTGCTTGTCGTACCCACGGCGGCTGACCGGGAAGCCCCCGGCCGCGGTCGCCGTACGGTCGAAGAACGGCAGGCTCGACTCGTCAGGCATTCCGGAGTTCCCTTCTGGCGGCTCAGCGTGAATCCTTCACCTTAAGCCTGTCAGAACCGCACCCAAACGCCCAATCGCACTACCTGTCGCGGAAGCGATTGATCTGATCGGCGTGCTTGGCCCGGAGTTCGGGGTCGCGAACGCCCAGCCCTTCGGTCGGTGCCAGGGTGAGGACGCCGACCTTGCCCTGGTGCAGGTTGCGGTGGACGTCGTACGCCGCCTGGGCGGTCTCCTCGAGCGGGTAGACCCTGCTCACGGTCGGGTGCACCATGCCGCGGGCGATCAGCCGGTTCGCCTCCCAGGCCTCGCGGTAGTTGGCGAAATGAGAGCCGATGATCCGTTTCAGGTTCATCCACAGGTACCGGTTGTCGTACTCGTGCATGAAGCCGGACGTCGACGCACACGTCACGATCGTCCCGCCGCGCCGGGCGACGTACACCGACGCCCCGAACGTCTCCCGACCCGGGTGCTCAAACACGATGTCCGGGTCGTCCCCGCCGGTCAGCTCCCGGATCCGCGCCCCGAACCGCTTCCACTCCTTGGGGTCCTGGGTCGTCTCGTCCTTCCAGAACCGGTACCCCTCGGCGGACCGGTCGATGATCAGCGAGGCGCCCATCGCCCGGCAGATCTCCGCCTTCTCCGGCGACGACACCACGCACACCGGGATCGCGCCGCCGTTCAGCGCGAACTGCGTCGCGTACGAGCCGAGCCCGCCGGACGCGCCCCAGATCAGTACGACGTCGCCCTGCTTCATGTTCGCGCCGTTCGCCGACACCAGCTGCCGGTACGCCGTACTGTTCACCAGCCCGGGCGACGCCGCCTCCTCCCAGGTGAGGTGGGCCGGTTTCGGCATCAGCTGGTTCGACTTCACCAGCGCGAGCTCCGCGAGGCCGCCGAAGTTCGTCTCGAAACCCCAGATCCGCTGTTCGGAGTCGAGCATCGTGTCGTTGTGCCCGTCCGGCGACTCCAGCTCGACCGACAGGCAGTGCGCGACCACCTCGTCGCCGGGCTTCCAGGCGTTCACCCCCGGTCCGGTCCGCAGTACGACGCCCGCGAGGTCCGAGCCGACCACGTGGTACGGCAGGTCGTGCCGGGCGGTCAGCGGCGACAGCTTTCCGTACCGCTTCAGGAACGAGAAGGTCGATACCGGCTCGAAGATCGACGTCCAGACGGTGTTGTAGTTGATCGCGCTCGCCATCACCGCGACCAGCGCCTCACCCGGCCCGAGCTCCGGCGTCGGTACGTCGTCGAGGTGCAGACTCTTCCGCGGATCCTTCTCCTTGGTGTCGAGCCCGTCGAACATCGAGGCCTCGTCGGCGTGCACGGTGATCCCGCGGTAATGGTCCGGTACGTCGAGGTCGCCGACGGCCGCGCTGTCGCCGGAGAGGATCGCTTCGAGGATCTGCTTCACGGAAAGTACCTCCTGCAGAGGCGGTCAGTGAGCGGAACTTACCGTCGAGTATGCACGCCTGGCTGTGCCCTGTAACACAGCGGGCGACGGTTGAGACGACCGTCACTCGATCAGTCCACCGTTGTCAGTGGTCCTATCACCGCAACCGGGTGTGCAACCGGACTTGGGTGAAGTCGTCACCGGACCGCAGTTGCGCCAGATCGCACAGTTGGTTCGCCAGCCACACGCCGCGTCCGCCGAGCCCGTCCAGCGGCGGCAGCACCCGGCCGACCAGCAGGTCGTCGATCCGTCCACGGTCCGTCACGTCGCAGATCAGCGCGCCGTCCGCGATCCACACCGCGAGCGTCCCGCGCCCGCCGCCGAACCGGATGCTGTTCGTGCAGATCTCGTGCAATGCCAGCGCCAGGTCGTCGAGCCGGTCCCGGGACACCCCGTGGGACGCCGCCTGACCGCTCAGCCACTGCCGTACCTGGCCGAGCTCGTCCGGACCGAAGTCCCACCGCTCGGCCCGGTCCGGTACGCCGTCCAGCGCGGTCCGGAAGGTCTTCTCCGCAAGAGCTCCCGCGCCCGCATGCGCCGCGGTCGGGTCGATGCCGACCGTGGCCTCGTACGCGCAGTACATCCGGAACGAGCCGTCGGTCGCGAAGGCGAGCTCGGTCAGCGCCTCGTGCAGCAGCACCTCGTCGTACGCCGCCGCGCTGCGGCCCGGGTACGCCGCCTCGCTGAGCCCGCGGACCGGTCCCGGGTGCCGCTCGAGCACGTCCCGCCAGAACGGGATCAGCCGCGCGGGGTTGCCGCCGGCAACGGTCATATCGATAAAACGGACCGTGTGCTGCGCTGCACCGAGAGCCTCGCGCAGTACCGCGATCCGCTCCGGTGGCAGCACGGCCACGACGGTTTCCCCCGCCGCCGGACCCTCGGACACGAACGCAGCCGCGCGCCGCACGAAGTCCGCGTCCGAGTCGTGGACGAAGGCATCGTGCTCGAACCCGGCCGGCGCACCGTGCAAGGAGTCGGTGGCGCTGTCCTTCAGCACCCGAACAGAGTAGTCCGCCGGACGGCGTCACACAGAGTTGTTTAGCGCGCCGTCACCCTCAGGTCCTGTCCGGTGGCTCCACGAGTTCGACCAGTACGCCGCCGGCCGACTTCGGGTGGATGAAGTTCACCCGGGATCCGGCCGTACCGCGCTTCGGTTCGTCGTACAGGAGTCGCGCGCCGCGTTCCCGCAGTACGGCGGAGACCGCGTCGAGGTCGCGCACCCGGTACGCGAGCTGCTGGATGCCGGCGCCGCGCTGGTCGAGGAACTTCGCGATCGGCGACGCGTCCGACAGCGGCGCCAGCAGCTGGATCGAGGACCCGGAGTCGCTGACCGCGAGCATCGCCTCGCGGACGCCCTGCTCCTCGTTGATCTCCTCGTGCGCCACGGTCATGCCGAACACGTCGGCGTAGTACCGGACGGCCTCGTCGAAGTCGGCCACCGCGATGCCGACGTGGTCGATCGCGTCGAACAACTGATCCATCGGACCAGCCTGGCCCACGGCGTCCGCCGGCGCCATCGAAAGTGGTCCGATCGACACGACCACGTCGGCGCTGTGTGACCGGTCTGACGTGCGCGACCAGCGGCGTACCAGTGCCGTCGCAGGTATCGTGACAACATGTCTGACACGCGGAACTCAAGCGTCATCGTCGCCGGTGCACGGACCCCGATCGGGCGGTTGCTGGGCGGCCTCAAGGGCTTCACCGGCGCGGACCTGGGCGGGTTCGCGATCCAGGGCGCGCTGCGGAAGGCGGGCGTCGCCGCGGACCAGGTCGAGTACGTGATCATGGGCCAGGTGCTGCAGGCCGGCGGCGGTCAGATCACCGCCCGGCAGGCCGCGGTCAAGGGCGGCATTCCGATGGACGTGCCGGCGATCACCATCAACAAGGTCTGCCTGTCCGGCCTGAACGCGATCGCGCTCGCCGACCAGCTGATCCGCGCCGGCGAGTACGAGATCGTCGTGGCCGGCGGCATGGAGTCGATGACGAACGCGCCGCACCTGCTGCCGAAGTCCCGCGAAGGCTTCAAGTACGGCGACACCACGCTGGTGGACTCGATGTCGTACGACGGGTTGTGGGACGCGTTCACCGACCAGGCGATGGGTGCGCTGACGGACCAGGCGAACGCCGCCGGGCTGAAGCTGACCCGCGAGGAGCAGGACGAGTTCAGCGCCCGTTCGCACCAGCGGGCCGCCGAGGCATGGAAGAACGGCGTGTTCGCCGACGAGGTGGTGCCGGTCGAGGTGCCGCAGCGCAAGGGCGACCCGATCGTGGTGGAGACGGACGAGGGTGTTCGTGGTGACACGTCGGTCGAGGCGCTGGCGAGGTTGCGGCCGGCGTTCGGCAAGGACGGGACGATCACCGCTGGGTCGGCGTCGCAGATCTCCGACGGTGGGTGCGCGGTCGTCCTGATGAGCAAGGCGAAGGCCGAGGAGCTCGGGCTGAGCTGGATCGCGGAGATCGGGGCGCACGGTTCGGTCGCCGGGCCGGACTCGACGCTGCAGAGCCAGCCGGCGAACGCGATCGTCAAGGCGTGCTCGAAGGAAGGCATCCAGCCGGGTGATCTCGATCTGATCGAGATCAACGAGGCGTTCGCGGCGGTCGGGATCGCGTCCGCGCGCGAACTCGGCGTCGGCGACGACAAGGTCAACGTGAACGGCGGCGCGATCGCCCTCGGCCACCCGATCGGCATGTCCGGCGCCCGCCTCGTCCTGCACCTCGCCCTGGAACTCAACCGCCGCGGCGGCGGCACCGGCGCGGCAGCCCTCTGTGGCGGCGGCGGCCAGGGCGACGCCCTGATCATCCGATCCCCGAAGAGCTGATGCCACGACGTACGCCGCCGGTCGGCGAGTTGGTCGGGCGTGCCCGGGAGGGGGACTCCCGGGCCGTTGCCCGGCTGATCTCGCTGGTCGAGGACGAGTCGCCGTTGCTGCGGGACGTGATGGCGGCGCTGGCGCCGTACGCCGGGAACGCGCACATCGTCGGCGTTACCGGGTCGCCGGGGGTCGGGAAGTCGACGTCGACCTCGGCGCTGGTGTCGGCGTACCGGGAGGCCGGGAAGCGGGTCGGCGTACTGGCGGTGGACCCGTCGTCGCCGTTCTCCGGTGGGGCGCTGCTCGGGGACCGCGTCCGGATGCAGGACCACGCGACCGACCGCGGCGTGTTCATCCGGTCGATGGCGTCCCGCGGGCATCTCGGCGGACTGTCCTGGTCCACGCCGCAGGCGCTCCGGGTACTGGACGCGGCCGGCTTCGACGTCGTACTGGTGGAGACCGTCGGCGTCGGGCAGTCCGAGGTGGAGATCGCCGGCCTGGCGGACACCACGCTCGTCCTGCTCGCGCCCGGCATGGGCGACGGGATCCAGGCGGCCAAGGCCGGGATCCTCGAGGTCGGCGACATCTACGTGGTGAACAAGGCCGACCGCGACGGCGCCCAGTCGGTGATCCGGGACCTGCGATCGATGCTCGCGCTGGCGGAGCGCGCCGAAGGCGCCTGGAAACCGCCCATCCTGAAGACCGTCGCCTCCCGCAACGAAGGCCTCGCGGAGGTCGTCCAGGCGATCGACGACCGGCTGCAGTGGATGACCGGGAACGGCGTCCTCACCGAGCGCCGCCGCAGTCGCGCGCGGGACGAGATCGAGGCGATCGCGACCACCGCGCTGCGGGCCCGGTTCGCGCATCTGCACGGCGACGCGCGGCTCGACGTACTGGCCGCCAAGGTCGCCGACGGAGCGATCGACCCGTATTCGGCGGCCGACGAATTGATTGCCGCTTTGTGACACTTGTCTCGCCGTGGAACAGCCGGCCACGCAGTGTCACATTGTGTCTTTGCTTTTCGTTCACCGTCAGTTGTGCCGATTCCGGGCAAATACCGCAGGATTTCCGGCGCTGACCGCGATCAGCGTCTCACGGCGGCGCGCCGGAGGCTGCCATGGCCCCGGATCCGTTACAGAATGGATCTTGTACCTGGTGAGCATTGTGCGGTGGGCTGTGTTCAGTCAGTGACAATTGGTGACGGTCCGTGATACAAACTCAACCACAGTCGACCGAGTGGGTTAGGAACAAGGGGAGTGGCGACATGCCGAAGAAGTTGTTGATCTGGGCGCTCATCGCCTTTGCCGGCTTCTATCTGTTCACCCAGCCGGCGCACGCTGCCGGCGCAGTCGGTGGTGCGTTCTCGGCCGTCGGTACGGCCTTCGGGAGTGTCATCACCTTCCTGACCGCGCTGTTCAAGTGAGCACCCGCTGAGTGTCCCGTTGCGAGCGATCGTGCGGGACACTTGTTTCACGGGGTCACACACAGGTGCGTGACAGGGGAGTGAGTGGATGGCCGGAATAGGCCTTTTCCGGATCTTCGACCCGAAGGTCCGGCGCCATCTGATCTCGGACGAGGGCGAAGTCGTCATCGACGAGGTTCGGCACCACTGGGTGGTGTTCGCGCTGCCGATGCTCGAGGTCGTGATCGCGGCAGCGCTGCTGGTGACGATGGCGGTCACGACGATCGGGGCGCAGCCGGTGCTGCTCGCGATCGTGCTCATCCTGCTCGTGCACGCCTTCTGGCAGTTCCTCACCGAGCACCGGGACCGGTTCGTGGTCACGAACATGCGGGTGATGCGGATCCGCGGCGTCTTCTCGCAGACCGTCGCGACGACCCCGATCGCGCGGGTCCTGGACATCACGCTGCAGAAGCCGATCATCGGGCGGATGCTGGGCTACGGCCACTTCGTCTTCGAGTCCGCCGCGCAGGACCAGGGCTTCCGCGAGATCAAGTGGGTCAGCCGTCCCGACGACCGGGACCTGACCATCCAGCGCGTCATCCAGCGCACCGGCCTGCGGGCGTCCGCGAGCGTCGACGTACTCCAGGGTGACGAGGACTCCGACGACGACGGCACCGGCCCGATCGGGATGGACTCCGCTCAGGAGGTCAGTGGCAGCTACGCCCCGGTTACGGCCGTCACGAAGCCGGCCGCCGAGTCGCGGCCGGCCCCGTCCCACGGCGCGAAGTCGATCTTCAACAGCGAACGCGGCAACTGGATCGACAACGAGTAGACCCCGCGCCGGACCGCTCGGACGCACGCGCCGTCGGCGGGCCGGTCAGCCGGTTGCCGGTCGTTGCTCGGCCAGCTGCCGGAAGTGGTCGCGGCGGCGTTCTCGGTGGGCTCGTTCCGGGTGGGTTGGTGGGGCAGTGTCGAGGGCTGCCTGGAGCTCGGCGGCGGCTTCGGCGTAGTGGGACCGGCGGGCGAGGAGTTCGCCGCGTACGGCGTGGTGCCGGGAGCTGGGCGGGATCGTGTCCAGGAGCTCCAGGGCGGTGCCGACTCGGCCGGTTTCGGCGATCGCCACGACGCGGGCGAGCTCGGCTGCCGGACCGGGGGAGACCGCGACGAGCAGGTCGTACAGCCGGACGATCTCGTGCCAGTCGGTCGCGTTGTAGCTGGGGACGCGGGCGTGCTCGGCGGCGATCGCGGCCTGGAGCTGGTACGCGTCCGCCTGCCGCTCGGAGCGCTCCAGCGACTCGTTGAGCAGCGCGATACCGCGGGCGATCAACGCCTGGTCCCAGCGTGAACGGTCCTGCAGGTCCAGCGTCACGACCTGTCCGTCGTCATCGAGCCGCGCGGGTCGCCGCGCCTCGGTGAGCACCAGCAAGGCCAGTACTGCGGTCGGCGTCGGCTGATCGGGCAGCAACGCGCGCAGCAGCTCCGCCAGGCGGATCGCCTCCGCGCAGAGATCCACGTCGTACGCCGCCTCGCCCTCCGCGGGTGCGTGCCCGGCGGTGTACAGGCTGTGGATGACCGCGCAGACCGCCGGGAGCCGCTCGGGCAGCTCGGCGTCGGACGGCACACGGTACGGGATCCGGGCGGCCGCGATCTTCTGCCGGGCGCGTACCAGGCGTTTCGTGGTTGCTACCTCGGTGGTCAGCAGTACGGCGGCGATCTGTGCGGGTGAGAGACCGCAGAGCGTGCGGAGCGCGAGCGCCACGCGGGTCGGTGGCGACAGCGCGGGGTGGCAGCAGGTGAAGATCAGTCGCAGGAGGTCGTCCTGGACGACATCCGGCGCATCCAGCGTGGTCAGGTCGATCAGCTGCTGCGCGTCGCGTTCCTTCGCGCCGCGGGCCTGTTCGCGTCGGATGATGTCGATCGCCTTCCGCCGCGCGGTGACCGTCAGCCAGGCGCGCGGCTCCGGCGGAACGCCCGTCACGGGCCACGCCCCGAGCGCCGCCAGCGCCGCCTCCTGTACGGCGTCCTCGGCCAGCTGGACGTCACCCACGGTCCGGATCAGGGTCGCGAGAATCCGCGTCCCCTCAACCCGGACCGTCTCCGCCACCACGCCGTACAACTCGTCCACGCGTCGCCCTACCGCTCGGCCGGCTACTTGGCCAGGATGACCGGGCGGACCTCGACCGCTCCGCCCCAGGCGGCGGGGATCTCGGCCGCGATCCTGACCGCCTCCTCGAGGTCGTCGGCCTCGATCAGGTAGTACCCGGTCAGGGCTTCCTTGGTCTCGGCATACGGGCCGTCCGTGGTGACGACCGGTCCGCCGCGGGCGCCCTGCACGCGGACCACGGTCGCCGTCGCGGTCGGATGCAGTACGGCGCTCGCCTTCACCTGGTCGGCGTACTCGGCGCCGAACCGCCGGTACTCGGCCAGCTCCTCGGCCTGTTCGGGCGCCCACCAGTCGACGTCCGCGGTGTAGGTCAAGGCAAGGTACTGGGCCATCAGAGTCCTCCTTCTCGGTTGTCGTGAAGGGAACGAACGGGAACGCCCGGAGAGGACATCCTCACTGCGACGCCTCCGATATTCGTCCGCGGAACGCCCGCACGACCTCCGGATCGCCCGCCACCTCGATCGTGTCCTCGCCGGCCCGGCCCCACAACCACAGGTACACCTGCGCCGGATCACCGCTCACCTCGGCCGCCGCCGTACCCTCGGCCCCTTGCCGTACGTCGACACTCGTCGCGTCGACGACCACGGTCCAGGACCGGCCGCCGGTGGTCAGCCGGATCGTGGCGTCCACCGGGTACTCGGTGTCGCCCTCCTCCCACCACGGACCGCCGACGGTCGGGTACAGCACCTCGTCGATCCCGTCGAGGGCCACCTCCGGGTCGATCGGCGAGACCACGTCGTGCGCCTGCTCGACGTCGATCCGGTGGATCACGGTCTCGTGCACCATCCGCCGGTGCCAGAACGCCGACGTACTGTCCCGCGGGTTGAAGGTCCAGGTCGGCCGGTCGGTGCCCGCGCTCTCCAACGCGTCCACGACCGCCTGCCGCGCCTCGTCGTACCACTGCAACGAATCCAGCCCGGAAAAGTCCGGCGGCCAAGGATCCGGCAGCACCCCGTGCTTCAGCACCTCCACCTTGTGCTCATACACCTGCGCGACATGCCGCACCACGTCATCCACCACCCACCCAGGACAACTGGGCACACCAGCCCCCAGCCCGGCCCGAGCCACCCCACCCAACCGCGAACTCTCGGCCCGCAAGTGCTCCAGATATCTCATGCCGGCACAGTGCCAGACCCTGCCGACACTTTTCAGATGTTGCGTGCCTTCAACGCGGCCTCCCAGTCCTCGGTCTCGGAGTGGCTGATCTCCACCACGCGCTCAGCAAGCAACTTCACCGGCTCGCCTGCATCCGCGTACCGCCCAGCCTTCTGCGCGTACAGCCAGGCCTCGTTGCGCAACTCCTGTGCGGTCCGGGTGTACGTCGGGTACGCGTCCTTCAACCCGAACAACGTCCGGACCCCCTCGGAGAGCGCGATCAGGCCGCCGAGCGCCGGCGCCAACCAGATCGGTGCGCTGATCGCCACCGAGATCGCGATCACCAGGGCGGCGCACAGCTGCACGACGCCGAGGATGCGGTACCAGAACCGGGCGCTGTGGGCGTGCGCGGCGTACTTGCGGAATCGGATGCTGATCAGCTGTTCGGCCGGAACATCCGTCCCGAGGGCGGGGAAGTCGTAATCCTTGGGTTTCGCCATGGTCGTACAAGTCTGGGGCTAAGGTTCCGGGCATGGCGAGGAAGCGGGCGTTGCCGTTCGATCCGATCGACGAGGCGTCGCGGCAGTGGGGGCGGCGGTGGGGGGCCGTCGAGCAGATGCGGGCCGTGACGTCGTTGATGCGGGCGCAGCAGATCGTGATCAACGAGCTGGACGAGATCCTGCGCAAGCACGAGCTGACGTTCGCCCGGTTCGAGGCGCTGGTACTGCTGACGTTCTCGCGGCGTGGGTCGTTGCCGCTGGGCAAGATGGGCGAGCGGCTGCAGGTGCACCCGACGTCCGTGACGTCGATCGTGCGCCGGCTGGAGGCCGCCGGGCTGGTGACCCGTACGCCGCACCCGGACGACGGCCGCGCGGTGCTGTGCGAGATCACCCCCGAGGGCCGCGACCTGGTCGAACGCGCCACCGCCGACCTGGTCGCCGCCGACTTCGCCCTCCGCGGCCTCACCGACGACCAGCTGAAGATGCTCTGGTCCGTCCTCGAACCCCTCCGCCACAACGCCGGCGACTTCTGACCCGGGCGCCGGTTGCTGGGTGGGGGCGGATCCGCAGCCCATCACAATCACGTGCCGCGGCGGGCCTCCACGCTCAGCGGCGCCGGCCGGCGCGGATTGTGATGGTCTGGGGATCCGCCCCACATTGGAAATAGTTGGACGTCCTAGTATTTTGGGGACCAGTCCTAGGGAGGTCTGACTGATGGATGCCGAGCAGATCGCGGCCGGGCGTGACCGGTGGCAGCAGCGGTACGACGCCGCGCGCAAGCGGGAGGCGGATTTCACCACGCTCTCCGGCACCGAGGTCGCCCCCGTCTACGGGCCGCCCGAGGGGAGCGCCGACCCGCGGATGGAGCGGATCGGCTGGCCGGGGGAGTTCCCGTTCACCCGCGGCCTGTACGCGACCGGGTACCGCGGCCGGACCTGGACGATCCGCCAGTTCGCCGGCTTCGGCAACGCCGAGCAGACCAACGAGCGGTACCGGATGATCCTGAACGGCGGTGGCGGCGGCCTGTCCGTCGCGTTCGACATGCCGACGCTGATGGGCCGCGACTCCGACGACCCGAGGTCGCTCGGCGAGGTCGGGCACTGCGGGGTCGCGATCGACTCGGCCACCGACATGGACCGGCTGTTCAAGGACATCCCGCTGCAGGACGTCACCACCTCGATGACGATCTCCGGCCCGGCGGTCCCGGCGTTCTGCATGTACCTGGTCGCCGCCGAACGGCAGGGCGCCGACATCACCAAGCTGAACGGCACCCTGCAGACCGACATCTTCAAGGAGTACATCGCCCAGAAGGAGTGGCTGTTCCCGCCGGAGCCGCACCTGCGGCTGATCGGCGACCTGATGGAGTACTGCGCGACCACGATCCCGGCGTACAAACCGCTGAGCGTGTCCGGGTACCACATCCGCGAGGCCGGCTCGACCGCCGCGCAGGAGCTCGCGTACACGCTCGCCGACGGGTTCGCGTACGTCGAGCTCGGCCTGTCCCGCGGGCTCGACGTCGACGTGTTCGCCCCGGGCCTGTCGTTCTTCTTCGACAGCCACCTGGACTTCTTCGAGGAGATCGCGAAGTTCCGCGCCGCCCGGCGGATCTGGGCGCGCTGGCTGCGGGACGTGTACGGCGCCTGGACCGACAAGGCGCAGTGGCTCCGCTTCCACACCCAGACCGCGGGGGTGTCGCTGACCGCGCAGCAGCCTTACAACAACGTCGTACGGACGGCTGTCGAAGCCCTGGCCGCGGTCCTGGGCGGGACGAACTCGCTGCACACCAACGCGCTCGACGAGACACTCGCGCTGCCGAGCGAGGAGTCGGCCGAGATCGCGCTCCGCACGCAGTCGGTGCTGATGGAGGAGATCGGCATCACGAACGTCGCCGACCCGCTCGGCGGTTCCTGGTACGTCGAGGCGCTCACCGACGCCATCGAGGCCGAGGCGGAGCAGATCTTCGCGCGGATCAAGGAGATGAGCCCGGACGAGACGATGACCGGCGGGATCCTGCGCGGGATCGAGGACGGCTGGTTCATGGCCGAGATCGCCGACGCGGCCTTCGAGTACCAGCAGAAGCTGGAGAAGAGCGAGAAGAAGATCGTCGGCGTGAACACGCTCACCGACACGGTCTCCGGCGAGCTGGAGATCCTCCGGGTCTCGCACGAGGTCGAGATCGAGCAGTGCCGGGTGCTCGCGGCGCGCAAGGCACACCGCGACGAGGACCGGGTACGTCGTACGCTGTCGGCTCTGGTGGAGGCGGCCAGCGGCACTGGCAACCTGATCGAACCCATGCTGGAGGCGGCGCGTGCGGAGGCCACGATGGGGGAAATCTGTCACGTTCTTCGGGAACAGTGGGGAGAGTACCGAGAGCCCGCCCGATTCTGAGGAGCCGTCCGCGGCCGGGACCGGCGAGATCGGTGAGCGGCCGGTGGTGGTCTGCGGGTCGAGCCGGACGATGGTCCGGGTGGTCACCGAACTGGTGAGTTCGGGCGAGCGGGTGATCGCGCTGGTCAACCCCGCGTCGCGGCACCGCGACCGGATCGGTGAGCTCGGCGCGAAGGTGATCGACGCGCCGGTGATCAGTGAGTCGTTGCTTCGCCGGGCCGGTGTGGATCGGCGGAAGGACGGTCCGCCGTCGACCGCGCGGGCGTTGGTGCTGCTGGACAACGACGACGTGCACAACGTGCACACCGCGCTGACCGCGCGCGACATGGATCGGGACCTGCGGATCATCCTGCTGATGGTGAACCCGCGGCTCGGCGGGCAGCTGAACAGCCTGCTCGGCGACTGCGTGGTGATCAACGGGCCGTCGCTGGCGGCGCCCGCGTTCGTCTCGGACGCGCTGGACGACGACGAGCTCACCTGGATGGAGCTCGGCGGCCGCATGGTCGTGGTCGGCGAAGCCGACCTGATCCGCGAACCCCACCTCACCGTCCTCGCCGACGCCACCTCCACCGCCACCCCCATCCTCCTCCCGGTCCCCGGCGAGTACCCCGACCAACCCACAACCCCCGCCACCCCCACCCGCCCCTCCGGGCCCCGAGGGTCCTCCGCGGCTGCGGAGACCACCCGGTCCGCCGTGGACGTGGAGCCGGACGGTTCTCCCGGGTCCGCGGGATCCGCCCGAGCGCCCGGGGCTGCGG
>NZ_DASRVN010000271.1:0-8760 GCF_035655035.1 Kribbella sp. | reverse complement strand
GACCCGGATGCTGACGGTCCGCGGCGGGTACCACGGCGACACGTTCGCGCCGATGAGCGTCTGCGACCCGGTCAACGGCATGCACTCGCTCTTCACCGGCGCCCTGCAGGATCAGGTCTTCGGCCCACAACCGCCGGCGGGGTTCGAACGCTCCGCCGACGATCCGGAGCTGCAGGCGTGGGCCGAGGCGATGGCGGCGCTGGCCGCAGCGCATTCGGAGGAGATCGCCGCGATCATCGTCGAACCGGTCCTGCAAGGCGCCGGCGGCATGTACCCGTACAGCCCGGCCTGCCTCCGGGTACTGCGGGAGCTCGCCGATCGCCACAGTTTCCTGCTGATCTTCGACGAGATCGCGACCGGGTTCGGGCGGACCGGCACGCTCTTCGCCTCCGAGCACGTGGAGCCGGACATCCTCTGCGTCGGCAAGGCCCTGACGGGTGGGTACCTGACGCTGGCGGCGATGTTGTGTACGTCGGACGTCGCGCAGACGGTCTCGAACGGACCAGGTGGTGCGTTGATGCACGGCCCGACCTTCATGGCCAACCCGCTCGCTTGCGCGGTCGCCCTGGCGTCCGTGGATCTCCTGCTCTCCCAGGACTGGGCCGCGAACGTTGCCCGGATCTCGGCCGGTTTGGAGACCGGGCTGGATGCGGCGCGTGAGTTGCCGGCCGTGAAGGACGTACGGGTGATCGGCGCGGTCGGCGTCGTACAGCTCGGTGGACCGGTGGACCTGCCAACGATGACCGAGGCGGCGTTGCGGCGCGGCGTGTGGGTGCGGCCGTTCCGCGACCTCGTCTACACGATGCCGCCGTACATCTGCACCGACGGCGAGATCGCGACCATTGCCGCGGCGATCACCGGCGCGATCGAGGAGGCCGGCTGATGCAGGTGGACTGGCTCGCGCCGGGGGACTGGCCTGCGCCGGAGGACCGTGCTGCGCTGGAGGACCGTGCTGCGCTGGAGGGGAAAGGCTGATGCTCGAGGACTGGCTTGCTCCGAAGGCTGCGGCCCTGGAAGCCCGCGGCCTCACTCGCCGGCTGCACGCCCGCGCCCACGACGACGACCTGATCGACCTGGCAGGCAACGACTACCTCGGCCTCAGCCGCGACCCGCGCGTGACCGAAGCCGCCGCCGGGGCCGTCCGCACCTGGGGCACCGGCTCCACCGCATCCCGCCTGGTGACCGGTACGACGGAACTCCACGAGCAGCTGGAGTCCGCGCTGGCGGCGTACGTGGGCCAGGAGTCCGCGCTCGCCTTCTCGTCCGGATACCTGGCCAACCTCGGCATCGTCACCGCCCTCGGCGGCCCGGGTACCCTCCTGATCTCCGACGAACACGTCCACGCCTCGCTCGTCGACGCGTGCCGCCTGTCCCGCTCCCGGGTCGAGATCTTCGCGCACAACGACGTCGGCACCGTCGAAAAACTCCTTGCCGAACGCAACGAACCACACGCCGTCGTGATGACCGAGTCCGTCTTCTCCGTCCTCAGCGATGAGGCGCCGCTCACCGAACTGGCAGCCACCGCCGCGGCACACGACGCCGTCCTCCTCGTCGACGAGGCCCACGGCCTGGGCGTCACAGGCAACGGCCACGGCTCCGTCCATACCCTCGGCCTGGCCGGCCTCGACCACGTCGTCGTCACCATGACCCTCTCCAAGTCGATGGCCTCCCAGGGCGGCGTGGTCCTCGGCCCCACCGTGCTCCGCAACCACCTGATCAATCGCTCCCGCCCCTTCATCTACGACACCGGCCTCAACCCGGCCGCGTGCGCCGCCGCCCTCGCCGCGCTGCAGGTACTCCGGGCCGAGCCTGACCGCCCGTCCGCGATCCATGCCGCGACGGCACGGCTGGCCGCGGCGTGCGACGTACCGCCCGCCTCCGGGCCCGTCGTCTCGGTACCGATGCCGGGTCCGCGGGAGACCGTGCGCGCGGCCGAGTTGTGTCTGGAGAACGGCGTCCGGGTCGGAAGCTTCCGGCCGCCGTCGGTACCGGACGGGATCTCCCGGCTGCGGCTCACCGCGCACGCCGGACTGTCAGCAACGGATGTCGATCACGCCTGCACCGTGATCGCCGACGCGATCGGGAAGGTCTCATGATCACCTTCGTCACCGGGACCGACACGGACATCGGCAAGACCATCGTCACGGCCGCGCTCGCGGTGTGCGCGGGGGAGTCGGTCGCGGTCGTGAAGCCGGCGCAGACCGGTGTCGCGCCTGACGAGCCGGGTGACCTCGCGGAGGTCGGCCGGTTCAGCGGCGTGACCGCGCTGCACGAAGGCGTCCGGCTGCCCGAACCGCTCGGCCCGACGACGGCCGCGCGGCGGGCGGGAATCGCGCTGCCGTCGGTCGAGGAGTACGCCGCGTCGGTCGACGACCTCGCCCGGACGTACGACACCGTACTGGTCGAGGGCGCCGGCGGCCTGCTCGTCGGGCTCGATGCCGACGGCAACAACCTGGCGGATCTCGCGGAACACCTGACCAGCCCGTTCCGGTTTGTGGTGGTGACCCGCGCCGGGCTCGGCACCCTGAACCACACCGGCCTGACCGTCGAGGCGCTACGGACCCGCGGACTGCCGGTCGAGGGTCTCGTCATCGGTTCCTGGCCGGACGACCCGGACCTCGCGGAACGCTGCAACCTGCACGACCTGCCGGGCACGTCCGGGGTCCCCCTGCTCGGCCGCATCCCGGCCGGCGTCGGCACCTGGCCGGTGGAAAAGTTCCGCTCGACCGCTCCAAGCTGGTTCGAGTGAGTGGTTGTCCGGCGCGGTACGACGAGGCGCTCGGGTACTGGGTGGTCGAGGATCCGGCAGCGGTACGGGACGTGCTGCTCGATCCGCAGACGTTCCGCCCGGACAACGCCGTACTCGCGCACACCCCGCTCTCCGTGAAGGCCCTCCGCGTCCTGTCCGCGGTCGGCTTCGCGCTGCCGCCGACGCTCGCGAACAACGCCGGCGAATCCCATCGCCCGATCCGCGCCGCGGTGGCCCGCTTCTTCAGCCCCGCCCGCGTCGCCGCCGTCGAACCACTCGCCCGCGAACTCAACACCTCCCGAGTCGCGTCCACCACCGCCCGCCTGGCAGCCGGCGAAGAGATCGACCTCGTCCAGGCGATCGCCGCCGAGCCTCCCGCCCTGGTCGTCCTCCACCTCCTCGGCCTGTCGGAGGTCGACGTACCGGCCCTGAAGGCCTGGAGCCTGGACTCCCTCGAACTCTTCTGGGGCACCCCCGACGAGGACCGCCAGCTCGAACTGGCCCACACCGCCGCCGAGTTCTACGCGTGGCTACGCGCCCGTACGACGGCCGCCCGCAAGGAGCCCGGCACCGACCTGTTCGGCGTCCTGATCAAGCTGGGCCTCTCCGACGAGGAGATCTGCGCGGCCGCGTACTTCCTGCTGATCGCCGGCCAGGAGACCACCACCCAACTCATCTCCACGGCCTTCCACCGCTCCCTCGGCCGCCGGATCGACCCCGCCGAAACAGTCGAGGACGTACTCTGCAACGCCTCCTCGGTCCCGACCTGGCGCCGCATCACCGCCACCCCCGCCACCCTCGGCGACACGCAACTCCCACCCCAAGCCCCGATCCTCCTCACCCTCACCGCCACCAACGCCCCACCCGACCTGGCCTTCGGCCTGGGCCTCCACCGCTGCCTGGGCGCCACCCTCGCCCGCCTCGAAACCCGCATCGCCCTGGAATCCACCCAAACCCTGCTACCCCACGTCCAGCTAACCGAGCCCCCACCCTGGACAACCCTCCTCTCCTTCCACGCCCCAAAGCACCTCCGGGTGACTGCTACGGCTTCAGCTTCAGAGTTGCCGTGACGCGCTGCCGCGAGACGAACCACGCCTCGAGCGCCGGATCGATCGCGAGCAGCACCGTGCGCATCCGGTCCAGCCGGTCGGCGACCATGCCCGAGTTGAGCAGCGGCTCGAGGTGAGCGACGCGGTTGCGCAGCTTGTAGATATGGTCGACGTGGTCCACCAGGTCCGAGGGCGCGCCGCTGAGCCTTGGGAAGGCAGCGGCCAGGGCCTTGTTCCAGAGGTGCTGCCGGCCCGGATCGTTGTCAGGTAACAGGAATCGCCACGTGCCGAAGCTCAGTTGGGCAAGGACGTCGGGGTGCCCGGGCGGTCGGCCGGCACCTCGCAGGGCGGTCTGCGCCCGGCGCCCGGCCTTGCGGATGTCGTCACCGGCCAGCCGCCCCAGGAGACGCGCGGGATCCAGCAGCCAGTCCGCTGAGTGGGTCCGGCCCGTCTCCCGATCCCGCTGGAGGGCGTTCCAGCTGCGGAGTTGCTCGTCGAGTGCGTTGCGCAGGATCACCTCGAACCGATGCAGGCATTCGTACACGGAGCCGGACAGTTCGACGTTCCACTGGTACAGGCTGAGCGCCCGGCGGACGTTGCCTTCCATTGCTGTCAGGTACGGCGAGAGGCGTGGGCCGCTGATCTTGGCAGCGACGACGGCGTGATGGACGCCTGTTTGATTTGCGGGGCGCATGATCCTAAACTCATTGGCGAAGGCGGAGGCAGGTCTCTCCGTTACAAGATCACCTGAAGGCCCGCCGGCGGACGCCGGCGGGCCTTCGGCTTGCCCGGAGACTCTCGGTGCCGATGGTAGGTGGTCGAGCCCGGCAAGCCGTAATCGCTTCGTGACAGTCCGGAGTGGGCTCCGGCGGCGGGTGGGGATTACAGCCCTGCTGACCTGCACCGATACGCTTTGGGCGTGGCGGAGCATGAGTTGGTTCTGGTTGTTGACTTCGGGGCGCAGTATGCGCAGCTGATCGCGCGGCGGGTGCGTGAGGCGAAGGTGTACTCGGAGATCGTGCCGCACTCGATGCCGGTCGAGGAGATGCTGGCGAAGGGGCCGAAGGCGATCATCCTGTCGGGTGGGCCGCAGTCGGTGTACGCCGAGGGGGCGCCGCGGGTCGAGTCGGGGCTGTTCGAGGCCGGTGTGCCGGCGTTCGGGATCTGCTACGGGTTCCAGGCGATGGCGCAGACGCTCGGCGGGGACGTCCGGCGTACCGGGCTGCGGGAGTTCGGGCGTACGCCGGTCACGGTGAGCGCGGCGGGCACCCTGCTCGCGGGCATCCCGCAGGACCTGAACGTGTGGATGTCGCACGGGGACGCCGTACACGCGCCGCCGGCCGGGTTCGCCGTACTGGCCGGGTCTGAGGGTGCGCCGGTGGCGGCGTTCGAGGATCTGGACCGCAAGCTCGCCGGGGTGCAGTGGCACCCGGAGGTCCTGCATTCGCAGGCAGGGCAGGCCGTGCTGGAGCACTTCCTGTACGAGATCGCCGGCTGTGTCGGTGACTGGACCACCAC
The DNA here is from genome assembly GCF_035655035.1 of Kribbella sp. GTDB lineage: Bacteria > Actinomycetota > Actinomycetes > Propionibacteriales > Kribbellaceae > Kribbella. Next base: position 3,444 of record NZ_DASRVN010000271.1, on the reverse strand, counting down.
CAACGTCGTCGACGAGCAGGTCGCGCTGATCCGTGAGCAGGTCGGCGACAAGCAGGTGCTGTGCGCGCTGTCCGGCGGCGTCGACTCCGCGGTCGCGGCGGCCCTGGTGCACAAGGCGATCGGCGACCAGCTGACCTGCGTGTACGTCGACCACGGCCTGCAGCGGGCCGGTGAGTCCGAGCAGATCGAGAAGGACTTCGCCGCCGCGATCGGGATCCGGCTGGAGGCGATCGACGCCGAGGACCAGTTCCTGTCCGCGCTGGCCGGCGTCACCGACCCGGAGCAGAAGCGGAAGATCATCGGCCGCGAGTTCATCCGGACCTTCGAGGCGACCGCGCGGAAGGTGGACGCCGAGCGGCACATCGAGTTCCTGGTCCAGGGCACGCTGTACCCGGACGTGGTCGAGTCCGGCGGCGGCGCGGGCGCGGCGAACATCAAGTCTCACCACAACGTCGGCGGGCTCCCGGACGACCTCGAGTTCAGCCTGATCGAGCCGCTCCGGACGCTGTTCAAGGACGAGGTCCGCGAGCTCGGGCTGGCGCTCGGCCTGCCCGAGACGATGGTCTACCGGCACCCGTTCCCGGGCCCGGGTCTCGCGATCCGGATCATCGGCGCGGTCACCCGCGAGCGGCTGGACATCCTGCGCGCAGCGGACCTGATCGCCCGTACCGAGCTGACCGCGGCCGGGCTGGACCGCGACATCTGGCAGTTCCCGGTGGTGCTGCTCGCCGACGTCCGCTCGGTCGGCGTCCAGGGCGACGGGCGGACGTACGGTCACCCGGTCGTACTGCGCCCCGTGACCAGCGAGGACGCGATGACCGCCGACTGGGCGCGGCTCCCGTACGACGTGATCGAACGCATCTCGACCCGGATCACCAACGAGGTCGACGAGATCAACCGCGTCACGCTCGACGTCACGAGCAAGCCGCCGGGCACCATCGAGTGGGAATGACCCACCACAGCGAGTGACTCTGTTACCGACGCCGCGGGCGGCGGGTGAGGGACTCGAGCCGGGCCTGGCGGCAGTCGCCGCGACCCCGCCGTCGCAGCTGGCGTCGGAGCTACGGCTGGATGCCGTCGAGGAGGCGGTTGAGGCCGTAGTGGTAGGCGTCGTCGGGGGTTGACTGGTAGCCGTTGGCGTGCCAGATGGTTGTCATCGCTGGATGGCGGTCGACGTCGAAGTACGTTTCCCAGAGGTCGTTGCGCTCGGACCACCAGGCGTTGTTCGTCTGGCCGGTCGCGCGCTCGACGAGCAGGCTCTCCGCCTCCAGGCTCGCGGCCGAGTCGACGTATGTCGTGATCGCGAGCGCTGCCGTGTTTGTCTCGGTCGGGGTGAGGCCGAGATCGAGCAGCACGGACAGCAGGTACTCCCGCCCCGCCAGCATCCCCGGACCAACCGGCGGGCGGATCGTGGAGACCTGCGACAGCCACAGGTGTTGCTGGAACATCTCCCGCGTCTGCACGGAGTAGATCTCGACCTGCTCGCGCCAGTCCGCCGGTCGCGGCTCGCCCGGGCCGGGCAGTCGACGTTCGACGAGCACCTGGTCGACCATGAGGTCCAGGAGCTCCTCCTTCGACGGTACGTACGTGTAGAGCGTCATCGTGCCGACGCCGAGCTCCTTCGCCAGCCCGCCCATCGACGCGGCCGCCAGGCCCTGCTCGTCGGCGAGCCGGATACCTGCTTGGACGACGTCGTCGACGGTCAGCGACGGCCGGCGTCCTGCTCCCCGCTTCCGCTGGGGATCCGCGGGCGGCTGGCGGTGGTTGCGCCACAGCAACGCCAGCGTCCGGTCCGGCTGCCCTTCACCACTTCGGCGCTCACTCACCCGGACAACGATAGGCGGTTCCTTGAATTCTCGTATACCCTACGGGAATTGATCGATCGAGGGGAGACGGACATGACGATCCTGGTGACGGGCGCGACCGGGAGCGTGGGGCGGTTGCTGGTCGACGAGTTGGTCGCGGCGGGCGCGCCGGTGCGGGCACTGACCGCGAACCCGGCCCGCGCGGCGCTTCCTTCCGGGGTGCAGGTCGCGCGGGGATACCTCGGGAAGCCGGAGACCTTGCCTGCGGCGCTCGCGGGTGTCGACGCGGTGTACCTGGCGCCGCTCCCGGCGTACGTCGACGACTTCGTCCGCTGTGCGCGGGACGCCGGCGTGCGGCGGGTCGTCGTACTGTCCGGGGAGCCGGCCGAGTACGAGGCGCAGGGGGATCCGGCGACCTGGCACTACTACCGTCTGGAGCGGGCGGTCGAGGCCGGCGGGTTCGCGTGGACCTTCCTGCGGCCGGGCCAATTCATGAACAACACGCTCGGCTGGGCGCCGTCGATCAGGGCGGAGGGGGTCGTACGGGCGCCGTACGGCAACGCGGTGCAGACGCCGATTGACCTCGCAGACATCGCGGCGGTGGCCCGGGTGGTGCTGATGTCGGAGCGGTACGACGGGCAGAAGATCACGCTCAGCGGCCCCGAGGGGATCACGCCGCCGGAGCAGGTGGCCCACATCGCGGCGGCGATCGGCAAGGAGGTCCGCTTCGAGGAGCAGACGCCGGAGGAGTACCTCGCGGAGCTCGCCCCGGCGATCGGTCTGGAAACCGCCCAGTGGCTCCTCGACGGCTTCCGGATGATGTCCGAGTGGCCGATGAAGCCCGAACCCGCGGTCCGCGACCTGACCGGCCGGCCACCCGTCACGTACGCCGAATGGGCACGGGCGAACGCCGGCGCCTTCCGCTGACTGGCATGATCGCGGGCGTGAAAGAGCTCATGCACGGCTACCTCCGGAACGCCCGCGAAGCCATGGTCTGGAAGCTCGACGGACTCAGTGAGTACGACGCGCGCCGGCCGTTGACCCCGACCGGGACCAACCTGCTCGGGATGATCAAGCACCTCTCGAGCGTGGAGGCCTGGTACTTCGGGAAGACGTTCGAGCGGCCGTATCCCGAGGACTTCTCCTGGTGGGACGACGACGCCGAGCCGAACGCCGACATGTGGGCGACCCCGGACGAGACCCGCGCGGACGTGGTCGATCGATACCGCCGGGTGTGGGCGCACGCCGACGCGACGATCGAGGCGTTGCCGCTGGACGCCCCGGGTCAGGTGCCGTGGTGGCCGAAGCCGGACACGACGCTGCACGCGATCCTGGTCCACATGATCGCCGAGACCAACCGGCACGCCGGGCACGCCGACATCCTGCGCGAGCAGCTCGACGGCGCGACCGGCATGCGCGCGGACAACTCGAACCTGCCCGAGCGGGACGCCGCTTGGTGGGCGCGCTATCGCGAGCGTGTCGAGGAGGCTGCGCGTGCCGTTGTCATCTCTCAGGACATCGGTAACAGTTTTTGATCGGGACATCGGTGACGGTTCCGGCCGTCTTTGTGGTGACAGTTCGGCGGGGTCGGTGGGGTTGATGATGCTCGGGCCTGTCGACTGCGCTGGTGTCGAAGAAC
>NZ_DASRVN010000270.1:0-3009 GCF_035655035.1 Kribbella sp. | reverse complement strand
GTGTGGGGGTTGCGGGGGAGGGGATGGGGCGGGCGGTTTCTGTTACGGCGGACAGTGCTTATGAGCCAGCGGGTGGGCGGCTGGGTGGGCCCTTGGTGTTGGTGTCTGTGGGAGTGCGGCCTCATGTGGACGGGGTGGAGGGGCTGGTTGCGGCGGTTGAGGGATGGGCGGCGGCTGGGGTTGACGGGGTGCACCTTCGGCCGGCGTCGCTCGAGCTGGATGTGCCGTTGATCGCGGACGAGTTGCTGCCGCGGTTGCGGGAGCGCGGGCTGGTGGGGCCCGCCGAGCGAGGTTGGAGTCTGCGCGGGCGCCTCGGGTTGGCGCGGCCGCGGAACACGTTTTCGGGGAGCGCACGATGACCAAGCAGATCCACCTCGCCGCGCACTTTCCGGGCGTCAACAACACCACCGTGTGGTCGGACCCGGCGTCCGGTTCGCAGATCGACTTCGCCTCGTTCCGGAAGCTTGCGGAAACCGCGGAACGCGGCACCTTCGACTTCTTTTTCCTCGCCGAAGGCCTGCGACTCCGCGAGGTGAAGGGCAAGATCCACGACCTCGACGTCGTCGGCCGCCCGGAATCCCTTACCGTGCTCAGCGCCCTGGCCGCGGTCACCACCCATCTCGGCCTGGCCGCCACCGTGAACTCGACCTTCAACGAGCCGTACGAGCTCGCGAAGCGGCTGGCCACCCTCGACCACGTCTCCGGCGGACGCGCCGCCTGGAACGTCGTCACCTCCTGGGACGCCTTCACCGGCGAGAACTTCCGCCGCGGCGGCTATCTGGACAAGGCCGACCGGTACGTCCGCGCGCAGGAATCACTGCGAATCGTCCGGAAACTGTGGGATTCCTGGACCGCCGACGACCTCGTCCTCGATCAGGCAGTGGGCGCCTTCGCCCGCGAGGGCGCTGGGGCCTTCGCGGACGCCGGCCCGCACTTCGACATCCACGGACGGTTCGGGCTGCCCCCGTCGCCGCAAGGCCGGCCGGTGATCATCCAGGCCGGTGACAGTGAGGAGGGACGGGAATTCGCCGCCGCGAGCGCGGACGTGATCTTCAGCCGGCACGGGACGTTCGCGGCCGGGCAGACCTTCTACAAGGACGTGAAGTCCCGCCTGGCGAAGTACGGCCGCAGTGACGAGTCGCTGAAGATCATGCCGGCCGTGACGGTGGTGGTCGCGGACACGGACGCCGAGGCGATCGAGACAGCGGCGTACATCCGGGAACAGCAGGTTTCCGGACCGACCGCGCTGGTGCTGGCGGAGCTGCTCTGGGGGCGCGACCTGTCGGCGTACGACCCGGACGGGCCGCTGCCGGCCGAGGACCCGGTGGTCGGGTCGTCGGTGACGCAGGGCCGGGTCGGGTACAACGACCCGTTCCCGATCGTTGCGGAATGGCGTGCGCAAGCGGCGGAAAACGGGTGGTCGTTGCGGCAGACGGTCATCAACCAGCAGAACCGGCAGACGTTCGTCGGTTCACCGAGTACGGTCGCGGAGGCGGTCAACCGGCACGTTCAGGAAAATGCGGCAGACGGTTTCGTCCTCGTTCCGCACCTGACACCGGGCGGCCTCGACGACTTCGTCGACCGGGTCGTTCCGTTGCTCCGCGAGTACGGCGTGTTCCGCTCGGAGTACGGCGGTACGACGTTGCGCGACCACCTCGGGCTGTCGCGATGACGGTTTCCGAGATGCGTCCGTGGAAGGAGCCGCCGGCGACGGTGGTGTTCGTCGGCGGCGGGCCGCGGACGGTGGGGTTGCTGGAGCGGTTCGCGGCCGGTGCGGAGGAGTTGCTCGGGGGTCGCGACGTACACATCCATGTCGTCGATCCGTACCCGGTGGGTGGCGGGCGGATCTGGCGGCGGGAGCAGTCGCGGCTGCTGTGGATGAACTCGATGACGTCCGACGTCACGATCTTCACCGACGACTCGGTCGAGTGCGAGGGGCCGATCGCGCCGGGGCCGGACCTCGCGAGCTGGGTCGCCGGTGAGGGCGCGGTGATCCTGGAGAAGGCCGGGCTGGAGCAGCCGGGCCCGATGGACTTCCCGCCGCGGCTGGTGCAGGCGGAGTACCTGGCGTGGGTGTGGGAGCGCGTCCTCCGCGATCTCCCCGCGACCGTCAGCATGCACCGGGAGCGGGCCGTCGAGCTGACCGCGGACCAGCGGGTGATCCTCGAATCCGGTACGGAGATCGCGGCCGACGCGGTGGTGCTTGCCCTCGGCTACCTGGATCGGTTGCCGACGGCATCGGAATCGGCGTGGGCGGCGCAGGTTGCGGATGTGGGGCTGACCTACATTCCTCCCGGGTACACCGCGGACGTCGACCTGGACGGGCTGCGGCCGCGGGAGCCGGTGATCGTGCGTGGGTTCGGGCAGGCGTTCGTCGACCTGATGGTGCTGCTCACCGAGGGCCGTGGCGGCTGGTACGACGAGTGCGACGGACTGCTCACGTACCACCCGTCCGGCGACGAGCCGATCCTGTACGTCGGCTCCCGCCGCGGTGTCCCGTACCACGCCAAACTCGGCTACACCGTCGCCGGCACCAAGCCCGTCGCCACGCACTACCTGACGAAGGACGCGCTGGGCGACGGTCCCCTCGACTTCGATCGCGACGTACTCCCGCTGATCGAGAAGGAGCTGGCGTACGCCCACTACAAGCAGCTCTTCACCGCCCACCCAGAACGCACCCGCCTCCCGTGGGCGCAGTTCGCCGCGGCACTTGACGCCTGGTCCCCAACCCCGACCCAGCCGGCAGATGGGTTGACGGAAAACGTATTCGGGGTGGCAGTTGCGGAGGCTGTGCCGGATCCGAGGGATCGGTTCGTTCGGCATGCGATCGATCGGCCGTTGGACGGGCTCGTTTTCGCGGAGCGGGGAGAGTTCGAGCAGTTCATGGTCGGGCTGATCGAGAACGACCTGTTGCGGCGGGCGGATGCCTCCTACTCGAGTGATCTGGCGGTGTTCAACGCCCTGCTCAGTGTTTACAGCGTGTTGTCGCGGGTGATCACCGGCGGGCAG